>DAIDAO010000052.1 GCA_027310575.1 bacterium | reverse complement strand
TTCCTCCCCTACTCTGTTTCCTTCAGGGGCGTAGCCGACGCAGCAGGAAAGGCAGAGGAGCTCGGCTTCGACTCGGCATGGGTGTCTGACCACCTTCAGAGAGATGGACTCCCGATCCTGGAGTGCTGGACGACCATATCGGCCCTCGCAGCCTCGACCACCAAGATCAGACTGGGGAGTCTCGCCACCTGTAACTCCTTCAGAAACCCGGCGATCTTGGCCAAGCTTGTCGCGACCGCGTCAGAAATATCTGGGGGGAGGGTCGACCTCGGGATAGGGGTGGGCTACGATGATTCCGAGCACGCCGCATACGGTTACCCCTTCCCCAGCCTGCGGGACCGCGTTTCCGCGCTCTCGGAATCGCTTCAGGTCTTGAACCTGCTCTGGAGCGGTTCGAAGGTGGACTTCCGAGGGAGCCATTTCACGTTGAAGGGCGCGGTCTGCCTCCCTTCTCCGGCAAAGAAGCCGAGGGTCTGGGTCGCGGGAAGAAGCGACGCCGTGCTGGAAGCCGCGGGCGCGGGGGACGCCTATGGCGTCAACGTTCTCCCGTACTCGGGGACAGGCGAAAAGAGGAAGATGTCCTCGAAGGCAGAGCTCCAGGACCTGGCAGAAAAGATAGGCTCGCGCCGCGGGCTGAAGAAGTCCATCTACTGCGGGGACGGGGGGACGGTCATCGGGGAAAGCCAGGCGGAGTACTCCCTCAGTCTGTCGAGAGCCTCCAGAACCGCACATCTGTCTGACGCCGAGATGACCGAACGGCTGAACAACCTCAGCGCCGTCTTCGGCACAGTCGAAGAGTGCAGGAGGAGAGTGAACTCGCTCGCATCAATGGGCTTCGAGGAACTGATGCTCATCTTCCCGGGTTGGCAGGACGGAGACTATTCCAGCATGGAGACCTTCGCTGACGCTTTCCTCCGTTAGGGCTTCTTCGCTGCTGTGTCCCAGGCTGCTCTCAGCTTGTCGACTATTCTCTCGGCCGCCAGGTCAGTCCAGATCCTCCCCAGCTCGGGGGTGGCTCCCCTCGGGTCTCCGTAGCTCCCTTTCTGGGTCACTTCGTCGATCCTCGACGGGAGGCTCACCACCGGGTTTGAAAACGCCTCCCTCCTTTCGGATCCATAGGTGGCGGCCAGGTCCAACCTGACCAGGCCCTGCTTGTAGGCCATCGACCCGGCAGTCTCAAGGAGCCCGCCATGCGCCATGAAGTAAGGCCACTTCCACTCAGCCTTCTCCGTCCCCTTCACTCCGGGGAGGTCCTTCCAACACTCCTGGAGGGCCGAGTACCAGTTGGACAGGGTGATCAGGACGCCGGTCTCCTCCCTCAGGCTCCTGGCCACCATTATCAGCGGGTAGTAGTTCGGCTCGTTTCCGTTGACTATCACGATCTTCCTGAACCCGTGATGTATCAGGCTCGTGAGCACGTCCCTGGAGAAGAGGGTGAACGCCTCAGGGGACAGGCTCATGGTCCCCTTGAAGTTCATGTGCGAACTCGAGAGCCCGTAGGGCATCAGAGGCGCCAGCAGCGCCCCTAGCTTTACAGCGACCTTTTCGGCCACAACCTGAGCCAGAAAGGAGTCGGTGCCTATCAGACCGTGGGGCCCGTGCTGTTCCATGGCCCCTACAGGGAGGACGACAACGTCCACCCCATTTCCAAGTGCTTCAGCGACCTCAGCCGTCGTCATCTCGCCGATGTTGTTCTTTGAGGCCAACTCGAGACTTGCGACCGCCGCGGTGATTAAAACGCTTGCTCGGCCCGGGCAAGTCTAAAATAGCCGACAGGCGCCGTGACCGTGGATGCCCGACTCAGGCCCCCCGAAGATTGAGGTGCAAGGCCTGGTCAAGAGCTTCGGCGGCGTACTTGCGGTCAACGATGTCTCGTTCAAGGTCGACAAGGGGGAGGTTGTCGGCCTCCTCGGGCCTTCCGGGTGTGGGAAGACCACGATTCTAAGGTCGTTGGCGGGCCTGGAGGACATCACGAAGGGCGACATCTTCCTCGACGGGAAGCTGGTGGCCTCTCCGAGCAAACACGTCATGGTCCCGCCAGAGAAACGCAGGCTCGGCCTCGTGTTCCAGAGCTATGCCCTGTGGCCCCACATGACCGTTCACGACAACATCGACTACTGCCTGCACAGCAGGAAGCTCGCGAAGCACGAGCGAGAGAAAAAGATCGCAGCCGCTCTCGAGCTGGTGGGGCTTCCAGATCTGGCGAAGAGGTACCCGTCACAGCTGAGCGGAGGTCAGCAGCAGAGGGTGGCTCTTGCGAGGAGCCTTTCCTATGAGCCCGACGTCATCCTGCTCGACGAGCCCCTCAGCAACCTCGACATGAAGGTGCGGGAGAGGATGAGGGGAGAGCTCCGGTCCCTCCTCAAGAGGCTGGGTCTGACGTCGGTCTTTGTGACTCACGACCAGGAGGAGGCCTTCGTCATCTCGGACAGAATCCTGCTCATCGACAAGGGGGCTGTCGTCCAGGAAGGGTCTCCAGAAGAGCTCTACTCGGAGCCCTCGACCCCGTTCGTGGTCGAGTTCATAGGGAAAGCCAACATCTTCAAGAGCGAGTTCGAGGAATTCTCCGACGAGGGGCGCAAGGCGGTCTTTCGGGTCCCCGAGATGAAAGCACAGTTCGTCTGTGAGCGCCCCGAGCCAATCCCGAAGAACTCCACCCACGTGGCTATCAGGTTCAACGAGATACCTCTGAGCAGGACCCCCACCGGGGGCCCGAACGAGGTCCGCGGCAAGGTGCTAGCGAGAGAATACAGGGGGTCGGTGACTGACCACAGGATTCAGGTGGGTGACGCCAAGTTCGTGGTGACCACCCACAAGTTCTGCGCGTCCTCCGAGTCTCCGACCACGTCTGACATCTACGTCAGATTCCCGCCCTCTGCGATTCTGCCGATCATCAGGGGCGGCTGACTGCAGCCGAGGGCAGGCCTCGGCTTACGAGCTCGATCAAAGGACCCTTGAGTCCGTCGGGCGTCGGGGCGTTCAGAAGCAGAGGGGTGATCCCCTCCACGAAGCGCGCCATCCTGAGCGGACCTACGTGGACCGGCCGAATGCCTTCGATGCTCCTGACGGACCCCGCGGCCAAAGTCCTTACTTCCCTTTCGTGTCGGACGCGCTCTTCCAGCTGTGGAACCCTCTGCCACTCTTTCTTCCAAGGTCTCCTGACCTGACCATCTCTCTGAGCAGAGGGGATGGCCGGTACTTCGAGTCCTGAAACTCCTGCATGAACACCTGCGTTATGTTCAGGGTGGTGTCAAGTCCGACGTAATCGAGGAGCTGCAGCGGCCCCATGGGCCAGTTGAGGCCCAGCTTGACCGCCTTGTCTATGTCCTCGGGGTCTGCGACCCCCTCCTGGACGAGGAACACCGCCTCGTTCAGCGCTGGGACGAGGATCCTGTTCACTATGAACCCCGGCGAGTCCTTCTTGCAGAGGACTGTCTCCTTGCCGAGCTTCTTGGAGACCTCCCTGACCCTGTCGACGGTCCAGTCCGAGGTCCTCTTCCCCCTGATTATCTCGACCAGCGGCATCAGCTGAGGCGGGTTGAAGAAGTGCATGCCGCAGACGTTCTCCGGGCGGCGGCTCGCAGACGCGAGTAGCGTTATGCTGATGGAGGACGTGTTCGACGCAACTATCGTGTCGTCCCCGACAAGGCCAGCCACCCTCCTGTAGAGGTCGAGCTTGAGCTTGGGATCCTCCGTGGCCGCTTCTATCACGAGGGAGCTCCCCCTGACCGCCTCCGCCAGGTCGAGGGTCGGGTGTATCCTCTTCAGCGCCGCCTCCCCTTCCTCCTTTGAGACCTTCCCCTTCTCTACGAACTTCCCCACGCTGTCCCTTATCATCTTCATTCCGTTGTCCAAGAACCTCTGCTCCACGTCCAAGATCGAGACGTCGTACCCTCCGACCTGGGACGCGACCTGGGCTATGCCGTGCCCCATCAGGCCCGCCCCGAGGACGGTTATCTTGCCAGAACTGCTGTCCATGGGCCCGGACGGCCCTGCGCTCGTTTTAACCGTTGGCGGCCTTCCGTTCGTAGACGATCTGCGAAAAGCTCCTCGTGAATCCGGCTCTCCTCAGACTGGCTATCAGACGGGATCTCTGTGGGATGAACACCCACCTCGCATCTGCGCCCTTCACCCGCCCCAGGGCCGACTTCACCAGCTTGGCAGAGTCAGCGACCGGGCCGCAGATGAAGCCGATCTCTTCCCAGGTCTCGAAACCCTCTCCACCCACGTCGACTACGGCTACAGCCCCTCCCAGCCGGTACACCGCTCCCCTGTCCACAAGGCCAGCGAACACCTTCGGTGTCAGAGACGCCACTGCGAAGTCATGCCAGTACATCCCCGCCCCGAGTTGGAACTCACTCGACCGCCTGACGAGGCGCATCGCCTCCTTCGCCTCCGCGCCCGTTACCCTCTGAATCCTGTCGGCCTTCCCCCTCTTCTTCGGGGGTTCGTAGACGCTGAACCTCGCCAACTCGCTGAACTGCATCCTGGCCGTCTGCCGCCGCGACGCGTAGTTGCGGGAGCCGGTCGTCAGCCTGAAGACGCGCAGACCCCGCTCCGCTGCGAACTTCATCGAGTTCTCTCCGAGCATGGTGGCGAGCCCTTTCCCACGGTATTCGGGGTGGATCCTCGCCCCCTGGAACCAGGCCGAGCCGTCCTGTGGGAAGCTCACCCTGTTCATGCCTACGGGCACGCCGTCGACTTCCACGACGAACATCTTGCCGCGCCTGTCCCGGAGCCATTCATCCCAGACGTTGGGGATGTAGTCGTGCCCTCCCCAGACGTCCTTGATGAAACTCATCAGCGGCTCCCTGTCTGACTCCCGGGCGGGCCGGACTCGCGCTTCCAACGCAGGCCGGTCCCCGCATTCGTGGTAAAACCCTTGCTCGAGCCCTCCCCCGCAGCGGGAGCGGCGGCGCCCGCGACCGACCACCGCGTTCACTGCTAAAGGATAAGAAGACAGCATCGGACGTGCCGGAACAGCGCCGGGGTGGCAGAGTGGTTAATGCGCGGGCCTTGAGTCCACCCAAGAGAGCCCGTGACCTTCGGGTCGCGTGGGTTCGAATCCTACCCCCGGCGCTTCAAGCCTGACGGGGCCGCATTCCCATTGATAGGAATCGGCCTCTCTGTTATATACGATGAAACTGGGACGGGCTCAGGTGTCATGAAATGCCCAAGAACGCGATAATCATGGGAGCTGCAGGCCGGGACTTCCACGACTTCCTGGTCTACTTCAAGAACGACCCCGACTACCGGGTGGTGGCTTTCACCGCGACCCAGATCCCGTACATAGCCGACAGGACCTTCCCGGCGTCCTTGGCCGGCCCGTCCTACCCGGACGGAATCCCGATCTATCCTGAAGAAAAGCTGGAATCGCTCATCGAGTCCTTCCAGGTCACGGACGTCTACTTCGCCTACAGCGACGTCTCAGGCAGCTACGTGATGGGCCTGGCCGCAAGGGCGCAGTCCAAGGGGGCGAGCTTCCACCTCCTCGGCCCGCGGGACACGATGCTCGGGTCCTCCAAGCCGGTCGTGGCCGTGGTCGCAGACAGGACTGGCGCAGGCAAGAGCACGATCAGCCGGATGGTCGTCGACATCCTGCTCAAGATGGGCCTGAAGCCGGTCGTGGTCAGGCACCCCATGCCTTACGGGGACCTCTCGGTCGCGGTCCAGAGGTTCCAGACCCACGAAGACCTCGACAGGTACCACGCTACCATCGAAGAGAGGGAGGAATACGAGGGGCACATCGACAAGGGGATCGTCGTGTACGCCGGCGTCGACTACGGCGCGATCCTGGCCAAGGCCGAGAAGGAGGGGGACGTCATCATCTGGGACGGCGGGAACAACGACTTCAGCTTCTACAGGCCCGACCTGACGATAACGGTCGTCGACCCGATGAGGCCAGGCGACGAGTCGAGGTACTACCCAGGGGAGACGAACGTCAGGCTGGCCGACGTGCTCGTCATCAACAAGGTGAACGTCGCGCCGAAGAAGGCGGTGGACGCCCTGGCGCGGGCGTGCAGGGGCCTCAACCCGAAGGCTGCGCTGGTCCAGACGAACTCGGTGGCCACCCTCGACAGGCCTGAGCTCGTGAGAAAGAAGAGGGTCCTCGTGGTCGAGGACGGACCGTCCGTTACCCACGGGGGGCTGTCCGAGGGCGCGGGGGCGGTGGCCGCGAGGGGGCTGAAGGCCACGCTGGTCGACCCGAGACCCAAGGCAGTCGGCTCGATAAGGAAGGCGTACCAGAGGTTCCCGAAGCTGGGCAGGGTCATCCCTGCGCTGGGCTACAGCGCAGCGCAGCTCAGCGAGCTCGAACGGAGCATCAACGCTGTGGCCTGCGACGCGGTCGTGCTGGGGACCCCGTCCGACCTGACGAGGGTGATCAGCATCCGGAGGCCGGTGGCACGGGTCAGGTTCGAGGCCTCGGAGGCGGGCGGCAAGAAGCTCGAAGCGCTTGTCCGGGCCAGCGAGGCCCTCCAGCCGTAGTCTGCGCGGTCCTCAGTTCCACTGGACCCAGTTGACGCGGGGAGCGCTCGGCCTGCTGGCCGTGGCGAACGCCTCCACCACGTCTCTTGCCGTGACTATCCCGATCCCCTCCCCCTTGAGCGTCAGCGGGAGCCGCTTGAACCCGTGGAGGGCCATCGTCCCGGCCGCCTCCCTCCCGAGTATGCCGGGCTCGGCGGTCACGAGCGGCATGGAAGCGACGCTCCTCACAGGCGTGTCCAGCCTTCGCTTCGGTGCGAGTATCTTCTTCAGCAGGTCGCGCTCGGTGAATATCCCGGTCCAGTGGTCATCCTCTGCCAGCAGGACGCTCCCGATCTTCTTCTCGTCCATCAGCTTGACCACCACGTCCATCGGCGTCTCAGGGAGCACGGTGACGACCCGGGTCGATATGACCTTCAGTATCGAGAAGTCGTCCGGGATGCCCTTGATCACCCTCACCAGGTCCGTCGGCGTCACTATCCCGGCCAGGTCCGGGCCCTCGAACACCAGCAGCCTGCTCTTCTTGTCTATCATGGCGGCCGCGGTCTCCTCAAGGGTCTGCGAAGACTTGATGGAGGGGAACTTCGGCGACATGACCTCGGCTATCGTCGTCGCAGCCGGGTCCTTCCCTCTCGCGAGGATCCTGCTGAGCAGGTCCCTCTCAGTGAAGACTCCGCACGGGCCAAGGGCGTCGAGCACGACGACGCTGCCGATGTTGTGCTCGTCCATCGCCCTGATCGCCTTGTCGACCGACACGTCCTGTAAGAGGGTAACGACCCCTTTGCCCATGAACTCTTTCGCAAGGGGTCCGGCATGGCGTTGCATGACTTCAGCGATTCGCCCCCCTCTTCATATTAAATCAAGAGCACAATTCCCAATGTTGAGAAGCCTCCGGACCCGTTCCCTATTCCTTGAGGTGGCGGGCGCGGCCACTGCGTGAGAGGAGCCATATCGGGCTCCGGCCTGCATCGGCCCGGCAGACCTGCCTGCGGTCCCAGTCGGGGACTAGAACGCGAGCTCTCTACCGCTCCTTCCGTCGACCAGGACCTGCCTGTGCTTCCGCCTCACCACGAGCTCGACCCTGAACACAGGGTAGAGGAACGGCTCGAAGCTGTCTACGTCCGCACCCTCCCAGAGGCCCTTGACCGCGTCTCTCACGTCCCCTTCCTTGATCTTGGGAGGGACCACCCTCGCCTTCTCGATGTCCACCTCTTCCAGCTCCAGGGGGACGAACTCGGATGGCTCCCCCGGCAGGTCGGTAAGCCTCCTGTAGAGCTTCCTATTCCTGACCTCTATCGTCCGGACGAGCCTCTTCTCGTTGAGAAGGTTCAGCACCCTGGACACCGTCGACCTAGACTCCCCCAGGGCGCTGGCGACGTCTATCGCGCTTGTGTCCGTGTCCGGCTTCACCTCCCTGAGGACCTCCACCTGCAGGGTCGACAGCTCGAGGAGCTTCTCGAACCCCTTGATCACCTCCAGCCCCCGTCCGACCAGGACCTCCTTCCCGGTCGCCCCGTCCAGGTACGCGTACACTGTCTCGAACCTCCGCTTGAGGAACCCCCGCCTCTTCCTGATGCCGAGCTGGATGAGCGTCCTGTACTGCTGGGTCACCTCCGTCACCGTCTCCCTGGGGCCGAAGATCCCGAAGCTCCTCTCCCTCCTGACGGTGACCGGGATGTCTTCGATGTTGACTGACGGGCGCAGTCCGAGAGCCGTCTTCCCTGCCCGCGCCCTGGATGTCGCTTCCTGCTCCAAAGGCTGCTCGGCCGCGGCTTTCATCGGTCCGACATATTTCTTCACCACCCTCTTCGCGAGCGAAGGCGTGATCCCGCCGGGCCTCGTCAGCCGTTTCTTGACCGTGATCAGGGACGGCAGCGGTGCGAACCCTCCCATCGCGAAGAACTGCCCGGCCTTCAGCGTGGTAAGCCCCTTCGGGAGCCCTTTGCCGGGGAAGAACTGCGCGACCGACTGCAGGTCGTTCTGGATGATCAGCTTGCCTATCAGCTGGTTCCCGCACTGGCTCAGCACGTTCTTGTCCACGAGCGAGGGGCGCTGGGAGCAGATCATCAGCCCCATCCCTCTCTTCCTCCCCCTCCTCGCCACCTCCGCGAATATCGGCACTCGCTGGCCGTACTGGGGGACGAACTTGTCAGCCTCCTCGACGACCACAAGGTACGGGGTCCTGCGCTCCGTCAGCGCCCCGTAGAGGGCCGTGATGAAGGTGGAGACCTTCTCCTTCGGGTCTGTTAGGTCTGACACGTCCAGGATGAGGGGCGAGATGTCGGGGGCCTGACGCGCCAGGTCTGTCAGGTCCAGGCCGTCCCAGGAGAGGTCGCTGTCCCTGTCCTCCCCCACCCAGATCGTCTCGAACTTCTCCTTGAGGCCGGTGTGCTCCCCTTCGGTGTCCACTATCGCGAAAGGGACCTCGTTCCTGCAGAGCTCCTCGCAGAGGACGCCCACTGCGTAGCTCTTTCCGCTCCCGCTGCTGCCCAGCACGCAGGTCCTCCCGGTGACGACGAGGTTGGCATCCACAGTGAACTGCCCCGACGCGCCCGTTCCAATTGTCAAGAGCGACTGCTCCCCCTGCGCTAGGTCCGGCAATGTCCGTCACATGGACCGCGGGCCGGTGGGTAAAATCATTGCGGAACGATGGCCTGCGCTGAAGCGGGGGCCTCACACTCATATTCTCATAAGCCGGTGCTTGCAGGCGGAGCCCCGAGAGCTGTGACAGAGAGCCTCCAGGACAGGTACGCGCCCCACGGCGTCTGCTTCGGCTGCGGGCCGAAGAACAAGGAAGGGCTCCACCTGAAGAGCGTCCCGTTCGGGGACACGGTGATCGCCGAGTGGACCCCCAAGAAGCACCACGTCGCCTTCGGAAACTTCGGCAGCGGCGGCGTCATCTCCGTGCTGATGGACTGCCACGGCAACTGGGCCGCGACCTACGCCCTGATGAAGGCGAAGGGGTTCGCGACGGCTCCAGGGACCGTGACCGCCGAGTACACAGTCAGGTTCCTGAAGCCTACCCCCCTCGACAAGAAATGGCAGCTGACCGCCTGGGCCACCAAGATAGAGGGGGACAGGGTCAGCGTCTCGGGGGAGCTCAAGGTGGACGGCTCGGCCACTGCGACCATGAGCGGCACCTTCGTCGCTGTGAAGGAAGGCCACCCCGCCTACTACCGCTGGCACTAGCTGGTCTTCCCGCTTGACACCCCGTGGCCCACCCGCCGCAGACCCGAGGACCATCCGAGGACTGGGCGCAGCGTACCGCGCCGGCTCGATTCTCCCCACTGCAGCAGTAAGAGAGTCCCTCCGCAGGATCGACCTCCTCAACGGCACCCTGAACTGTTTCATCACAGTGTTGGGGGACTCGGCGCTGAAGGCGGCGGAGGAGTCCGACAGGAGGTTCAGAGAGGGCTCCCCCCTCGGCCCGCTCGACGGCGTCCCCATAGCTGTCAAGGACCTCATCTACATCGACGGCGTCAGGTGCACGGCCGGGTCGAAGATACTCGCGAGCAACGTCGCCACCTACGACGCGGAGGTGATCAGGAGGCTGAAGCTCGCCGGGGCGGTGCTGATTGGGACGACCAACCTCCACGAGTTCGCAGCAGGCAGCACGAGCATCAACCCGCACTTCGGCTCGGTGAGGAACCCCTGGGACGTCAGGAGGATATCGGGAGGGTCGAGCGGCGGCTCGGCGGTGGCCGTGGCCACAGGCATGGCGGCGGGGGCGCTTGGCACTGACACTGGGGGCTCGGTGAGGATCCCGGCCGGGCTCTGCGGCGTCCTCGGGCTCAAGCCGACCTACGGGCGGGTGAGCAGACTCGGCGTGATCCCCCTGGCGTCTTCGCTTGACGTGGTAGGGGTCCTCGCGTCCACCGCGTGGGACACGGGCGCGATGCTCCAGACCATCTCGGGGCACGAAAAGGAGGACGTGACGACTGCGGAGGCCGAGCTCCCTGACTTCCTTTCCGCCCTCTCTGGTCCCTTCTCCCCCCCGCGCATCGGGGTGATACGCGGCTACATGCAGGACACCATCGACCCCGTGGTCGAACACGACCTCTCCTCTTTCGCCTCCAAGCTCAGGGAGCTGGGGTGCAGCGTCGGCGAGGTCAGCCCCGACTGGATGGGCGAAGCCTACGACAGGTGGGTCCCGATCAGGAGGGCCGAGGCGACCGCCTTCCACCGCAGGTGGCTCGAGAGCACGCCGGAGCTGTACGGGGACGACGTGCGGAGGCTCATGGAGCTGGGGAGGGACATCCTCGCCGTCGACTACGTCGCGGCCATCAACGCGCGGCCGTCGGTCATAGAGCGGTTCTCGGCCACGATGGGCGACTTCGACTTCCTCGCGCTCCCGACGACGACAGTCCCCGCCCCGCTGCTGGACCAGCCGTCAGCGAGCGTCAAGGGGAAGGACGTGTCGCTCTATTCGGCCATGAACCGCCTGCCAATCCCCTTCAACTACGTCGGCTGCCCTGTCCTCTCGATCCCCTCCGGACAGGCGAACGGGGTCCCGCTCGGCGTCCAGCTCGTGGGGAGGCTCTTCGACGAAGCAGGGCTGCTCCGTCTGGCGCAGGCCTACGAGGAGAGGTTCGGGCCTTACCCGTCCCCTCAGGTGTCGCCCCCAGCGAGCCCTTAATATCGAACCCAGGAGCGGGCCGGCGCAGAGGCAGGCGGCTTGAAGCCCACTTGGGGGGTCGGGATGGTCTTGGCCGTGCTGTTCGCGGTGGCAGTCGGGCTCCTCGGCTCTTTCTCGCCTCAGGCTACGCTGTCCCTCGTCCTCATACTCGGGGGGCTCTGGACCATCGCCGCTGCTTTCATGGTCGTCGACCGCAAGGACCGGAGCTACTACTCCGCGTGGGGGGTCGTCATGGCCGCGCTTTCGCTCGCCTACCTCATCCCGATACAGTACGAGCTCGCGCTGATCCTCCTCGCCATAGTGGCGCTGATTGTCATCTACGTGTACTACGGCAAGACTCCCAAGATGTACGAGGCCGCGACCAACCCCGCCCCTCCGGCAGGTCCGACCCCGGCTGCGGAAGGCTAGGCCGCGATCTCGAAGTCGTCCATTAGCACCTCCCCTCCGCTTATCGTCCACCTCGCCCTTCCCGGGAACTCCCTCCCTTCGTAGGGTGACCATCCGCACTTGCTCCGCACGCCTTCGCCCGTCACCTTTTCGGGGGAGCGCAGGTCCACCACGCTGAAGTCGGCCCTCCTCCCTACAGCGATCTCTCCCCTGTCGCCAAGGCCCAGGAACCTCGAGGGGTTCGAGGCTGCGACCCTGGCGATGGTCAGCGGGTCGGTCTCCTGTCCTCTGATCAGCCAGGAGACGACGTGGCTGTAGTCGTCCAGCCCTGGGACCCCGGCCAGGCCCCTCTCCAGCTTCTCTGACTCCAGATGAGGCGCATGGTCGGTGACAAGGAATGAAACCGCGCCCCCCCTGACGCCGCTCAGGAGCGCCTGTCTGTCCTCCTCGCCCCTCAGGGGTGGATTTGTCTTCAGCATCACGTTCTCCGACAGGGCCCTCCGGCTGAAGTAGAGGTGGTGGAGCGTGGCCTCGCAGCTGAGGTTCAACCCCTGCTCCCTGGCGGATTTGACGAGGCCGACCGCCCCCGCAGTGGACGCGTGGCACACGTTGGCCCTCAGCCCGGGGACCCTCCTGAGCGCCTCGACCACTCCCTTCACCGACTGGATTTCGGCGTCTGGGGGCCGAAGGTCGCAGTGAAGGTCAGGCGACACCCTCCCTTCCAGCTCCATCTTCATCCTGTCGATTACGGACTGCCGCTCGCAGTGGAGGCTCACAGGCTTCCGGGTGGCAGCGACCGCGTCGAAGGCCGCCCCGAGCTCCGCCTCGGGATACGCGCCGGTCCCGGTGCTCTCTGACATGTAGATCTTGTACCCTGCCACGCTGCCGGCCATCTCCCTGATCCTCTGCAGGCCTCCAGGCAGCACCCCACCGTAGAGCCTGACGTCGACGAGGGCCTTCTCTTCTGCGAGCCGCTTCTTCGCCTCGGCGGCTGCAGCCGAAGTGACCGGGACTGGGTTGTTCGGCATGTCCGCGACAGTTGTGACTCCGCCGTGGACAGCGGCGAGCGTCCCCGTGCGGAAGTCCTCCTTGTGCTCCCACCCCGGCTCGCGCAGGTGGACGTGGACGTCGACGAAGCCAGGGAATATCAGGCAGCCGCCGGTCCTGATCCTCCTCGCGCCCCGCAGCCCATGCCCGACAGCCGCGATGACCCCCTCCGAGACGCCCACCTCCGCCTCAAGGAGACCGCCCGGAGCCACGACCCTCCCCTCGAGGACGAGGTCGTACTCCATCTGCTCTAGGTCCTCACATGGTCAGGCACGCTGTCGAAGCTGATGAGGGTGTCGCAGTAGCGGCACTGGAGGAGCCTCTCATGCTTGAGGGTGGCGAACCTGGAGACCACGGGCTCCCTTTCGGCGTTCGAGATGCACCCCAGCTCCGGGCACCTTATCCTGCCTTCGATCGTGTCCGGCACTTTCGGCTGATACTTCGAGACCTGTCCTTCCTCGATGTAGTTGACGGTTATGCTGGGGAAGACCAGGGACAGGATGTCCGCGTCCTTTTCATCAACGTGCCACCCGTCGACCTTGACTATGTCCTTCCTCCCGAGCTTCCCGCTCGTGACGTTCTGGAGTGTGGCCACCGAGGCGTCGGCCTGCATCCTGGCCAGCTTGTCGAGCCTGAGGACCTGGACCACGGTCTCCGCCTTCCAGTCAGGTATGTGGTCGATCACGGTCCCCTCCCCGATCTTGTTCACGAGGAGATGGTCCTTGCCCTTCTCTGCCATCTAGCGCCCCCCTCCGAGGATCAGGTTCAGGAGGACCATCCTCAGCGGGAGGCCTCCTGCTGCCTGTGTGAAGTAGTGCGCGTAGCTGGTGCCGTCCAGCTCGGCGCTGAGCTCGTCGACCCTCGGCAGAGGATGGAGCACCTTCAGGGACGGCTTCGCCTCCCTGAGCGCCTCCAGATTCACCTCGTACATCCCCTTCACCTTCTCGAACTCCGTAGGGTCGGGGATCCTCTCTTTCTGTATCCGTGTGACGTAGAGCACGTCCAGCGCGCGGGCGACGTCCTTCAGGGCGCTCTCCTTCTTCGGCGTCACGCCCCGGCGCGTGAGGAAGTGGATCACCTCTGGCCTCATCTGCAGCGCTTCGGGCGCGATGAAGGTTATCTCGACGTCGTAGTTGGAGAGCGCGTAGGCTAGCGAAGACGACGTCCGCCCGTATCGCAGGTCCCCGAGCATCCCGACCTTCAGCCCGTCGATCCTGCCGAACGCCCTCTTGATCGCGTAGAGGTCCACCATCGCCTGGGTCGGGTGCTCCCTGCTCCCGTCCCCCGCGCTTATCACCGGGGTGTCTGAGATCTCTGCTGCGAAGCTCGCAGCCCCCATCCTGTTGTGCCTTATGACGAAGACGTCTGCGCCGTACCCCTCGAACATCTTGACGGTGTCGTGGAGCGTCTCCCCCTTCGTGATCGAAGACCCAGTTGGCCCTGCGAACCCGGTGACCTTCATGCCGAGGCGTTCAGCCGCGATCTGGAAGCTCGAGTAGGTCCGCGTGGACGGCTCGAAGAACAGGAGAGCGGCCAGCTTCCCTCTGAGCGCACCATCGAGGCTTCCAGGGCTCTTCTCGAGATCCTCAACGGCGCGGAGGATGTACTCGAAATGATCGCGTTTGAAGTCCCGGGCGCTGATGACGTCTCTTCTCAGGAATTCGGAGACCGAAATGTTGAGCCCGACCTGCATCTGTTTCGGAACGCAATATAAGTCTTAGAGGCCCGAGGAGTCGGGACGCAGGCCTGACCGGCACCGCATCGCGGGCCCGGCCTTGCACTCTTCTGTGAATTCGGAGCCCTGCATCCCGTGAATCCTTAAAGCTCGAACGACGGAGGTCTTCTTTCTTAGAGTGTTCGAGCCGAGGAAGGAGGCGCTGCTTGTTCTCGAGGACGGCTCGACCTTCTTCGGGCGCGGCTTCGGCGCAGAGCTCGATTCGGTGGGCGAGGTCGTCTTCAACACAGGCATGGTGGGGTACCCCGAGTCCATGACCGACCCCTCGTATGCGGGCCAGATACTCTGCTTCACCTACCCGCTCGTAGGGAACTACGGGGTGCCGGCCCGTGAAGACAGGGACGGGTACGGTCTTCCGCGCTGCTTCGAGTCCGACCTCATCAGAGTGAAAGGCATAGTCGTCCAGGAAGCGTGCGAGGCGCCCAGTCACTGGGCGTCAAGGATGTCCCTGGCAAGGTGGATGGACAGGGAGGGGATCCCGGGCATACAGGGGGTGGACACGCGGGCCCTCGTGACCCGGCTGCGCGAGGCTGGGGTCATGATGGGGGTCCTGGCGAACGGCAGGGAGGCCCTCGACCGCGGGCGCCTGCAGGAGCGGCTCAGCAAGGCGGCCAGCTACTCTTCGCAGAACTTCGTCAAAGGGGTCAGCGTGGAGAAGCCGGTCATTCACGGGGACTCAGAGAAGAGGGTGGTGATCATCGACTGCGGGACGAAGTACGGGATAGTCAGGAATCTCCTCCAGCGGGGCTTCCAGGTGGTCCGCCTCCCATACGACTCGGCGTACTCGGACGTCATGAAGTTCGACCCCGTCGGGGTGGTGGTCTGCAACGGGCCCGGCGACCCGAAGGTCCTGGGCGAGACGGCAAGGTGCGTCGGCGAGCTCGTGGATTCTGAGGTGCCCCTGCTCGGCATCTGCCTCGGAGAGCAGGTCGTCGGCATGTCGCAGGGCGCCGAGACGTTCAAGCTGAAGTACGGGCACCGGGGCCAGAACAAGCCCTGCGTAGACCTCACGTCCGGGCGAGGGTACGTCACCAGCCAGAACCACGGTTACGCGCTCTCGGAGGGCACGCTGAAGCGCACGGAGCTGAAGCCTTGGTTCGTCAACGCAGACGACAGGACAGTCGAGGGGGTCTTCCACTCGTCCCGGCCCTGCATGGCGGTCCAGTTCCACCCGGAGGCGACGCCGGGGCCATGTGACACTGCCTTCGTCTTCGACATGTTTGCCGAGATGACCGGCGGCAGGCGCAGGAGGGTGGGGTAGCTCGAAGCGTGAAGGCGTGAAGAAGGTGCTCGTGATAGGGAGCGGGGCCATCAAGGTCGGCGAAGCGGGCGAGTTCGACTACTCCGGGAGCCAGTGCCTGAAGGCGCTCAAGGAGGAGGGCGTGAGCTCGGTCCTGGTGAACCCGAACGTCGCGACCATACAGACGAGCTCGCAGTTCTCAGACCACATCCACTTCGTCCCCGTGTCCGTCCCCACGGTCGCGGGGGTGATCGAGCAGGAGCGCCCCGACGGCATCCTCCTGGGGTTCGGCGGGCAGACCGCGCTGAACTGCGGCATAGGCCTGGCCGAGGCGGGGGTCCTCGAGAGGTACGGCGTCAAGGTCCTCGGCACGCCGATCAGGGCAATCCAGCTGACGGAGGACAGAGACCTGTTCAAGCAGACGATGATTGCGTGCGGCGTCCCGGTCCCCCGGAGCTCTGCAGTCTACTCCGTCGACGAGGCGGGGCGCGTCGCTGCGGAACTCGGCTTCCCTGTCATGGTCAGGGTCGCCTACACCCTCGGAGGGAAGGGGGGCGGGGTCGCGAAGAATCACGCGGAGCTTGCGGCTGTGGTCGAGCGCGGTCTCAACAGCTCGATCGCCCACCAGGTCCTCGTCGAGGAATACCTAGGCCGCTGGAAGCAGATCGAGTACGAGATCATGCGCGACGGGGAGGGGAACGGCATGGTCGTCTGCAACATGGAGAACATGCTCGGGATGCGCGTGCACACGGGCGACAACATCGTCGTCGCGCCGTCGCAGACCCTCTCGAACTCCGAGTACCACGCGCTCAGGGCGGCGTCGCTCAGGGCGGCTGGGACGTGCGGAATCGTGGGCGAGTGCAACATGCAGTTCGCGCTGCACCCGTCGTCCGAGCGCTATGCCGCGATCGAGATCAACGCGAGGCTCTCACGGTCTTCCGCGCTCGCGTCGAAGGCCACAGGCTACCCCCTTGCGTACATCGCTGCGAAGCTCGCCCTCGGATACCGCCTCACCGAGCTCAAGAACAAGGTCTCCGGCGTCACCTCGGCGCTCTTCGAGCCCTCCCTCGACTACCTGGTCGTGAAGATGCCCAGGTGGGACACTGTCAAGTTCGACGGGGCGCTGAGGGGGATAGGCACGTCCATGAAGTCGATAGGGGAGGTGATGGCCATCGGCCGCGGCTTCGAGGAGGCGATCCAGAAGGCGGCGCGCATGGCGAACCCCCAGCTTGACGGTGTCGTCAGGACAAGGAGCAGGCCTCCCCACAGGCGCGACGCTGCGGCCAGGCTCGAGCAGCCTAGCGACACGATAGCATTCGACCTCGCGGACGCGCTCCGGGCGGGGATGGACGAAGCGGACGTCGCGGCGCGGAGCGAAGTGGATCCCTGGTTCGTCTCCAAGTTCAAGAACGTCGTCGACTTCCACGCCTTCCTCGAGTCCGGGCAGCCGGGCGCGGTCCCCGGCAGGGAGACCCTGTCCATGGCAAAGAAGCTCGGTTTCTCGGACAGGCAGATAGGGGACCTCCTGGGCCTGGGGGAGGACAGGGTCCGCGAGGCGCGGGTGCGACTCGGCGTCACGCCTGTGACCAAGGTCATAGACACGCTCGCGGGGGAGTGGCCCGCGAGGACCAACTACCTCTACCAGACGTTCGGGGCCGCGATCGACGAGGCGCCTGCGACGGGCAGGAGGAAGGTCATGGTGCTCGGCGCCGGGCCATACAGGATAGGGAGCTCGGTCGAGTTCGACTGGGGGACGATGAACATGGCCTGGGCCCTCAGGCAGAACGGGTACGACGAGGTGATAGTAGTCAACTGCAACCCGGAGACCGTGTCGACGGACTTCGACATGAGCGACAGGCTCTACTTCGAAGAGCTCACCGTCGAGCGACTTCTCGCGATATATGACAGGGAGAGGCCGGAAGGGATAGTCCTCTGCGTCGGCGGCCAGACCCCCAACGACTTAGCCGAGAGCCTCGAGAAGCGCGGGGTGGTCGTCCTCGGGACGTCATCCCAGTCCATCGAGTCTGCCGAGGACAGGGCCAAGTTCAGCGCCCTCCTCGACCGCCTCGGGATCCCACAGCCCGCGTGGGGATCCTTCCGCTCGCCAGCCGAAGCGGCCACCTTCTGCGCCCGCGTCGGGTACCCGGTGATCGTAAGACCGTCCCACGTCCTCAGCGGCTCGGCGATGAGGGTCGTCTGGGACCCCTCGGAGCTGGAGACCTACATCACCAGGGCTGCGGAAGTGAACCCCGACTACCCAGTGGTAGTGAGCGAGTTCCTGGGCGGGGCCCGCGAGGTCGAAGTCGACGCCGTTTCGGACGGCAGGGATACGGTGATCGGCGCCATCATCGAGCACGTCCAGGACGCGGGGGTGCACTCAGGGGACGCGATAATGTCCATCCCGACGTTGACGGTGCCGAAGGGGGCCAAGGAGAAGATCAGGGCCTACACGAGGGCCATAGCCAGGGAGCTCAGGGCGAAAGGCCCGCTGAACATTCAGTTCCTTGTCCGGGGCGCTTCTGTGTACGTGATAGAGTGCAACCTCAGGGCCTCGCGGTCCCTCCCCTTCGTCTGCAAGGCCACGGGGGTGGACCTCATCGACCTGGTGGCCCCGGTGATGAACGGAGGGAAGCTGAAGCGGACGACGGACGTCGAAGAGCCCGCGCGCTTCGCCGTCAAGGCTCCCCAGTTCTCGTTCCTGCAGATGGACGGGTCCGACCCGAAGCTCGGGGTCGAGATGCGCTCCACCGGAGAGGTGGCCTGCTTCGGGGCGACGTTCGCAGACGCGCTCTCACAGGCGTTCCTCGCGACCGGGCACAAGATCCCGAGGAAGGGGGAGACGGGCATCATGCTCCTAGAGCCCTGGCAGGACGGTGCCGGGACGTCCGGCCTCCTCGCGGGGTTCCGGAGGCTTGGGATCGAGGTGGAGGAGCTCGACGAGGCTGCCCTCCGGACGCGGCTCCCCGAGGTCCTTGCTTCGATCTCGGCCGGCAGAGTCTCCTTCGTCCTTTCGTTCAACACGAACTCCAACCTCGACTCAGAGCTCTTCCAGAGGGTGAGGCGCAAGGCCGTAGACCTGCAGGTCCAGGTGATATCCACGAAGGAGGAAGCCGAAGCCCTTTTCCTGTGCGCCTCCAGGTAGACGGCAGCTTGCCAGACGACGAGATGGTCGACCTGGTCGACGCCCACGACCGGGTCGTGGGGAGCGCCACCATCAGGCGGTGCCTCGAGGGGAGCCTCCTGCACAGGGCGGTCGCAGTCCTCGTGACAAGGTCCGACGGCCGCTTCGTCCTGCAGAGGCGCAGCCTGCGCGACATGTGGCAGCCGGGCCTCCTGACCATCTCCAGCACGGGGCACGTCAGGCAGGGCGAAGGATACGAGGCCGCGGCCAAGAGGGAGCTGAAGGAAGAGCTCGGACTGGAAGGCCGGCTCGCGCCCGTCAGGAAGTACATGATGCCAGCGCTTTCCTACAATGGGCTCACGGAGCACGAATGGGTCTCCCTCTTCACGTGCCGGACCGACTCCCCCTGCACCATAGACCCTGCGGAGCTTGACGGGGTCAGGGAGGTCACCGAAGGCGAGCTGCGCAACCTCCTGGAGGGTGGCCCGGTCACCCCTGACGCGAAGGTCATCCTGACGGACTTCCTCAAACGGAAGTCCTGACCCTTTATACGCCGGACCAACGCTCTTCCGGCGTGAACCCGCTCGAAGAGCTGGCGTCTCATCTCTTGGGGAGCTCCAGGGCTGTCGTCATCTCGGAGAAGGACGTCGACCTGCGCCCCGGCGGCCAGGAGAACAGGCTCTTCGTGCTGAAGATCGGCGCGGGCTCCCTCGCGGCGGGGGGGAGGGGTGGGGGGTTCGGCGAGAGGAGGGTCACAGCTGCGTACTGCTTCGAGCTGGCCCGCGGGGCCTGGGTCAAGAGATACGAGGCCGAAGGGGAAAGCGCGGCCGGCGGGTTCGAGGTCCCCTACTACGTCTCGAGGCTCCCGATGACCATGGCCGACGGGGCGGAGATCGTCGGGTACGGCGTGGTCGACCCTGCGCTGGTCGAAGAGATGTCGAAGAAGTCAGGGATCGTCTCCTCTCCTTAAATAGAATCGTCCACGGCCGGGCCGTCTGATGAAGGTCCTCGTCACGGGCGCGTCCGGGATGGTCGGCAGGAACCTGGTCGCCTACCTGAAGCAGAACGGCGTGGAGACGATCCCGACCGACCTCACGGGATGGGAGGTCTCAGGGAACCTGCTCGACAAGGAGTTCGTCTTCGGCACCCTCGCGTCGCTGGACTTCGACGCAATCATACACATGGCTGCGATAACCGAGATCAAGAAGACGGTGGAGGACCCCAAGCTCTGTTTCGACGTGAACTGCATGGGGAGCCTGAACATGCTCGAGCTCGCCAACCGCAAGAAGGTGTCGAGGATCCTGTGCACGTCTTCAGCAAACGTCTACGGCGCGCCCAAGTCTAACCCGGTGACCGAGGACACGCCGTTCGACCCCCGCGTGCCCTATGACTACTCCAAGGTCGTGCTGGAGAACATGGCCATGAGCTTCTTCAAGACGAAGGGGCTCCCGGTCTCGCTGACGAGGAGCTGGCTCCTCTTCGGCGAGTACGACCAGCCCAGCAGGGCGACTATCAGGTTCATCAGGGCGTGCCTGAAGGACGAGCCGCTCACGCTGTTCAACGGCGGCAGGGATACCACGTCCCCGACGCACGCGGTCAACTTCGCGAAGCTGGCGCTCACGATACTGAGGGAGGAGAAGGCGGTGGGCCGGGCGTACAACTTCGGCGGCGAGCGGCCGGTCACGATCAGGGAGCTGGCGGAGACGGTCAAGTCGCTGACGGGCTCGAAGTCCCAGCTCACCCTCGCCCCGCCCAGGACCCAGCTCGAGGCGGAGCCGCAGATCAGCTACCCGTCCCTCGACAGGGTGAAGTCAGAGCTCAGGTACGAGCACGAACTGTCCCTCGAGGAGGGGCTGCAGCGGACTATAGCCTGGGTGAAGAAGCAGGTCTAGGAAGTAAGTATCAGCTCAACCTTCACGTCTTCAGGTATCCTCAGCTTCGTGATCTGCCTCATGGTCCTGTCGTCAGGCTGGACGTCGAGTATCCTTCTGTGGACCCTCAGCTGCCAGTGGTCGAAGGTGTGGCTCCCCTCGCCAGTCGGCGCCTTCCGGGTCGTGATCTTCAGCCTCTTGGTCGGGAGCGGCTGAGGACCCCTCACCTTGACCCCGGTCTTGTCTGCTATCTCCCTGATGTCGCTTGCCACCTTCTCAAGCTCGGGGAGGTTGGTGCTGGTGAGCTTTATCCTGGCGAACTGGGCCATTTTCTTTCATCGGCGTTTGAGAACTCTATTTAGACATTGCCCAGCGGGCGTTTCCATTTCTTAAATAGAAGCGGAGCGGTCGAGGGTCATGGACCCAGCACTCAACCCGTACCTGAACTTCAACGGCAATGCCAGGGAAGCCATGAAGTTCTACCAGTCGGTCCTCGGAGGGGAACTCAGCATGCAGTCCTTCGGGGATGTCAAGATGGCACGGACCCCAGCCGAGAAGGACCTGATAGTCCATGCGGTACTGAAGAGCGGGCAGATGACGATAATGGCGAGCGACGTCCATCCTAGCATGAAGATGACCGTAGGGGACAACGTCCACATGAGCATAACCGGCGGTGACGCCGGAAAGCTCACGGCGGTCTTCGACGCCCTCGCCAAGGGAGGCAAGGTCGACATGCCGCTCGCCAAGCAGTTCTGGGGGGACACCTTCGGCATGGTGACGGACAGGTTCGGCGTCCACTGGATGGTCAACGTGGCCGCCCGCCCATCCGCCTAGGGCTGCGTCGATGTCTGCGCTCAGGAAGTTGTAAATAGCAACACGCAGGAGCCGGTTCGATTTACCACCGGAGGGTATATTCGACGAGAGAACCGCTGGGCGTTGACAAGCTGGGGGACTTCCCGACTGCGAACAGGCGCGTCGTCCTAATCAGCGCGGTCGCGGTCGCCATCGGGGCCGCGGGCGCTTTCATAGCTGTCGCGCTCCTCTACCTGATAGGGTTCTTCACGAACCTCATGTACTACGGCAGGCTCTCGACCGCCTTCGTCTCCCCGGCCGGGAACCAGCTCGGCTACCTGGCCGTGGGCGTCCCTGTCATAGGCGGCATCGTGGTCGGCCTGATGGCGAAGTACGGCTCAGACAGGATAAGGGGGCACGGGATCCCCGAAGCCCTCGAGGCCATTCTGATCAACAAGAGCAAGCTCGAGCCCAAGGTCACGATACTCAAGCCCCTGTCCACCGCGGTCTCGATCGGGTCAGGAGGTCCGTTCGGCGCCGAGGGTCCGATCATCATGACAGGGGGGTCGTTCGGCTCGGTCCTGGGGCAGACTCTGAGGGTCACCTCCTCGGAGAGGAAGACCCTGCTCGTCGCAGGGGCGGCGGCAGGCATGGCTGCCACCTTCAACACGCCAGTCGCCGCGGTCCTGCTGGCCGTGGAGCTCCTCCTCTTCGAGTGGAGGCCGCGGAGCCTGATCCCGGTAGGGCTGGCGAGCATCACCGCGACCGTCGTCCGATGGTCCCTTCTGAGTGACGCCCCCCTCTTCCCCCTCCCGGCAACCCCCGCTGTGGACTGGGTGATCATGCTGTCAGCGCTGGCAATCGGTTTGATAGCCGGGCTCGCCTCCACCGCCCTGACATACGCAGTCTACGCAGCGGAGGACGCCTTCAGGAAGCTCCCGATCCATTGGATGTGGTGGCCCGCGCTGGGGAGCATCGCGGTCGGGGTAGGCGGACTCCTGGCCCCGCGGGCGCTTGGCGTAGGGTACGACTCGATCGACCTCCTCCTCCTCGGGAAGATCGCGGTCGGCGGCGCGGCGGCACTACTCGTCGTCAAAGCGGCGATCTGGTCGATATCTCTCGGCTCGGGGACGTCGGGCGGCGTGCTGGCGCCTCTCCTGATGATGGGGGCGGCCCTCGGCTCCCTCGAGGCCCTGTTCCTCCCGCCGGGGATGACCACGCTCTTCGCTGCCGTGAGCATGGGCGCAATGCTCGGCGGCGTGATGAGGTCGCCGTTCACGGGTGTGGTCTTCACGCTGGAGCTGACCCGCAACGTGGGCTCCCTCCCCCCGCTCCTCGTGGGGGCGCTCGTGGCCGACTTCGTGACCGTCTTCACGATGAAGCGTTCCATCCTGACCGAGAAGGTGGCGCGGAGGGGGGTGCACATCTCGAGGGAGTACCAGGTCGACGTCCTGGAGCAGGTCCCGGTCTCGCGGGTGATGCACACGGACTTCGAACAGGTAAAGAGAGATACCCCGATCAGGGAGTTCCTGTCGAAGGTCTCGAGGGAAGGGGTCCGCATCGGCTACCCTGTCGTCGACGAGAAGGGCGAACTGGTCGACTACCTTCCCGCCGAAGACGTCGGCAGGCTGATGAAGAGAACGGACGGCACGGGCCTGACCGTAGGCGAGCTTTCCTCGCGTCCGAAGACGTTCGCATACCCGGACGAGCCGTCCCGGGCAGCAGCCGACAGGCTGGCCGAATCCGGCGTGGACAGCCTCCCGGTCGTGGACCCGTCTAACGAGGGGAAGGTGGTGGGCATATTCTCAAGTGACGACACCTTCCGTGCGCGTGTGATCTGGTTCAAGGACGAGAATTTGGCCGAACGGCACCTTTCCGTGGCATCCTGGCTTACAGGGATGGCGGGAAGGGGACCCAAGGACCAGAACGGGGAGGATGAGTGACCCACGCTTCTACAGAACTGGTGGTTCACGACGCTCATAGGCACGAGGCGCCCCATACAGCCCCCGCTGCGGGAGGACCTGAAGTGCGACGTATTGGTGGTCGGCGGAGGGGCCGCGGGGCTGGCCGCGGCAGCGAGGCTCATGGGCACGGGGAAGAAGGTCGTGCTGCTCGAAGGGAACATCTGCGGCGGGAGCTCGACCGGGAAGAGCGCGGGCTTCCTGACCCCGGACAGCGAGCTGGAGCTGTCCCAGCTCGTCCGGAGGTTCGGGATCCAGGGCGCGAAAGACCTCTGGGCGGTCCCCGTCCGGGGGATCGAACGGATGCTCGAGCTCATCGGAAAGGGCGGATTCGACTGCGACCTCCAGAAGCAGGACAGCCTCTTTCTAGGCAAGGGGAAGGGTGGCATCAAGGCTGTCCAGGAGGAGGACTCCTCTAGGAGGGGGCTGGGGTACGACTCGCAGATCTACATGGGGGACGAGCTGCGGTCTGCGATCGGGAGCAGCGGGTACACCGCAGCCGTAAGGTACAGGAACACCTACGGGGTCGACGGCCTGAGATACGCCCAGGGGCTCAAAGGGATGCTCATCGACGGCGGCGTGGGCGTCTACGAGTCCTCGCGGGCCGTGGCCCTGTCCGGCCACACAGTGAAGACGCACATGGGGTCGGTCACCGCTGACCAGATAATCTTCTGCGCCGACAAGCTGGGCCCGGAGCTGAACCGGTACGCGTGGAACGTCTATCACGAGCAGACCTTCCTCTCGATCACCGAGCCGCTCAGCGCGGCTGAGCAGAAATCGATGTTCCCCCTGGAGCCCTTCCAGTGCTGGGACTCGGACCTCGTCTACTCCTACTACAGGATGACCGGGTCGAAGCGGCTCCTTCTCGGCGGGGGTAGCCTGCTGACTACCTACGCGAGGCACGACTCGACCACCTCCGGGGTCGTCGACCACGTGATATCCGGGTTCAGGAGGGCGTTCCCGCAGCTGAGCTCGGTGCGGTTCATCCAGTTCTGGATGGGGAGGATCGACATGACGAGGGACCTGCTCCCCACCGTGCTGAGGGAGCCCGACGCCCCATGGGTTCACAGGGTCCTCGGCTGCGTGGGTCTCCCGTGGGCGACCTTCTGCGGGGACTTCGCCGCCAGGCAGGTGCTCGCAGAGGCCGAGACAGGCGACGAGAAGTACTACGGTTACTTCGACGTCAACCGAAAGTTCCTCGTACCGATCTGGCTCGAGAGGGTCATAGGCAAGAGGCTCGCGTTCCCGCTCAACAACGCCTGGGCGAAGTACTACCAGAGGGATGTCAGGGCGGGCCCGCGCTAGCTGCCTTCAGTTGATCGGGAACGCCCACTTCTTGCCCTTGCCGTACTCCAGAAACTGGATGCTCTTCGTCTCGTAGTAGTGGTCCAGGCCCTCGATCCCGAGCTCGCGCCCGAACCCGCTCTGCTTGAACCCGCCGAAGGGGACCTCTGCCCGGGCGATCGGGGGCGAGTTGACCCACGTCGTGCCTGCCTGTATCCTCTCCGCAGCATGGTACGCCTTCTCGACGTCCTTCGTCCATACGGACGACCCGAGCCCGTACGGCGTGTCGTTGGCCCTCTCGAGCGCCTCCTCGAGGTCCTTGACCCTGAATATCGGGAGCGCAGGCCCGAAGCACTCCTCTTTCGCCATCATCGCGTCGTAGTCGACGCCGCCAAGGACCGCCGGCGCGTAGAACGTCCCCTGCTGCAGCGCCTTGTCTGTCGGCCTTCCGCCCTTCACGATGTCCTTCGCGCCTCTGTTCTCCGCGTCTTCGACCATCTTCTCGACCTTCCCCCTCTGCTCGGCCGTGTGCACCGGACCCATGTGGGTCGACGCGTCGAGCCCGTTGCCCACCCTGATCGTCTTCACCTTCTCCACGAATGCTCTGATGAACTCGTCTGCGATCGAGTCGAAGAGGAAGAGCCTCTTCACTGAGGTGCAAGACTGGCCGCAGTTCCTGAACCTCCCCCACGCCGCCCCTTCTACTGCCAGCGCCAGGTCAGCGTCGTCGCAGACGATCATCGGGTCGGAGCCCCCAAGCTCCAGGGTGAGCCGCTTGATCGACTTCGACGAGCCCTCCATTATGCGCTTCCCTGTCCCGGTCTCGCCTGTGAAGGCGATCTTCGCGATCTTCGGGTTGTCGAGGAGCTCCTCCCCCACCACCCCTCCGGGACCTGTGACCACGTTCACTGCCCCAGGCGGCAGCCCAGCCTTCACCATCAGGCTTGCGACCTTGATGTCTGTGATCGGCGTCGTGCTTGCGGGCTTCACCACGAACGTGTCTCCTGCGGCCAGCCCCGGCGCCACCTTCCACCCCATGAGCGAAACAGGAAAGTTCCAGGGCAGGATCGCCCCGACCACCCCGAGCGGCCTCTTCGTTACGATG
Organism: bacterium; assembly: GCA_027310575.1. Lineage (GTDB taxonomy): Archaea > Thermoproteota > Nitrososphaeria > Nitrososphaerales > Gagatemarchaeaceae > UBA183. The sequence continues at coordinate 96,655 of DAIDAO010000052.1, read as the reverse complement.
AAGAACCCCTCCCCGGTCGAGAACGGGGTCTGGGCCCCCCTCTCCCTCCCTATCAGTCCGGCGTAGTATTCGCAGGTGTTGGCGAAGGAGTTGATCTCGCTCTTCGCCTCCCCGAGGGGCTTCCCCTGCTCCAGCGTGAGTGTCCTGCCGAGGTCCTCGACGTTGGCCCTAACGGTCTCCGATATCTTCAGCAGCGTCCGGGAACGCTCGAGCGCAGGCTTCTCCGACCAGACCTTGAACGCATCACTCGCAGCGTCGATGGCCCTCTTCGCGTCCTCCCTTCCCCCCTTCGGGACCGAGTCGACAATCTCCCCGGTCGCGGGGTTCGCCACCCTGATCGTGTCTGCCCCCTGCGCGTCCGCCGGCTGCCCCTGAATGAACATCTTCATGACGAATCTCCCGCTAGCATCTTCTTCATGTGTTTAAGATTTGTCTAGCCTTCCAGGTTCCCTTCCCACATCCGCCTGTAGAATTCGCTCATGCTCCGCCTGTCGAAGACCAGCGGGCTGTTCGGCCTCGGGTACATTTCCAGGCACTCCTCGGCAAGGGTAGGCAGGTCAGACTCGGCGACCCCCAGCTCCTTCAGGGTGGTGGGGATCTTCAGGTGCTCAGCGATCCCCCTGGCCTTCTCTGCGACCGCCCTGCCGAGTTCAGCAGGGTCGTCGTCGGGGGGGACGCCGTAGGCTTCAGCGAGCTTCTTCATCTTCGGTGCGCACGCGACGGCGTAGTTCGAGATGATGTACGGGAGCGGCAGGCCGCAGGAGACGCCGTGCGCCAGCCTGAACCTGGTCGCGATCGTGTATCCTATCGAGTGCCCGTAGACCATCTTCGCCTGGAGGGCGATGCCCCCCATCAGAGCGCCGAGGCTCATCGATTCCCTCGCCATCCTGTCGCCTCCCGAATCGAACGCCTTCTCCAGGTTCTGGACGATGAGCCGGACGCCTTCGAGGGCGGCCGAGTCGGTGATCGGGCTGGCCAGGCTCGAGAGGTACGCCTCTGTGTTGTGGCAGAGCGCGTCCATCCCGGTCGCCGCGGTGACGCCTTGGGGCATGCTCATCGTGAGGTCGGGGTCCACCACTGCCACAGACGGCAGGAGGAGCTGGCTGTTGATCCACTGCTTGTGCCCCTCGACAGTCACCATCGACGTGACCGTCAGCTCGGCGCCAGTCCCCGCGGTGGTAGGCACCATTATCGACGGCAGAGGCTTCTTGGAGAAGAGGTTGTTGCCTACGAAGGACCTGGCGGGCCCTTCGTTGGTCGCGAAGCCGGCAGCGACCTTGGCCATATCCATGGAGCTCCCGCCTCCTACGCCGACCACCAGATCGTACTTCGCCGACCTCGCCCTGTCCGCAACTGCCTGGGCTACCTCTATCCTCGGCTCGGCTTCGACGCCATCGAAGACGTCGAACGCTATCCCAAGGCTCTCCGTAGCGCGCTGGGCGATTCCCGTGCTGACCATGACCTTGTCCGTCACCACCAGCGCCCTGGAGGCGCCGAGCGCCTTTGCCTCGGACCCGAGCGTGCCCAGCGTCCCGAAACCGAAGGAAAGCTTGGTGGGCAGGAAGTAGGAGAACTTCAACGGAAGAAGAACGCGAGACGAGTTTTTAACTGATACTAAACCGCTGTCAATCGTTTGCATCTCGATTCGGCGCAGGAGAAACTGCTCCGCGGCGAAGGCGGCGAGGCGAAGCAGCTCGCGATGGAGATCGTCACCGGGGTCGGGGACGCTGTGGGGGCCGACTCCCTGGTCCCGATAGTCTCTGCCCACGTCCTCGCCCACTTCAGCAGCCTCCACGAGGCAGGCATCGACGTCCTCGAGAAGTTCGCGGGGGCGGGGGGTAAGTTCGCAGTCCCCACGTCAGTCGACCCGGCGAGCATAGACCTCCAGAACTGGAGGAGCTTCGGCATCCCGGAAGAGTACGCCAAGCAGCAGTTCAGGCTCTGTGACGCGTATGCCAAGCTCGGGGGGATGAGGTGCTGGACCTGCGTCCAGTATCAGGTCTGCAACTTCCCTAAGCAGGGAGAGACGGTCGCCTGGGCCGAGTCGAGCGCGGTCGTCTTCGCCAACTCGGTCATCGGGTGCAGGTCGAACAAGATCACGGCTGGAATGGACGTCGCGTGCGCGATCCTGGGGATGACCCCGAGGTTCGGGATGCTGAACGACGAGGACCGCGTCGCGAAGGTCGCTTTCAAGGTCGCGGCTGGGGACCTCTCGGACCTCGACTACCGTTCCCTCGGATACTGCATAGGCAAGAGCGCGGGTTCCCGCGTCCCTGTGCTTGCAGGGCTCCCTGCCGGGGTGGGCTCGGACCAGGTCAAGCACCTCGGGGCTGGGGCGGCCGCAGCCGGGCCGGTCACGATGATCCACCTCCCCGGCATCACTCCAGGGACAGGGGCGCTCCGAGACGCCACGAAGGGGGAGTCGGTCGAGGAGATAGAAGTGACGAGGTCGTCCCTCGAGGAAGTGGAATCTGACCTGACCCAGACGACTGAGCTCCCAGACCTCGTGGCGTTCGGGGTGCCACACCTCTCTGCAGGGGAGCTCGGCGAGCTCGCCAGGATGCTCGAGGGGCGGAAGCTGAAGAAGGGGGTCAAGATGTACGCGTACACGTCCTCGCAGGCCTACGACATGGCAGGGAGGACCGGGATCGCCTCGACCATAGAGGCCGCGGGTGCGCGAATCACTCACAGCACCGACGCGGAGATCTCCCCCCTCAAGCGGCTCGGCTTCGACGTCGTGATGACGAACTCCGCGAAGCTCGCCGAGATCGTCTCGGCAGAGGGGGAGGTCAAGATCCGCTACGCGCCGCAGAAGCAGATAATCGACGAGGTGTGCGCTTGAAGCAGACTCTGAGGGGAAGGGGGCTAGTCCCTGGCCAGGCGAGAGGCGAGGCGCTCGTCTCCAACAGGGCCTTCACCTTCGCCCATGGCGTCGAACCCTCGACCGGGAAGGTGACCGACGTCAGGAGCGACATACGAGGCTCCAACGTCAGAGGGAGGGTCCTGTTCTATCCCTTCGGGAAGGGGTCGACGACCGCTTCGTCGTGGTTCCTCGAGACTGTCCGGGAGGGCAACCATCCGGCGGCCATAGTGACCGAAGGGGTCGACCTCTCCGCTGTGATCGGGTCTGTGATGGCGAAGGCGGTCTATGGCAAGGGAATCCCGGTCGTCGGAGGCGTGCCGAGGGACGCCTACTCGAAGATCGCAGCAGGGGACAGGGTAGAGGTGGACGCGGGCTCGGGCGAGGTGAGCTTCGGGCGGTGAAGAGGCTCCTCAGGGACAAGAGGCTGTTCCTCTTCGACCTCGACGGCGTCTTCTACAGGGGCAAGGAGAGCAGGGTCAAGATAGGCGGGACCAAGGCAATCGAGGCCCTCAGGGAGCGCGGCCGCAAGCTCTACGTGCTCACGAACAACAGCACCGACGCCTCAGAGACCGTATACCAGAGGCTCGCCGACTTCGAGATACCCGTCAGAAGGGAGGAGGTCCTGACGAGCGGGCAGATGACCGCTGAGTACCTCAGCGAGAAGCACGGGCCTGTGTCCTACTTCCTGGTAGGGGAAGGAGGGCTCGACTCCGAGATGAAGAAGTGCGGCCACGCGCGCGTCGATGGAGAAAGCGCCGACTTCGTGGTCATAGGGCTTGACAGGGGCGTCACGTACGAAACACTCGACCACGCGGCTCGGCTCGCGCGGCGGGGAGCGGAAATAGTCGCGACCCACGACTCCGCCCTCTTCATGTACAAGACTGGACCAGCAATGGCAGCCGGCCCGCTCGTCAGGGCCATAGAGTACGCGAGCGGGAAGCGGGCGACTGTAATCGGGAAGCCCTCCCCCCTGATGTTCAGGATCGCGCTGAAGCGCGCCGGATGCCGCAGAGAGGAGGCTGTGATGGTGGGGGACCAGCTCGACACGGACATAGAGGGCGCCCTTAGAGCTGGCATAGACCCAATTCTGGTGACGAGCGGGATAGATCAGGACGCGAAGGGGCGCAGGCTCCTGGCCAAGCTCCCCAACGTGGACGGCATCGTCCCTCTGCTGTGACCGGCGCTAGGCAGCGTTCGCCCTGACGAAGCGGAGGTCCACCTCGATTCCCAGACCTGCGCCGGTCGGGACCCGCACCCTCCCCCCACGGGGCTCTTTCATGCCGGCCGCGAGGTCGGTCTGGATCGGATTCTGGAACGGGTTGTACTCCACCCCGACCGTGCCCACAGCCGCGGCAGCATGCAGGGACGCGGCCAACGAGATGGCAGAGTTCATCCCCGTCATGGGGGAGAAGGCTATCCCACTTCTCCTTGCCTTCTTTGCGACCTCGACCTCCACCCTCACCCCTCCGCACCTGCTGACGCTCGGCTCGACCACCCCGATCAGCCGGTCGTCGATCGGTGCCTGAAAGTCCCCTGGGAACCAGCTCTCGCCGGCGCCGATCTTCACCTCCGAGCCCCGAAGGGAGCGGTACCCTTCCAGATCGTCGGAGAGGACGGGCTCCTCGAACCACGCGAGCCCGAGGCCGGAGAAGGCTGAGCACGCCTTCCTCGCCCCCTTCGCGTCGTACGCGCCGTTCGCGTCCGCCACCAGCATCCCCTCCTGCCAGACCTTCCTCACCCCCCGGAGCGTGCGGAAGTCCCTGTCGACGCCGAACCCCACCTTGACCTTCGCTCCGGCCAGTCCCCTGCTCCTCGCGAATTCGACCTGGTCCTCCAGCGACCCCCTCGACGAGAAGAACGAGCCTGCGAACACAGGCACCTCTGCGGCGGGGGACTTCGAAAAGATCCTGCAGAGGGGTTCCTTCCGGATCTTCCCCAGAGCGTCATGGAGCGCGATCTCGATCCCGCTCAGCGCCTCGACGTCGACCCCTCTGGTGTGCCCCCGGATGCGCAGCCCCCTCCATGCCTTCTCCCAGGCGCTCTTCACCCCCCGCTCCTCTGCGCCCGCGATTCCGTTTCCCAGGTGTCTCACCAGGAGAGCGGTGGCCACCGGGTCAGACCTAGTCATCGCCTCCCCCCACCCTTCCACGCCGTCCACGGTCGCCCTAACGAGGACTGTCTGATAATGGGAGTAACCAAAAGTGCCGCCGCGAAGGTCTTCCTTGACCTTGATCTTGATGGGGAACGCCTCTACGGACTCTATCCTCATCAGGACCCGCGCCCTCAGGGCAACCTTAAATCAATTGGCGGCGGGTTTGCGCCGAGTTGCAGCACTCCCCGAAGGGGCTTGCCAAGTGCGTCATGTGCGGGGCCTCAGAAGATCAGCCGGGCACGTTCCCTATGGTGGTAGGCGTCGGCAGGGTCTGCTTGAGCGACGGGATGCAGAAGGTCAGGTGCGAAGCGTGCGGGACCGAGGTGAAGCTCCTCACTTCATCCAAGCTGCAGGGCAGGACCCTCTGCCTCTCCGACTACATGAAAGAGATCGAGAAGTTCAGGCAGCACGTCGTGCGGAGCTTCGACGAGGACTCTGAGCCCGCCCTGTCCATCCTCCAGCGCGCCTACAAGGACGCCCCCGAGGGATACACGCTCCTCGCTGTGAGAAGAGGGAGGAACAGCACGCACGTCTGGGAGGCCGAATACGAGAAGACCGAGCTGTTCGAGATGCGTTGCAGCTAGACACTGCTACCAACAATCTTACACACTTTCCCTTAAACTGGCCCCTCGGCAATCTCAACCGCGTAGAGCCATGGCTAACGAAGAGATGCTCGTGCTCAACAGGCTGCTGAAGGAGATCGAGGACCTCAAGCTCGGCCTCGACCCAAACGTCCTGTCCGGCTGGTATCAGAGGATTGCGAGCGACGCAAGGGCCCATGCCCCCAGCCATCTGGTCGACTCGATCGACGTCATCCAGGACCCCATATTGCCGATGAAGTTCGAGTTCAAGTCATCGAGGCGGGCCATCAAGTACGTCATCGATGCCATAGACAGGAACCTGGACGGCATGCCGATGGCGACGAGGCTCTACTTCCAGAAGCTATCCGAACTCATCCAGGCAGAAGCCCTGCGCTAGCCTGACTTCACTATGACCGTGGCCACCATCCACGGATGGTACGTGCAATGGTAAGTGTACGTCCCCGGGGCCGTGAACGTGTACGTGTAGGACTGCCCAGGCGCGAGGTTCCCAGAGTCGAACGTGCCTCCGTCCGAGGTCACGGTGTGGGGGGAGGTGTCGTTGTTCGTCCACGTCACCGTGTTGTTGACGCCAAGGACCACGGTTATCGTCTCCGGGGAGAAGCCCTTGCTCGAAGTGTTCGTCCCGGATCCGGGCAGGATGCTGACCGAGACCGTGCTGGGCGCTGCCCCTGACGTGCTCGTGGTGGTCTTGGTCGAGAACGCGGCGTTGGGGAGCACCACAAGGTACCCTATCATCCCCACCTGTGCGTGGTACGTGCAGACGAACTCGTAGATCCCCGAATACGACGCGACGAACGAGTAGGTGGCGGTCACGTTCCCCGGCGTGCCTGTGACGGTCACGCCCGGAGAGTTGTTTCTCGACGGCGTCGTGAAGTTCTGTCCCGTGAGGTCGTTGACGAGCCCTGGCACGGTCGCGTTGACTATGATCTTGTACGGCGGGCCGATAACGAAGTCATGGGCGACAGTGTCGTTGTCTATGAGAGTGAGGCGAACAGTGTCCCCCTGGTTCACGATTATGAACGACGGGTCGAACCTGTCCTGGTGGGCGGACGACGAAAGATACCAGGTCTCGACTATGCTCCGTATCGTCGGCGCCTGATTCATCACCGGGAGGGTGAGGTTGGCTCCCGCAGTCCCCTGCCCTAGCGCGAACTTCGTCGCCAGCTGCTGCAGCTCGGTCTTCAGCGCGGATATCTGCTGATTCTGCGACGTGAGCTGGTCATTCGAGGCCTGCGTCGAGGTCACGTAGACCACAGAGACGACCCCCAGTGAAAGGACGAGGAGTACGACCACTACGCCGGCCGAACTCATCCCTGTCCTTCTTTCAGGTTTCAACTCTCGGACGCGCCTCCGCGTTCCCTTCTTAAATTCTTCGAACCCGCATCGGCTGATGCACAGGTTCCCGCTCGGATGCAGCCTGCTCCCATCTTTTCTTCAGCTCAGCAGCCCGTTCGGCGCGAGCTCTCTTTAGAATCTGCCCCCTGGCGGGCCCACCGTTGCAGGATTTGAGAATCGTCTGAGGGTTTATTGGGGGAGGCAGAGCCAGCCGGCTCGAAGCCGCATGGTGACGAAGGGAGCAGAGGTGAAGCAGGGCGCCGACGTGGTGCTCTCGGACGGCTCGATGGCCAGGGTGAGGTCTCTCAACGGCGGGGACCTCGGACTGGTCGAGAGGTTCGTGGCAGGCCTCGCAGACAGGACGGTCGCGCTGATGTTCGGCGCGCCCGAGGACAGGAAGGAGCTGGCGAAGAGGATAGTGCCGGGCGGGGCGGTGCACGTGCTCGCGGCCCTCCGCGAGGGGGGGATAGTCGGACTGGCCTTCTACGAGAGGGAGGAGAGTGCCAAGGCGAAGGTGGGTGTGGTCATAGCGGACGCTTTCCGGGGGAAGGGTCTGGGGTCGATTCTGCTCGGACAGCTCGCACAAGTGGCCAACCGGAACGGAGTCACCCTGTTCGAGGCATCCGTCGCCCCTGACAACGCGGCCATGATCAACCTCCTCCACGAACTAGGCTTCCCCACATCCACCAAGATCGGGCCGGGGGTGCTCAAGGTCGAGTTCCCGACTTCGGTGGAGCTCAGCACCGTGGAGGTGTTCGAGAAGCGCGAATCCTTCTCTGTCGTGGCTGCCGTGAGGAACTTCCTCGAGCCAAGGGCCGTGGCTGTGATCGGGGCTTCGAAGGAGCGCGACTCCATAGGCGGGAGGCTGTTCCACAATGTCCTCGACGGCGGGTTCGCCGGCCCGGTCTATCCTGTCAACCCGAGCTCGGAGGTGGTGCAATCCGTACCTGCCTACAAGTCTGTCCTCGACTGTCCGGGCCAGGTGGACCTTGCCGTGGTCGTGGTCCCGGCACGCTACGTCATCCAGGTAGCCAGGGAGTGCGCCCAGAAGGGGGTGAAGGCCCTGGTGGTGATATCCGCAGGGTTCGCAGAGATAGGGGGTGAGGGGAACGCGCTGCAGCAGCAGCTCATGGATGTCTGCCGCGAATCAGGGATGAGGCTGGTGGGCCCCAACTGCATGGGCCTGATAAACACCGAGCCCCGCATCAGCCTGAACGCCCAGTTCTCGCCCTTCGCGCCCAAGCCCGGGAGGATAGGCTTCCTTTCGCAGTCGGGAGCCCTCGGAATAGCTGTGATAGAGCACGCGAACAAGCTGGGCCTGGGCATGTCCTCTTTCATCTCGGTCGGGAACAAGGCAGACATCTCGGGGAACGACCTGCTCACCTACTGGGAGTCAGACGACATGACTGACCTCATACTCCTCTACCTGGAGTCGTTCGGCAACCCGCGGAAGTTCGCTAGGATCGCAAAGCGGGTCACACGGCGGAAGCCCATACTTGCGGTAAAGAGCGGGAGGTCGTCGGCCGGTTTCAGGGCCACGCAGTCCCACACGGGCGCGCTGCTCGCTTCTTCAGACGTCACAGTGGACGCCCTCTTCCATCAGGCCGGGGTGATCCGGATGGACACCCTGGGGGAGATGTTCGACGTGGCAGCGCTGCTCACCACCCAGCCGATCCCCAAGGGGAAGAAGGTCGCGATCATCACGAACGCGGGCGGGGCTGGGATCCTGGCCGCCGACGCCTGCGAGGACAGGGGCCTGGCGGTGCCTGAGTTCTCTGCCGCGGTCCAGAACGAACTCAGGGCCCACCTCAACAAGGACGCCGGGGTGAGGAACCCGGTGGACATGATAGCGTCGGCCACCGCCCCGGACTTCGGCAGGGTGATGAGGACAGTCGCGAAGGACGCAGACATCGACTCGATCATGGTGCTCTTCGTCCCCCCAATCGCGATAAAGCCCGAAGACATAGCAAAGGAGATCCTGAGCGCTGCCAGAGACCTACGCGGAAGAGTCACCGTCCTAGCCACCTTCATGGCCCACCACGGCATCTCTGAGATACTGAGCGACGGGGAGGTGCAGGTGCCGTCCTACCCGTTTCCCGAGGTCGCGGCCAGGGCCCTGTGGAGGGCGGCTGAATACGGCGACTGGCTCAGGACTCCTCCCAGCCGGATACCGAAGTTCACTGACATCAGAAAGGAGCTGGCAGTGGGCACAGTCGCGAAGGCGCTCGCGAGGGGGCCGGGATGGCTGAACCCGGAGGAGGCCGAATCGCTCCTCGGGGCCTACGGCATCCCGATCGCCAGGACCGTGCGCGCAGCCACGCCGGACGAGGCTGCCCGGGCCGCCGGGGAGATGGGCGGGCCGGTCGTACTGAAGGGGGTCGCGGAGGGGCTGCTCCACAAGACAGAGAGCGGCGCAGTGAAGCTCGGACTGTCCGGCGAAGACCAGGTCAGGAGAGAGGCGCAGCTGATGGCAGGAAGGCTGAGAGAGCAGGGCTTCAAGGCGCAGGGCTTCCTCGTCCAGAAGATGGTCCCCGCGGGCGCGGAGATGATAGTGGGGGTGACCGGAGACCCTGTATTCGGCTCGCTCGTGGCCTGCGGAGCCGGGGGTACCATGGTGGAGCTGCTGAAGGACGCTGCTGCGAGGCTGGCGCCGCTCACAGAGAGAGACGCTGACGAGATGGTCCGCTCGCTGAAGACCTTCCCGCTGCTTACGGGCTACAGGGGGGGCCCGTCCTACAACGTCGGGGCACTCGAGCAGGTCATACTGAGGGTCTCGGCCATGGTGGAAGACCTCCCGGAGGTGGTGGAGCTGGACCTCAACCCCGTCATCATGCACGGAGACGAAGCCACCGTAGTGGACTTCCGGGTAAAGGTCGCCCAGGTGGAGGCGCCTCTCCCGCTCGGAGCCAAGAGGCGCTGAACACCCGAAGCGCTCCTCCGCCTCAGCCTTTCGCGCGTGCGAGCGAATAGACGATTATGAAGAAGCCCACAGCCTGGCTGTACGCCTGAACTGTGATTGGTGTGCTGAGGTCGGTGGAGTCGAAGTTGTAGAGCACGCCGGCGACCAGTGCCCCGATGGCTACGAATGCGAAGCCTACAGCGAGGAGGAGCATGGCCGCGCTCTTCGTCTTTCCGTAGGCCCGGTATGCGTAGTACACGACCACGCCCCCAAAGAGCAGGATAAGCACCTGCCCTATGTCGAGATAGATTACGTCCAATTCTAGCCGATGTCACCTCCTTTGCGATTTAAATGGTTGAGTTCGCAAAGTGGTGGCAGTCACTTCGCCTCCTTCATCGTCAGCCAGAGGCGCCTCAGCTTCTCGGCTACGTCCTCGTTGATGATGGCGTCAACCTTCATCACCCCGCCGTCGAAGGTGACGTTGACCGCCCTGTATGCGCTCCTCAGTAGCTCGTACTTCTTTCCCTCCGGTGTGACTATGATCTTCTCGACTACGAGTATCTGGCTGTCGAGGAGCTCGTGGACCCTCCTATAGCAGGTGCTCAGAGGGATGTCGTTCTCGCGGCTCATGTCCTCGACCGACTTCGCTTTGGGGATGGCAGACAACAGGATCTTCCTGGAGTATTCGTCCGCCAGTCCCTGCACTAGCGCCTGGACCCGAGACGGCTCGGAAATCTCCAAACGCGGCGAAACGGAAGCGTATCTTATTTTAGTCTATTCCGGATTACGGTCGCGGAAAAAGGGGATAGGAGCAGGACCTACTTGGCCCTGCTCGCCAGCACGTATCCGAGTCCGCCCAAGAGCGCGCCGATGCTGGCAAGAAGGATGAGGGCTCCGATCGGTTCTGTCGTCCAGCCGAGGATCTCCTCATGGATCTGACCCGCGTTGAGCCCGCCGCCCCCCGCCGATGTCGGAGTGGCTGCCCAGCCGGCCAGGTAACCCTGGTAGGACATGATGATCATCGCGCCTGCGATGCCCACGTTCATGAAGAGGAGGTGCCCCCACGCGAGGAGGTTGTTGAACCCCTTGTAGACCCTTCCTTTCACGTCTTCGATGTAGTAGTAGAAGATGGCTGTGACCGCAGTCGCTATCACGCCTACGACGAGCCAGGAGATGAACCCGGTGAAGAACCAGGTCCCTCCGCCGCCGCTTGCGATGACTCTTGCTGGTGAGTAGTAGTCAGCTGTGCCTGTGACATACTGAAGGGGATCGAGAACTAGGATGGTGGCGATTGTGAACGCCAGTCCCTGGGTGATCGCGGCCCATATGAACCGCCCCGCCCACTTGCCTTGAGCGGCACGTGTGCTGCCCATGTTTTCCATAGGCGCCGCGCTCCGAGGCGGCGTTAAAAGACCCAAAGACGATTTTCGATTGTGATAATCAATATTGGGCACCAGGTTCGCTTTCATGGGAACTCCGGGCACGCTAATGCCTTAGGCACGGCTGGAGCAGGAGCGCCAGGGATCTGGCGCCCGGGGCGGGGCGGTCGCGTGCTCGTCGCAATTCTCAAAGGTGGGAAAAGAATTAGAGAATTATATAGTGTGGGTCCTCAGTCCGTCCCGAGACAATGGCCAACAACGCCGGCTTCGGGAAGGTCATAGTGGCCTTCGACGGCTCGAAGGACTCCGTCAAGGCGGTCCGGCTAGCCGGCTCGATCGCTGCGAAGTACAGGTCGAGCGTCATACTGGTGCACGTCTATCCGTCCCCCGCTCTCGGATTCAGCGCCGCGTCGGGGATGCCCGTCCCTGACTTCCAAGACCTGGAGGACGCAGCGAAGGTGGGGGGCCAGGCGGTCCTGTCCAAAGGCCTCCGTCTCGCCGCTGATTCGGGCCTGAAGGCCAGAGGCGAGCTGATCGAGGCACCGTCCGTGGTCGAGGCGATCGTGAAGTTCGCGGCCGCGGAGAAGGCCGACCTCATTGTTGTAGGGACCAGAGGGATGACCGGATTCAAGCAGTTGATACTCGGGAGCGTCTCCTCGGGCCTGGTCAGCCACGCGTCGTGCCCTGTCCTGGTGGCGAGGTGAAAGCATGATCTACGTCAAGGACATCATGAGCAGGAACGTCAAGACAATAGGGGCGGAGGCGACGATCATGGACGCAGCCAAGGCGATGTCGAAGTGGAAGATAGGCTCCCTTGTGATCGTCGAAGGGTCGTCCACCGTCGGGATCATCACAGAGGGGGACGTCTCGCGGACAGTCGCGAAGGGATACGATCCCGCCACCACCGCGGTCACCGTAGGAAGGAAGCCTCTGGTCAGCGTCACACCCGACGAGAGGGTCGAGGTAGCCGCGAAGATGATGGCCGATGCCGAAGTCAAGAAGCTCCCAGTCATGGAGGACGGGAAGCTCGTGGGGATAGTCACCCAGACCGACATCGTGAACACCAGCTTCGCCCTGGTCACCTCCCTCAAGGAGATGGTGCGGGCGCGGTACCGGCCGCCGGACTTTGAAATGTAGTCGGAGCGGCACAAGCGATGCGAGCTCTCGGCGTCGGTACTATCGGGTCATCACGCACTTCCGGCTTCGGGCTGGTCCTGGCCTATCCGATCCCATTTGGGGCTCTCGTGGGGCTGGTGCTCGGCTCCGTACTGACTTGGTCGCTTCGGCTCCCCGAGCCTGGCACTATCGTCTGGACGGCCGCACTTGTGCTCGGAGGGGTCCCGATCGTCCTCAAGACCATCAGGGGCATCCTCCACGGACGGTTCGCGGCAGACCTCATCGCAATGCTCGCGATCCTCGCAGCCATCTTCTTCGACGAGGCTTTCGCAGGCACCGTCATAGTGCTGATGCAGTCAGGGGGGGAAGCCCTCGAGGACTACGGCATGGGGAGAGCGTCGTCGGCACTCACCGAGCTCGCGGCGCGGGCTCCGAGGACCGCGAACCTGAAGATGGACAGCTCGGTCAAGGTGATCGGTGTCCAGGAGGTCAAACCCGGGGACCTGCTGCTCGTGAAGAGGGGAGAGCTCATCCCTGTCGACGGGGCGCTGGTCGCTGAGGAAGCGGAGATCGATGAGTCGTCGGTGACAGGCGAGCCGCTCGCCAGGCCGAAGTCCAGGGGAGACTCCCTCCTCAGCGGGACCGTCAACGTGGGGGACACCTTCGAGATGAAGGCCGAGAAGGTTAGCGCGGAGAGCGAGTACTCCAAGATAGTCGAGATAGTCAGGCACGCGCAGGAAGGGAAGCCACAGATTCAGCGGCTCGCAGACAAGTACGCGGTCTGGTTCACCCCCCTCACGATAGTCGTGGCCATAGTCGGCGCACTGGTCACAGGCGACGCGAGGACCATCCTGTCTGTCCTCGTCGTGGCCACGCCATGCCCCCTCATACTTGCGACGCCGATTGCAGTGATCAGCGGGGTGAACAGGGCGGCCTCCGAAGGCATCATCGTCAAGAGCGGCGCGTCGCTCGAGCAGATTTCGGGCGCAAGGGTGGTCGTCTTCGACAAGACAGGAACGCTCACCTATGGCGAGCCTGCGGTCGAGAAGCTGATGCCGCTGAGCGGCTGGACGGAGGACGAACTCCTGCTCTTCGCCGCCTCTCTGGAACAGCTCTCTTCGCACCCTGTGGCGAACTCGATCACGAAGGCCGGGAGGGAGAAGTTCGGCAACCTTCCGGTCCCGACCGAGTTCAAGGAAATCCCGAGCGAGGGTGTGGAGGGGAACGTGAACTCGAGGAGGGTGGTGGTGGGCCTGCGAAGGCTCTGCGAAGAGCGTACGGGCATCCTCTTCCCCAGAGAGCTGCAGATGACCACCGAGGAGCTCGCCCTGAGAGGCAGGCTCGCGACTTTCATCGCAGTCGACGGCCGCCCTGCGGGGATCGTCGTGTTCACTGACCAGGTGAGGCCAGGCGTCCCGTACATGGTGGGGAAGCTGCGTGAGCTCGGCGTGAGGGAGATAGTCATGCTGACCGGGGACAACAGGGAGAACGCGGAGTCTGTGGCGATGCAGTCTGGGGTCACGAGCTTCATGTCGGGCCTGCTCCCGGAGCGGAAGGTGGCCGAGGTCGCACGCCTGAAGTCGACCCACGGGCCTACGGTGATGGTAGGGGACGGCATCAACGACGCGCCTGCCCTCGCGACCGCGACCGTGGGGATCGCCATGGGCGCCAAGGGGACGGCCATCTCTGCCGAAGCGGCCGACATGGTGCTGCTGGTCGACGACGTGACGCGGGTCCCGGAGGCGATCGCCACCGGGAGGAAGATGGACAGGGTGGCCAGGGAGGGGATCAACTTCGGCCTAGGGGCGAGCCTGGTGCTCATGGGGATCGCAGCCTTCGGGGTGATCGAGCCTGCGATCGGGGCGACGCTCCAGGAGGTCATAGACGTCTCGGTGATCCTGAACGCCCTCCGGGTCCGCTGAGAGCTCAGGCTGGATTTTAAACCAGTAACGGGGAGGGCCGGGGCCGATGAGCCTCCCGGCATACACGATAGTAGTGGACTACGTCAGCGAAGGCGAAGTCGCCAACCTGATCCGAGGGTTTGTCGAAATCGAAGGGACGAAGGTGAGGTTCTCGGGGGTCGCCTACGGCAGGTTCGGGGGCCAGAACTTCTCCCCCCAGTTCTCGAAGGCAGCGAAAGCCAAGCTGGCCAGGCTGACGGGGGACTTTCCCATGTTCGAGGAGGACATGCAGCTGAGGCTTGTGAGGGGCGAGTTCGAAGCAAGGCCGGGAAAGGACGAGCACCACCACCATCATCATCTCGGAGCGGAGGGGGGCAGGGAGTGAACCTCCTCGTCGGGGGGACAGGCTTCGTCGGCGGGCACGTCGTGGAGTACCTCTTCCAGCAGGGGGAGATCTCCAAGGGGATATTCAGGAAGGGGTCCCACCTGAAGATAATGGACGCGAGCGGCGTCCAGGGGGTCGAGGCCGACCTCCTCGACCACCACGCGCTCCACGAGGCGATGGAGGGCGCCGACGTCGTCTACAACATGGCGTCCCCGATGCCGGGCACAGACTCAGGCTTCATGAAGGCGAACACCGAAGGGCTCCTGAGCCTCCTCGAAGTGGCGTCGGAGTCGAAGGTCAAGGCTCTCGTTCACCTTAGCACCCTGGACGTCTACGGCTCGACACAGAAGATGGTCGACCCGTCCACCCCCTTCGCGCCGTCGAACGAGTACCAGCGGTCCAAGGCCGAGTCAGAGAGGGTCCTGATGGAGTACTCCAAGAGGAGCCAGGCGCCCAGGGTCGCCATCATAAGGTCCGCGCGGGCCGTGGGGTCGAGAGACGAATCCCTCGTCGTCCCTCTGCTCCGCATGCTCGCCTCAGGGGAAGCCGTCATCCCGTCCCGCGGCGCAATGTCGTTCGCGCATCCGAAGGACATCGCCCAGGCGATGTACCAAGCGGCGACGTCTAACGCCCCCAGCGGGAGATCGTTCCTGCTAAAGTCCTTCGACTCCACCCCCGAAGGTCTTGCCTCTGGGATAGCCGAGGCCATCGGGAGCGACGCCCGGGTCAGGAAGCAGGGCGTCTTCTCCGCGTCGCGGCTTCCAAAGTACACAGCTGAGCAGCTCAGGGCCTCCCTGAGGATCGACGAACAGCCGGACTGGAGGGAGCTCGGATACGCGCCGAAGTATGACCTGAAGAGCACATGCGAGGAGATAGCAGCCTGGTTCAAGAGAGAGCCGTGGGTCGCAGAAAGCGCCTAGGCATACCTGCCATCCTGAGGGAGATCCGCGGGATGGTGTACGGCTCCACGGACAAGCGGGCGACTGCCCTGGCGCAGCTGCAGGACAGCGAAGGCGGGGACCCCTTCCGCATCCTCATCGGGACGATACTATCTCACAGGACCAAGGACGAAAACACCACGAAGGCGACTGAAAACCTGTTTTCAGTGTACAAGACCCCTGCCCAGCTTGCCGGGGCCGACCCGCGGGTCGTCCGCCGTCTCATAAGGCCCTCGGGCTTCTACAACATGAAGGCGAAGAACATCATCACCGCGTCCAGGCAACTCGTGCAGCAGTTCGGGGGCGCAGTCCCAGACAACGAGGCGGACCTGCTGAAGCTGCGCGCGGTGGGGAGGAAGACCGCCAACTGCGTCCTTGTCTACGCGTTCAACAAGCCTGCTATACCGGTGGACACCCATGTCCACAGGATCTCGAACAGGCTGGGGCTCGTCAGGACCAAGAAGCCCGAAGACACGGAAGCGGAGCTCGTCAGGATCGTGCCCAGGCGGTACTGGCTCGAGCTGAACGACCTGTTCGTGAGGTTCGGCCAGACGACCTGCAAACCCATCGGCCCGAAGTGCGACATCTGCACGCTGAGGGCGACCTGCGAATACTACCGGACGGTCGTGGCCCCGAAGCGGAAAGCTTCTTAGACCAAAATCCGGGCCCCGAAAGCGTGCCAACTCTGCAGGAAGCCAGAAGGAAGATCGGAGAACTTGTCGTCGCGAAAGGGTTCGGGAACGCCCCCGACGACATACCGAACAAGCTCCTGTTCGCGTTCATCGAGCTTGGGGAGGCCGGAGACTCGTGGAAGAAGGGGAGGCCGAAGGAGGAAACCATCGAGGAGCTGATAGACGTGGTCTTCTACGTCCTAGACGCATCGCGGCTCATAGACCCGGCCGCAGACATGGACGAGATGTTCGAGCGAAAGTGGGCGAAGAACATGAACAGGCCCTATCAGTACGGCGAAGGCTTCAGGTCAAAGAAGCAGTAAGGGGTTCAGCCAACCTTCACCCACGTCACCCGCTTGTCCGCGTGACAGACGTACCCGACGTATCTTGCGCCTCCCGTGCTGACCACGTCCTCCGTCAGCTTCAGCGGCTGGCCGCACGTCTGGCACTTCTGGTCAGACGGATGTTGTTCCACGTCCTGCCACTTCACCATGTGGTAGGTGAGGAACATCGGGGAGATCTCGGACTTCACGCCGTTCCCCTGGCCCTCGGCATGCCATTAAGGACTCCCGGCCGTAGAAAAGGAATGCTCCTCCACGAGGATTAAAGCGGAGTGGGCCGACGGGGGACCAGCAAGTTGAGCTCCATATCCGACGCCACATATCAGAAGGCGGTCGAAGTCCTGAGGCGGAACGCGACCCTGCGCGGCCTCAAGGCTTCGCACGCGTACTACAACCAGGTCTGGGCCCGGGACGCTTTCATCTCGTTCCTCGGGGCCAACCTTCTGCAGGATCCGGTCCTCCTTCAATCCGCGCAGACGACGCTCGACACTTTCGCCAAGACCAGGGCTCCGCTGGGGCAGATCCCGAACTTCTACGACCTGAGCACGGACCAGCCCGAGTTCGGCTTCTCAGGCTCGACAGACTCCTCGTGCTGGTACGTCATAGGGCTTGCCAGCCTCTACCATGCGACCGGGGACAGGGCCCTCCTCGGCCCTGACCTTGACGCCGCGATGGATGCCTACCGGTTCGTACGATTCCAGGACGCGAACAACTCGTGGCTCGTGGACTCCCCTCAGGGGGCGGACTGGATGGACGCAGCGATACAGCGTACCGGCAAGACCCTTTACAACAACGTCCTCTTCCTCGCCGCGACCCGTTGCATCGGCTCCCTCCTCGCCGCAGCCGGCAAGACCCCTGGGTCCATGAACCTCCTCGACTACGACGCGCTCAAGGAGAGGTTCGTGGACGTGTTCCTGCCTGGAGACGACAGCACTGGGAGGATCTCGAAGTACTGGCCGAGGCTCGCGACGCACCACAGAGAGCAGAAGGCGGTGGACATGTCAAAGAAGTACTTCCTGCAGTACATCTCGTTCGCCAGGATCGATTCACACTTCGACACCCTCTCCAACCTGCTCTGCGGGCTCTCGGGGGCCGCGCCCGACGAGACCTTCCGCTCGATCCTCGGGACGATCGAAGCGAGGGGGCTGACTCAGCCATTCCCGGTCAGGGTCCTCGACCCGCCGTACAAGAAGGGGGACGCCGGCTACGACGACAACTTCGACGCCATGCTCCCCATACAACACAGGAGCGGGCACCTGGACTACCACAACGGGGGTGTCTGGCCCTTCGTCGGCGGCTTCCATGTCTGCGCGCTCTACTCGCTGGGGATCGACCGGGCTGCGACCGAACTCCAGAACCTGGCGAGGGCGAACGGGGTCGTCAGGGAGGGAGAGACTGTGGGTTTCAACGAGTGGCTGGACGGAAGGAAGGGGGAGGCCAGGGGCCAGTACGGACAGTCCTGGAGCGCTGGGATGTACCTGGCAGCCTACGCGTCGTCGCAAGGGAAGGACCCGTTCGAATTCATCCGCTGATTACGCCGGAGAGCGCCGATTCGCACCACGATGCCAATCCACTGTTAAATACCGTAGGTATTCCGCGGGGCTCTCGCCCTTGACGCGCATCTTCTTCACCACAGACGTCCACGGCTCCGACAGGTGCTTCAGGAAGTTCCTCAACGCAGCGAAGTTCTACGGCTCAGACTGCCTCATCCTCGGCGGGGACATCACCGGGAAGGTCCTGATACCCTTCGTCGAGAGGCCTGACGGCAAGTACGAAGTCATGCTCTTCGGCGAGAGGAAGACCATAGGCAAGGAGCGACTGGGCGATTCAAGGAAGTCGCTCCAGGACGCAGGGCAGTATTCGTTCGTGACCACCCAGGCAGGGCTGGAAGAGCTGAAGTCCGACAAGACGAAGGAGACCGAGGTCTTCGACAGAGCAATGGCCGACGTCCTCAGGTCATGGATCAGCCTTGCGCAGGAGAGGCTCAGGGGGACAGGCGTAAGGTGCTACATCTCGCCGGGCAACGACGACAAGCTGGAGATCGACTCCACTCTCATCGACTCCGGGCAGGTCGTCAACCCGGAGAACAGGGTCGTAGAGCTCGACGGAGGGTACGAGATGATAACCCTGGGCTACGCCAACCCGACGCCCTGGAAGAGCCCCAGGGAGGTGAGCGAGGACAGGCTGGGAGAGATGATCGAAGCCCTGGCTTCGAAGGTCCAGAGACCCGACACGGCAGTCTACAACCTGCACGTCCCGCCGATCGACACGGCGCTGGACAAGGCGCCGGCGGTCAGCCACGACTTCAACTACGTCAAGGAGGGGTTGGGCATCAAGTTCATTCACGTGGGAAGTTCAGCGGTAAAGCGGTCGATAGAGAAGCATGCGCCCCTTCTCGGGCTCCACGGGCACATCCACGAGTCGAAGGGGTTCGTGAAGATAGGTCGGTCGCTCTGCCTCAACCCCGGGAGCGAGTATTCGGACGGCATCCTCAGGGGGGCGCTCGTCAACCTGGTGGACGGGAAGTTGCACGACTTCCTGCTCACGAGCGGCTAGGCCGAGAACTCCTTGCGCTGGAAGAGCCAGAGCCCTACCACCGCCATCACCACGAAGTAGATCCCGAGGATTGCCAGCCCCTCGGGGATCGTCGCATTGAACGACTTCAGCTCGAAGCGGGCCCCCGCAGGAATCGACGTCACGTGGGCCGGGAACGGGACTGTCAGGACGTTGGGGATTATGCCGGCAGCGTAAGTGATCGAGTAGACCGGCTCGTACCCGGCCACGCTCGAGATTATGAGGTCCACGAAGTTGAAGACGAACAGGAGGAGGATCACCCCCATGAGGATCGAGACTGAAGTGCTCTTGAATAGGGAGCTGAATGTGAACATCAGCGACAGTGCGGCTGCGAGGTAGACCCAGGCGAACGCGATGGACTGCAGGAGCTCGGACGGGAAGTCCCCGGGGTAGTAGTACAGCCCGTTCGCGATCATTATGAGCGCGAAGACGGCGAGGATTATCGACGACGCGGCCATGGCCGCGAGCCACTTGCCCACGTAGATGGCTGACCTTCGGATCGGGTTAGGGACGAGGAAGTATCCTGTCCTGTTCTGGAACTCCCCCGAAATCGCGTCTCCGCCGAAGAACGCTGTCGACAGGACGACGACGAACGTGGCGAAGTTCCCCCATCCCCCCTTGTAGAAGCTCAGCGCGTCCCCAGCCCCCACGAGCCCCGGGGGCTGATAATAGGCGACCAGGAACGTGAAGAGCCCCGAAATGAGGGCGACGATGGCCAGCATCACGTAGAACCTGCGTGCCCTGAAGTAGTTGAGGAAGTTGTACTTCGTGATTATGCCGATGTGGGCGAGCGTGCTCACCCTTGCCCGGGGGTGTGCGGGTCTGGCCATCTCTAGAGCGTCTCCTTGATGAGGCTGAGGTAGGCGTCTTCCAATCCTGATTCGGACTCGAACGTCTGGGCTCCTGCCTTCATCCCAGCTATGGTCTCGAAGAGCTTCTCCTGGGAGAGCACCTTCGGATCGAACTTCACGAGGACGTGCCTGTCGTTGACCCTCGAGAACGAGGTCACGCCGTCGAGCTTGGAGATGGCCGTGCCTGTCTGGATGTCAACCGCGCGGGAGAATCCGATCTTGACCGCGCCTGAGCCCCCAGCGAACTTGGCGGTGACATTCTCGATCGAGTCGTAGACGATGAGCTTCCCGTGGTCGATCAGCGCGACCTCCTGGCAGACCTCTGTCACCTCTGCGAGCAGGTGCGAGCTCATGAAGACGAGCCTGTTGCCGAGGGACCTGACTATGTCCCTCACTTCGCTCATCCCCCTCGGGTCGAGCCCGACTGACGGCTCGTCCAGGATGATGACGTCCGGGTCGCTGAGCAGAGTCGAGGCCACGTTGACCCTCTGCTTCATCCCCTTCGAGAAGCTCCCGACCTTCCTGCCCTCCCACTCCTGCATCTTCACCCTCCCGAGGGCCTCGTCGATCCTCTTGCTCCTCTCTGTGGCCGGGACCCCCCTGATCTCGCAGAGCATCGAGAGAGCTTCCTTCGGCGTGAGCGAGGGGTAGATCTCCGGTGTCTCGATCAGAGTGGAGCACGAGGCGAGCGCCGCCTTCTTGTCCCTGCTGACGTCGACCCCGTTGATCAGGGCGGTCCCGCTCGTCGCTGAAATGAGCCCAGTAAACATCTTCATGGTCGTCGTCTTCCCTGCGCCGTTGGGCCCAAGGAAACCGACGCACTTCGTCCCCTGAATCTTGAGGTTCAGCCCCGAAAGGGCGGTGAATTCGCCGAACCTCTTCGTGAGCCCCGCCGCTTCAAGGGATGGCGCCATTCCGGCGGCGGGCGGAATCTGCCGGAGTAAT
Source organism: bacterium (assembly GCA_027310575.1). Taxonomy (GTDB): domain Archaea; phylum Thermoproteota; class Nitrososphaeria; order Nitrososphaerales; family Gagatemarchaeaceae; genus UBA183. Next base: position 75,703 of record DAIDAO010000052.1, on the reverse strand, counting down.
AAGGCTCGCGTGCCGTGAGTACTCCCCGCAGGGGCGCCGGCCTCTCCGGGTCGGGCTCGCGCGACCGCTCTGGCTTTATGGTATGCCTCGGGGAGGAGTGCCCGCACAGATGCGGAAGACCAAGATAATCTGCACCATCGGCCCGGCCAGCAGGAGCGCCAAGACGGTCAGGAAGCTCGTCCCCCACGTCGACATCTTCCGGATAAACTTCTCACATGGCGACCTCAGGGACCACCTCGACGAGATCAGGACCATAAGGGCCGAAGCGAGGCGGGCCGGAAAGGCCGTCGCCATCCTGCAGGACCTCCCAGGCCCGAAGATCCGGGTAGGGAGGATGGCCAACGGTTCCGCCGACCTTGAACGAGGCTCCCAGGTCCAGCTCACTTCTGCTGACGTCGAGGGGGATGCGACCCGGATCCCGATTAACAACCCAGCCCTGCTGGAGTCGGTCGAGCGGGGGGACGTCCTCCACCTCGCCGACGGGATCATCAGGATCCGCGTGGACCAGGCGGGCGACGGGGGCGTGCGCTGCACTGTGCTCGCGGGGGGCGTCCTGAGTTCTGGCAAGGGGGTCAACGCCCCGGGCGTCAGGCTGAAGATCGAGTATCCGACTGCGAGGGACGCAGCGTACCTGAAGTCCGGACTCCGCCAAGGGGTGGACTTCGTCGCGGCATCCTTCGTGAGATTCCCGTCCGACGTCAGGGCGGTCCGCAGGCTCATCCCAGCCGACGGGCCGATGCTGATCGCCAAGATAGAGAAGAAGGAGGCGGTCGCGAACCTGGACGGCATCCTCGCCGAAGCGGACGGGGCGATGGTGGCCAGAGGGGATCTGGGCATCGAAGTGCCGATCGAGACCGTCCCAGCAATCCAGAAGACGATGATCTCGCGGTGCAACGAAGCGGGCAAGCCTGTGATAGTCGCCACCCAGATGCTGGTGAGCATGGTGAACTTCCCTGTCCCGAGCCGGGCGGAGGTCACGGACGTGTCCACTGCCATCCTCGACGGCGCCGACGCGGTCATGCTCTCCGACGAAACGACTGTGGGGAAGTACCCGGTCGAAGCAGTGCGGATGCTCGACCGGATAGCGAGGTCGACGGAAAGGTCCCTGAAATCGTACGCCCGGCCCCTCCCCGAAGTCGCCTCCAGCGAGACGGGTTCGGCGATAGCCAGGGCTGCGTGCAGGCTAGCAGACTACGTCGGCGCGAAGGCCATCGTCGCTCCGACTCAGACCGGAGCGACCGCGCGGAGGGTGTCCATGTACAGGCCCGCCCAGCCGATCATTGCGATCTGCAGCGAGGACAGGGTCGCGAGGCGGCTGAAGATTTACCGAGGGGTGCTCCCGGTCGTGATCAGGCCGGCAAAGACGCTCGACTGGCTCTTCGCCCAGGCGGACAAGGCCGCAGAAAGGCTCGGGCTGGCCAAGAAGGGGGAGCGCATCGTCGTGACCTCGGGGACCCCGGGGATGAAGGGGACGACGAACACGATCAAGGTCTCGGTCGTCGGAAGCAAGGCGTAGGCTGTCAGGCGAAGTCCAGCAGGGTCGGGTTCTTCTCCCTCTTCCTCACCGGCTTCTTGCCCGACTCCTTCACCAGCTCCCGCATCCTGCTCTCCTTGAGCAGCGTGCTGTAATAGTACGACTCGTCGACAGTCCCTTCCGCCAGGAGTATCACCACCCTCCCTTCGGTGGTCCTCCCGGTCCTCCCCCTGCGCTGGATGTACCGTATCTCCGACGGGACTGCCTCGTAGAAGACGACCAGGTCCACGTCCGGGACGTGGAGCCCCTCCTCCCCGATGCTGCTGCTCACGAGGACCTTGAACTCCCCCTTCCGGAAGAGCTCGAGGGTCTCGGACTGCAGCCGCTGGTCCATCCCCTTGCTCCCCTCCCTGTCAGACTGACCGACGAACCGCCTGGCGCTGAGCCCTTCCGCCGCCAGCGCCTTCACGATGTCCTCGATGGTGTCCCTGTACTGCGTGAAGACTATCACCTTCGAGTCTGGCTTCCTCTGGATCTGCCCCTTCACGACCGAGATCATGACAGAGATCTTGGGGTGGGGTATCGATGAGAGCTTGGCCGCCTCTTCCTCCACCCTGAGCCACTTCGGGTCTCGTACGAGGGACGAAATCGCCTTCCCCTTGTCTGGCCGCTCGCGCATCTTCTCGAGGTACCTGAGTAGGGGGGGTGCGCCCTGCGTCTCTATCATCTCGAGGGCGTGGAGGATGGCAACTGCCTGGGCCTGGTTTATGATGGCGCCGAAGATGTACCCCTTCTGCCCCCCGCTCGCCTGCGCGGACCTGAGCCTGGCCGAGATCGTGATCCTCGCCTCGAGGAGCGCCTTCTTGGAGACGCGGTTGCTCCTGAGGAAGCCGCCGCTGAGGAGCTTCTTCACCTTGTCGTTGTAGAGCTCCCTAAGCCTGAGGTTCGTCTCGTAGTACTCGTCCGGCACCCTGACCTTGATTGTCTCGATGTTCGTCTTCTCGACGTAGTCCTTTACGTCCTCGCTCTCCTCGCTCCGCGCCTCGACGGCCTCGATGAACAGGTTCCTCTTGATCTCGTTGATCTTCTCCTTGGAAGCGCCAGGGGAGGCCGTGAGCCCCATGATCAACGGCCTGTCGGCTGTCTCCCTGTACGCAGACGCGAGCTTGGTGTAGGTGTAGTCGCGGACGCTTCTGTGAGCCTCGTCGAACACAGCCAGGACGACCTTCCTGAGCGAGACCCGCCCGTGGCGGACGTCGTTGTAGACAGTCTGGGGGGTGGCGAAGATCACCCTCGACTTCATCCAGAGCAGCTCCCTCTCCCCCGGTTCGACAGTCCCAGTCAGGGCGGTCATCGACCCTTCAGGGAGCGTCAGGCCATCCCCGAACGCCCTAAGGTGCTGAAGGACAAGGGGCCTCGTGGGCGCGAGCACCATCACCTTGGAGTCAGGGTCCTTCTCCAGCATCGCAGCCGTGACCATGATTGCGATCATGGTCTTCCCGAGGCCGGTCGGCAGGACCACGAGGGTGTTGGTCGATGTCGCCACTTCAGCGATCCTTCTCTGGTACTCCCTTGCTTGGAAGTCAGAGGAAAGCAAACGTCCCTCCGGCACGCAATTCGACTAAAAGTGTTCCCATCGCTGCCGTCCGTGCTGCTTAAACGTCAGGTGCAGGGGAGCCAGCGCCGAGTCAGGTTTGCGGGCGCGGATCAGAAGGAGGCAGCAGATGAAGAGGCTCACGATCATAGCAACGGTCGCGGTGATAGCCGTCTCTCTAGGGGTTGGGATCTACCTTGCCTCGACCGCGAACGCGGGGACGAAGCTCGACGCCTTCATCGGCAAGCCGGTCTCGACATCTGACATGGCGTCGCTCGTGAGCGTGAGCGCCCAGCCGTACGGGCCTGCGGCTCCGACGGCCATGCAGAACGCCCTCTTGAAGTACGGCGGTAGCCCGTTCGTCTCCGCCGGGAAACCCGCGGTCGTCTACATCGGAGGGGAGTTCTGTCCATACTGCGCGATCGAGCGCTGGGCCCTGGTCATGGCCCTCGAGCGCTTCGGGAGCTTCAGCAACCTCAGCTACATGACGTCCTCGAACACTGAGGGGGACTACGCGACGTTCACCTTCGTGGGGAGCAGCTACACGAGCCAGTACATCTCCTTCCGGCCGTACGAGGAAGCCGACAGGTCGAACAGCCCGCTCCAGTCGGTCCCTTCGAACTACTCGTCGCTCTGGCAGAGCCGCGGGGGAGGCGTGCCCTTCATGAACTTCGGCAACGCCTACATCACGACCGGCTCCATCTTCCCAGACCCCGCCATCCTGGCCGGAAAGAACTGGACCTCGATACTGACAGACATTTCCACCTCGACCAGCACAGGCGTCACGATACGGGAGGGCGCGAACCTGCTCACGGCGGTGATATGCAAGCTCACCCAGGGCGCGCCGGTTAGCGTCTGCAGCGCCAGCCCCATCAGCTCCCAGTCCTCTTCGATCGCTGGGCCCCTTCCTGCCGGGCTGAACACCGATGGGGTCGGAGCGGCGCTCCTGCTGGTCCCGGGCGCGCCGCGCGCTCCTCTGGACCGGCTCATCTGACCAAGCAGTGAGACAGGTGAGGGCTCTCCCTTCAGGAAGAGGGACAGGGGGCGGGGTAGTCTGAGGATATCGAAGCTGAAGTTCCTCGTCCTCGTGGCCCTGTCCGTCATAGGGCTCTGGGCCTCAGGCACAGTGCTCATCATCTTCTATACGCTCAACCAGCAGCTCCCTCTCTGCCCCACAGGCACGTGGTATGGGATTCACCTCGACTGCGGGCAGGTGCTCAACAGCCCCTACAGCAAGGTGTTCGGGGTCCCTCTGGAGATGCTCGCGATCTTCTACTTCGCAGTCAACTTGGCCCTGGTATACCTGATAGCGTTCGCCTCCGACCACGTCTCAAGGCTCTCGCTGCAGGTCCTCTTCGGCTGGCGCTTCATCGGCGTTGCCATCGTCCCGTACCTGGTCTTCGTAGAACTCTTCCTGCTCCGCGCCATCTGCGTCTACTGCACCATCATGCACGTGGCGATCCTTCTGGACTTCGCAGTTGTGAGCTATCTGCTCTTCTTCGGGAAGAACGCGCTCTGGGGGGCGGACGAAGACGACGGGCTCGAGGCCGAACCGGCGGGCGCAGCCCACCCGCAGCTGCCTCAGTGAACATCGGCCGAAGATTGCGCTTCGCGGGATTCTCGTCCATCGGCCGGGCCGGGCTGATCGTCCTCTGGATCGCGCGAAACGCCGTCGCGGCTCGTTGATCGACGAAACCACGCTGGCGCCACCGTCGCCCCCATTCAATGTTCATAACGGGCAAGCATCCGTCCTTACGGCCGAGATAGGTGGCCGGCGAGACAACCTTCCTGCTCGATCTCGGGGTCCTCACCGTTGCCGCCCTGTTGCTCAGCCTGATCTTCGTGAGGCTCAAGCTCCCGGCCGTTTCCGGCCAGATCCTGGCAGGCATGATCGTAGGCCCCTATGTCCTCGGCTGGGTTACAGACCCTACGACCCTGAACCAGATCTCCTCCATCGGAATTGTCCTCCTCCTGTTCATCCTCGGCCTTGAACTGGACCCCGTGGAGCTGCAGAAGACCGCGTCGTCGATCGCCGTCCTGACCCTGATCGAGGTCGGAATCGCCTTCGCCTTCGGGTTCGCAGCGAGCGCCCTCCTCGGGCTCGGCACCATGGTCTCCTTCGTCTTCGCCATGACCGCGTCCGTCAGCAGCACTGCCATAGTGGGCAAGATCATCCTCGAGAAGAGGATGTTCCGCGCGAGCGAATCGAAGACGCTTGTGGGCCTGTTGATCGTGGAAGACATCATCGCGGTTGGCTTCTTGATCGCCCTCTCGACGATGACCCCCGGCGCAGCGCTGACGCCGTCGGAGCAGGTCTCGAAGGTGGTCGTGACGGGCCTCGGAGGGGTCTCGCTGGTCGTGGTCGGGTACTTCCTGGCCAAGTTCCTTGCCCCCGTGGCCATCGACTATCTCGCTTCATACGAGATCGAGTCAGAGGAGATTCCGTTCCTCTTCGCCCTGGCCCTCGGGCTGCTCTTCGCAGTCGTCGCAGCCTACCTGGGGTATTCTCCAGGCATCGGTGCCTTCATCATCGGGCTGTCGATAAGGGGAAAGCAATCGAAGTTCCTCTTCGAGAAGGTCTCTCCCCTGAAGGACATATTCCTCGTCCTGTTCTTCGTCTCCATGGGGAGCCTCATCGACCCGTTCCCATCCCTCGCGCTCGGATTCCCCATCGTGCTCGCCCTCGCGCTCCTGATCGTCGGGAAGTTCGCCGGCGGCTATGTCGTCGGAGTCATCACCGGGCGGAAGGCGGGAGAAGCTTCGAGCTCGCCCATGTCATACGGGACCTGGCTTATCCCTAGGGGCGAGTTCTCGCTTGTGATCGGCCAGTTCGCGCTGTCTGTCGGGCTGATCGCCGCAGGCACGTTCTCCCTGATCGGCCTCTCCGTTCTCGTCACCGCAGTCGTCGGCCCCCTGCTCCTCAGGTTCACCGGGCCGAGGCTCGCGCCCGTCGACCACGCCACCAAACCTCAGATCGACTAGCAGCGGGGCGGCTCTCGCCGAACGCGCGTAAGGGCTCCGGTGAGGAGTCGAGTTCGTCCCTGGCCGGCGGGTCGGAGTTCACTCTGAGACCTTCCGATGCGGGGGGTGGGATTCGAACCCACGAACCCCTGAGGGACGAGGTCCTAAGCCTCGCGCCGTTGACCAGGCTGGGCGACCCCCGCAGAGGCCGACGGCCCGGGGCAGAAACTATAACGGTTTAGCTGCTCGCGACAGTGCTCCCGTCAGCACCCATGGGCCGGCCTACCAAGCGCCTGTAGGCCGCTTCCCAGTCTACTTGATAGACGAGAACCCCGATCACGAGAAACAGCGAAGTCAGGACGACCGTGACGTCGATCGATCGGAAGTTGAACAGCGTCCTGAGATCGCTCAGTATCGTGAACTCCAGGGCCACTTCCACGAGGCTCTTGATCGTCTTCGCGGCGTAGGTGATTGCAGTCATCCGGCCTATGGAAGTCGAAGATGCTCCTGCCCCTATGTAGATGAAATCGTCCAGGGGAAGGACAGGCATCAAGGCAGTCACGAAGAGCGCAGCGTAGAACTTCGGAGAAGAGGCGCTCCTGCCGATGAGCCGCACGTTCTTGTTTCTCAGGAGCAGGTCCCTGAACCCGAACGCCCCGTAGTATATCACCACCTTCGCAAGCGTGGCCCCTATCGCGGAAAGGACCACGACAGCCACGAAGTTGAACGGCGTGAATCCGAGAAGGGTGAGCTGGAGTGTCGCCAGCAGGGTGTATGACGCTCCGAAGAACGGGGACACGTTCGAGATGAAGGAGACGGCCAGGACGAATACGGCCGCCCAGAGGAACGGGTCCAACCTCGGCCCGGGCCCTGGCAACGCTATTTATCTGTGGGAACCATTAAATGGCCGGTTGAAACGGGCCGGAATTCCATAGGAGCGTGCTATGATGTTTGTCTCAGGCCCCAGAGGAGAATTCGCACGAGCTGAAGAGGGAGGTCGGGACATGGGGCTCCTTCTCGATGGGGTACGCCGACGTCGGCGCTGACATCTACCTCATCCTCGGTGTAATCATCCTGTTCGCTGGGGTGCTGTCCCCCCTCGCGTTCGCGATCGCTGCCGTGGTGTACGTGAGCACCGGGCTCTGCTACGCCGAGCTCGCGACCCGATATCCAGTCGCAGGAGGGGGCCAGTACTTCTCCCTGAAGGCCTTCGGCCCGCTGCACGGTTTCATCGCAGGCTGGGGCCTGATGCTCAGCTACACGGTGGACATAGCGCTGTTCGCCCTCGCAACGGTCGGGTATCTGCAGGTGGCGGCCGCCCCGGCCTTCACCGGCCTGATACTGACACAGGCGCCCTACTACGCCGAAGTCGCGATCGCGCTTGTCCTCCTTCTCCTTGTGCTGAACCTCATCGGGATCAGGTACTCGTCGAAGCTCAACGAGTTCATAGTCGCGATCGACCTGGTCACAGTCGCGCTGTTCCTCGTCTTCGGGCTCCCCTCGATCATAACGTCCGGCGCGCTCGCGGCTTGGGTGTCGGGAATCCCGGCCGCGCTGGAGTCCGGCAACTACGGCCTAAACGCGAACCCGTCGACCTTCGTGCTGGCCCTCTCCCTCGCGACAGTGTCCTACATCGGCATCGAGTCGATATCTCAGGCGGCCGAAGAGACGAAAGCCCCTGCCAGGGTGATCCCTCGTGCCACGAAGGCGGCGATATTCGCCGTGGTCGCGGTCGCCGTGACCTTCTCGATCCTGGCGGTCACGCTGGCCCCTGCCGCGGTCGCAGGGGACCCGTCGTCCCCAGCCTACACGCTTGCGAAGTACATGCCCGTCATCGGACCCTTCTTCGCCATCTGGGTGGCGATAATGGGGACCCTGGTCAACTACGTCTCGACCAACACAGGGATAATCGGAGTCTCGAGGGTGACCTTCTCCATGAGCAGGCTCGGGCTCCTCCCCAAGAGTTTCAACAGGATAAGCGCCAGATTCAGGACCCCCTACCTCACCCTGCTCGTGTTCGTCGCTGTGGCTTCCCTCCTCCTGGCGCTGGGGGTGGAGCTGTCCACTTTCGAGATCATCCCCCTGATAGCTTCCGTCTACAACTTCGGCGCGCTCATCGCGTACTTCTACGTCAACGCCGCGGCCATCGTCCTTCGGTTCAAGGATCCCTCCTCGGAGGGGTGGAAGATGCCCCTCAACGTCACGGTGCATCGCGGAGGCAGGCCATACCAGGTCCCGATAATCCCCTTCATCGGCCTCGCGTTCACCGCTGTCATCTGGTCCATACTCGTCCTCAACAACCCGGGTGGCCGTGTCGCAGGGGCCGTCTGGTTCGCGATCGGCATCGCTGGATACCTTATCTATCAGAAATGGAAGAGAGGGAGAACGCCTGATGCGTGACAGCAGGGCTGAGGTCGAGTGGTCGTGGAGCGACGCCCCCCTCGTCCTCCCTATGGCCTACCAGCCGAGGGAGTGGAACGCAGTCTACATCGCCTTCTACATCGCCGAGTATTCGGGGTCCACGGTCTACGTGACGCACGTCCTTGAAGGGGAAGAAGACCACGCCTTCGAAAGGAAGCTCAAGGAGGACATCGACCAGCTCGCGAAGTCCCTGTCGGTGAGGTACGAGTTCGTAGAGGTCCGCCCGTCCTCTCAGCCGCCCGGGGTGGAGGAGATAGCCGGGGCAATCGTCCAGACCGTACGAGAGAAGAAGGCGCAGGCAGTGGTGATGAGCGCCCACAGGGAGCCGCTCTTCCGCGAGCTCTTCGGGCGCGTATCGGACCACGTCAGCCGCATCTGCCCCTCGCGCGTCGTGCTCGTCGAGACCCCCCAGGCCGGCGTCGAGATCCCGAAGAACCCGAAGAGGATCCTGGTCCCCGTCCTCAAGGAGCAGCACCCAGACCCCTTCATCATTGCCGCAGCCCTCACTTCGTCAGCCTCGGTGGCCGACGTGGAGATAGTCGCTGCGAAGGTCTTCTCTCTCCCTCCCACGGTGCCGCTCGACGCGGTCGAGTTGGCACTCCCGCTGAGGAAGGAGGAGAGGGACTTCTCCACCTTCACCAGCTTCGCGATCAAGACCCTCGGGAGGCTGATCAGCCCGAAGATCCTCCCTGTGCGCGAAGTCGGGAACGACGTCGCCCAATTCATCCGGGACAAGCAGATCGACGTCCTGGTGATGTTCAGCAACCGCGAGACCGGGTTCTACAGCTTCCTTACCAGGGATGAATACGAGGTGGTCAAGAGGTCCCCCTGCGTCGTGATAGTGACCGTGCCCGCTGCCTAGCCCGTATCAGCGGCCTCTGCTCTCGCGCCGCCTCTTCTCTTCGTCCTTCTTGCTCTTCTTTTCCTTCTCCTGCTGCCGCTGCCTGTCGAACTCCCCCAGCGGGCCCTCGTGCTCGGTGAACCCATGGTACATCTCGAACGTCCTCTTCACCACCTCTTCCGTCTCGCGGTCCCTCCTGCCGAACCTCACGGAGAGGTTCCTCCTGTCCAGGACTTCCCATTCGAACCCCTTGTGCTTCTTGAGCTCCTCCACCGCCTGCTCCATGGCATACTCGTTCCCGAATAGCCCGCGTATCTCCCAGACTCCCATGACAGTCTCCCGCCGTCCGAAGGGCGTTAAAACGCTAACCCTTGCCGTCGGCCAGCTGCTCTCTGAGGGCTCTGACGCTGTCAGCTGGGAGCTTGCACGTGAAGTTCCTGCAGACGTAGGCCTTCGCCTTCGGGCCGGGCTTTCTCCCTTCAAGCAGCGTGCTCATGTCCGAGAGCGCTCCAAACGTGCCCCCGGTCGCAACGATGACGACCCTGTCCGGCACGAAGCCCCTGAGCGCCTCCGCCTTCATCTCCGCGGTGGCCTTCTCGGTCGGGCCGGTGACCACCACCTCCTTCATCCCGCTCAGCAGGAGACCCACCGCGTCCAGCATGACGGTGTGCCCCGTCGGGTTGCTTTCTATGTCCCCAGCGAAGGACCTCAGCGCCCTGTCGGCTGCCTTCCGGTACGCCTCGTCCCCTGTGAGCTCCGCGAGGCGGACCAGGTTCAGGGCGGCCACTGAGTTCCCCGACGGGGTGGGACCGTCGTAGCTCTCCTTCAGCCTCGCGATCTCCGAGGACCGGGTCAGATAGAACCCCCCTCCGGCGCTGTCTTCGAACTCCGCAATCATCAGCCCGGTGAGCCTGACCGCCTCCCCCAGCCAGCGGGGCTCTGACGTCGCTTCGAACAGATCCAGCAGCCCCTGCACGAAAAAGGCGTAGTCTTCGAGCGTCCCGTCGAGCGCAGCTTCCCCGCCGGCGTACCTCCTCAGGAGGCGGCCGTCCTTGGCGTTCGTCTTCAGGACGAACTCTGCGGCTGCGCTGGCGCTCGCCCGCAGCCCATCGTCACCGAGGGCTCCGCTCGCGATCGCTAGAGCTGAGATCGCGAGGCCGTTCCACGAAGTCATGATCTTCGTGTCTGTCGCTGGCCTGGGGCGCTTGACCCGCTCTCCGTATAGCGCCCGCTTCGACCCCGCGAGCCTCTCCAGCTCGCCTCCTGCCAGCTCTGGGCCCGGCTCGATGTGGAGCTTCGTCCTGCCTTCGAAGTTCCCGTTCCTCGTGACCCCGTAGCGCCTGCAGAAGTCCCTCGCGTCTTCAGGCCCCAGCGCCGCTTCGAGCTCTTCCGGAGTCCATGTGTAGTACGTCCCCTCGCCCTGGGGCGTGTCTGCGTCCTGGGCAGAATAGAACCCTCCATGCTCGTCCTTCATCTCGCCCGTGATCCAGCCGATGGTCTCCCGTACCACCTGTGCGTATTCCGCTTTTCCTGTGAGCTGGTACGCTTCGGCGTAGACCTTCGCGAGGAGGGCGTTGTCATAGAGCATCTTCTCGAAGTGAGGTATCAGCCAGACCCTGTCTGTCGAGTACCTGTGGAAGCCCCCTCCCACATGGTCCCTGATCCCCCCGGACATCATCTCGTCCAGCGTCTTCACCACTGCCCTGAGGGCGAGCTCATTCCCCGTCCGGAAGTGGTATCGCAGCAAGAAGGACAGCGTACCCGGGAGCGGGAACTTCGGGGCGCGTCCAAATCCGCCGTGCTCTCCGTCGAAGGATGCGACCAGCGCGGCATACGCCTCGTCCAGCACAGAGCCCGACAGCTCTGCGTTCGCCCTGCCTGCCTCGGGAGATATGGACCGCAGGACCTGCTCCGAGTTCGATTTCACTTCGTCCCGCTTCTCCTTCCATAGGTTCGCGACGAACTCCAGGACCTGCATGAAGCTCGGCATCCCGTACCTGGGCTCAGGGGGGAAGTACGTCCCTCCGTAGAACGGTTTCAGGTCGGGGGTCAGAAACACGCTGAGGGGCCACCCGCCCCCGCCCGTCATGGTCTGGACCGCAGCCATGTAGTACGCGTCGACCTCCGGCCTCTCTTCCCTGTCCACCTTGATCGGGATGAAGTTCTTGTTGATGAAGGCGGCCGTCTTCTCGTCCTCGAACGACTCCTTACGCATGTTATGGCACCAGTGGCAGGTCGAATATCCAATGCTGAGGAAGATCGGTTTGCCGTCGTTCTTGGCCTTCCCGAACGCTTCCTTCCCCCAGGGGTACCAGTCGACCGGGTTCGTCGCATGCTCCAGGAGGTAGGGGCTCTTCTCGCTGGCCAGCCTGTTGGGTCTCTTCTGCTGCAACTTCTCAGCCGAACTCGTCCTCCCGTAATTGAATCTTGTCCGCCTGAGGCAAGCCTTAACATGGCAACGTCGGCGCGGGTCCTACTTCCAAGAGCGTCAGAGCGAATTGCAGTACAAGTGGACGGTCCTCACGGTCACCACTGTCGGCGTCCTCATGTCTGGGATAGACAGCAGGGTCGTGGTCATCGGGCTCCCCACCGTGGCCGCATCTCTGAGCGCAGACGCGGAACAGGCCATCTGGTTCACCCAGGCCTACATCATCGGGAGCACGGTCGCCCTCCTCTTCCTCGGCCGGGTCAGCGACATGTACGGCAGGGTGAAGATCTACAACATAGGCTTCGGAATATTCACCGCAGGCTCGCTCCTGACGTCGCTGTCGCCGTCCCCTGACTTCTTCATAGCCGCGAGGATATTCCAGGGGCTCGGGTCAGCCGCGCTCTTCTCCAACAGCGCAGCGATAATCACTGACGCCTTCCCCCACGGTGAGCTCGGGAACGCGCTGGGCATCAACTCGGTAGCCTTCAGGGCGGGCTCGATGTTCGGGCTGACTCTGAGCGGGCTCATCCTCGCATTCTTCGACTGGCGCTACCTCTTCTACGTCAACATCCCGGTGGGGGTGTTCGGGACGCTCTGGGCCCGCGCCAGGCTCCATGAGCAGAGCCAGCCGGAGAAGACCGCCTCCATGGACTGGCCGGGCTTCGTCACCTTCTCGTCGTTCATCACGTTTCTCCTCCTATCGCTGACCTTTGCAGCATACGGCATGGAGCAGTCAGGCGTAATCGCCGTCTTCGTCATCCTCTCGTCGGCGAGCCTCGTCGGTTTCGTCCGCGTCGAGAGGCGGCGCCGCGACCCGCTGCTCGACCTCAGCCTCCTCCGCATCCGCGAATATACGGGGGCGGTCCTTGCTCAGCTCATCAACGCTATGGCGTGGGGGGCCTTCATCCTCCTGATCAGCCTCTACCTCCAGCTGGTGAAAGGACTGAGCCCCCTCCAGGCCGGGATCGCCATAGTCCCGTTCGACATCACCCTCCTCTTGGTGGGGCCGCTCAGCGGGCGGCTCTCCGACAGGTACGGGACGCGCCTGTTCGCCACGGCCGGGCTGGCGGTGGTCAGTGCTACTCTTCTCGTGATGTCGACGCTGACGCCGGACACCCCCTACGAGAGGCTGGTGGCCTACCTTCTCCTCGGCGGGGCAGGGATGGGCCTCTTCGTGTCGCCTAACATGAGCTCAGTGATGGGGTCGGTCCCCGCCCACCGCAGGGGGGTGGCGTCGGGGGTCCGGTCGACATTCTTCAATATCGGTTTCGTCCTCAGCTTCAACATCGTCATACTGGTCCTCACCTTCTACCTGCCCTACAGTCTGATAACCCACATCATCTCGTCGGAGGGGAGCCAGACGGCGTTGAACACAGACGCGACCGTCTTCTCAGGCGCCATCGACAAGGTGTTCCTGGTCCTCGCTGCAATCAACACCGCGGCGATCATCCCGTCCCTGCTGAGGGGTTCCAGGGTGGCAGCGAACGTTGCGAGGCCACCACGCTTCGGCTCCGAGCCTGACTAGACGCCCGGGCTACCGCAGCCGCGAGGCTGCGACCAGCTGCCTGGCCATCTTCCTTTCCGTCCGTGGCACTGCACATCGACCCAAGATGGCACGTGTAGGGGACTCATTCAAATAGCGGCAAAATCGGCGCGCTCCAGGACGGTCGGAATGCCTCTCGAGAGCCTTGACCGGATAAGGGAGAAGGTTGTCCTGCCATCGGGGAAGGCAACAGCGTACGACATCTTGAAGCTGCGGGACCTCGGATACGACATCGAGAGACTCCCGTACTCCATCCGTATTCTTCTGGAGAACGCAGCGCGCCACTCCGGCCGGGTCCATGGCGCGCTCGAAGCCGCGCACGCTCTCGCGCAGTGGCCGAAGAGCATCGACTCTGAGACCCCTTTCATGCCGCAGAGGGTGCTCCTTCAGGACTACACAGGCGTCCCGCTCGTCGTCGACCTCGCAGCTATGCGCGACGCCGCGAAGGCGGCTGGGCTGGACGTCGGCTCGATCAACTCCAGGGTCCCCGTCGACCTCGTGATCGATCATTCCATCCAGGTGGACGCCTGGGGGAACGACATGGCCTTCTCCATAAACCTGGAGAAGGAGTACGAAAGGAACTCCGAGCGCTATTCTCTTCTGAAGTGGGCGCAGTCGTCTTTCAAGAACATGCGCGTCTTCCCGCCAGGGAAGGGGATCTGCCACCAGTTCAATCTCGAATACCTGTCGCAGGTGGTCTCGGCCAGGGACGGCGAGGTCTTCCCTGACACGCTGGTGGGGACGGACTCGCACACGACGATGGTGAACGGCCTCGGCGTACTCGGCTGGGGGGTCGGGGGGATCGAAGCGGAGGCGGTGATGCTCGGGGAGCCGTATCACATGCCGGTCCCGAAGGTCTTCGGCGTGAAGTTCACCGGGACCCTCAGGGAGGGGGTCACGCCGACAGACCTCGTGCTGACCGTGACCGAGAAGCTGAGGGAGAAGAACGTAGTCGGGCAGTTCGTCGAATACTTCGGAGAAGGATACGGCCAGCTCTCCGTCCCCGACAGGGCGACGATCGGCAACATGTCCCCCGAATACGGCGCCACCGCCGGTTACTTCCCGGTCGACGACGCCACCCTCGCCTACCTTGTAGGCACGGCGAGGCCCAAGGCGCAGATCGACATGGTGTCGAAGTACACCAGGCGGTTCGGTTTCTTCATCTCTGACATAGAGCCGAAGTACTCCGAAGTGATAGAGATCAAGCTCGACCTGATCGAACCTTCGATCGCCGGCCCCAGAAACCCTGAGGAGAGGCACACCCTCGTCACCGTCCCGTCGTTCGCGCGGGCACTCCTCGACCGGAGGAGGACGCAGACCTCGCCCCTGTCCTCGGCGGGAGCCCAGAGTCAGCTTCTGCTCGAAAGGGGGCCTGCAGGCGCCGGCCTCTCAGACGGTTCCGTTGTCATAGCTGCGATAACGAGCTGCACCAACACATCCAACCCCACTGTGATGGTCGGGGCGGGCCTCATCGCGAAGAGGGCGGTCGAGGCAGGACTGTCGGTGAAGCCCTGGGTCAAGCCCAGCCTCGCCCCTGGGTCGACCGTGGTCACAGACTACCTTCAGAATTCAGGGCTCCTCCCCTACCTCGCCAAGCTGGGGTTCGTCCTCGTCGGCTACGGATGCACGACCTGCATCGCTGAGGGAACTCCTGTCCTGATGGCCGACGGCACTACCCGTCGCATAGAAGAATTGCAGCCGGATGGCGGTGACCTCGTGTTCGGCCCCACGGCGAGCCGAAGACTGAAGGTCTCCCGGCAAAGCAAGCTCATGAACAATGGAATGCGTGATTGTATTGAACTCGTCCTTCAGGACGGAAGGACGCTGGTTTGCACTCCTGACCACAAGATCTTCTGCTCGGAGGGCCGGTGGGTCCGGGCGGACGAGCTCGAATTGGACAAGGATCGGGTGGTCGTGGCCCTAGAAGGGCCGCTTGACAGCCCTCGCAGCGACGAGGTGGGCTACGCGCTGCGTGCGGGCGACATGACCTTTGCCATGGATTCTCCGACTTCGCGCGCTCGAGCATTGGCATTCTCACGATTGCTCGGCCATCTTCTCAACGATGGCTCGATCAGCGAACTCGGACAGGGGCGAATACACGTCGGGCAGGCAATGGATCGTGCGGCAGTGCTGGATGATATCGAACTCGTCACGGGGCTTCGCCCCGCCGCGAACCGCTACGACGAGAGGAAGTGGGTCATCGTCCTCCCCTCGTCGCTGACCAGGGCAATCGTTTCGCTGTCGGGCGTTCAGGTAGGCCGGCGCATTGGGCAGCCGCCCACCATTCCCAGGTTTGTTCTCCAGCCTGACTGCCCGATGTCAGTGGTGCGCGAGTTCCTAGGCGGCCTCTTTGGAGCAGACGGCCGCGCCCCCACACTACATCGCTGGGGCGAGCGCGAGACAGAGTCGACCCTCGTTCCCCCTGGGTTCAGCCAAAGCACGATTCCCGCCCACTTGCAGCAGACAAGGCTGATGATGACTGAGATAGTCGGCCTTCTGAAGCGGTGCGGTGTTAGGGTCGAGGGCGCGCGCATCTATGACTACCCGACCCGGCGAAGCGAATCATCATACGCGCCTGCGGTGGATGGCATCCCTCGGATCGAGGTGAGGCTTGAGCTGGCTGATGGCCTCTCGTTTGTTGAACAAGTCGGCTTCAGGTACTGTATCGACAAAGCCCTGCGCGCCAGCGCTGCCTCCGTATATTGGCGCCTAGTGCAAGGAATAGACAAGCAGCGCAGTTGGATGGCAGCTGAGATTGTGAAGCTTCATCAGGACCAACCACTGCTATCGTTTTCTAGCGTCAGGCAACTCGTCAAGGTGTCGCTGATTGGTCATGAAAGCGAGGTCTCCTTGCCTCCTGTCGTGTCGCCCCACTACGCGTTGCTTGAAGGTCACGACAGGTTCACAAGACTCCCATCAGGGGGACGGAGGAAATTCCGGCCACTCCACCGTGAAAGCGCTGGGTTCCAGTCCCCCGTAGAGCTGTTCAAGGAGATGGGTGTGAGAGACTGGTTCGCACCCCTCGAAGACGAGGAAGTCGCGACCAACGCGAAGCACTACTGTGTGGAAAAGGAATCGATGACACTCCCTTCGCTGTCGCTCAGAGTCATCAACAGACGTGCAGCGGGTCGAAGGCAGGTCTACGACCTGACGGTTGATGGCGTCCACGCCTTCATTGCGGGCGGAGTGGCAGTTCACAACTGCATCGGAAACAGCGGGCCCCTCGCCCCCGACATCGAGAAGGCGATCAAGGAGAAGGACCTCTATGCGGTCGCGGTCCTCTCGGGGAACAGGAACTTCGACGGGAGGATTCACCCGCTCGCCAAGGGGTCGTTCCTCATGTCTCCGATGCTCGTCGTAGCCTACGCCCTCGCGGGGAGGATCGACTTCGACTTCGCCTCGACCCCGCTCGGGAAGGGGAGTGACGGGAAGCAGGTCTACCTGAAGGACCTATGGCCGTCGTTAGAGGAGGTCAAGCGCACGGTGCAGTCATCCCTCAACTCCGACCTCTATGGGAGGCGGTACGCCGACGCAATGAAAGGGGACGAGCGGTGGGAGAAGCTCACCTCCTTCAGCGACGAGGTGTACCACTGGGACGGCGCGTCGACTTACATCAGGGACCCCCCGTGGTTCGACAAGTCCTTCTCCTCGTCGGCGATGGCAGACATCAGAGGGGCCAGGGTCCTTGCGGTCTTCGAGGACAAGGTCACAACCGACCACATCTCCCCGGCCGGGACCATACCCGTCGACAGCCCGGCAGGCGTCTACCTGAAGGAGCGGGGGGTCGACCTCCTCCACATGTCGACGTACGGGAGCAGGCGCGGGAACCACGAGGTGATGGTCCGGGGCGGGTTCAGCAACATCAGGATCAGGAACGCCCTGGCGAAGGGGAAAGAAGGCGGCTACACGTCGCACTTCCCCGACGGCGCTGTCATGAGCATATACGACGCGGCCGTGAAGTACGCGGCGGAGGGCACCCCCCTCGTAGTCCTCGGCGGGAAGCAGTACGGGGCGGGGAGCTCGCGGGACTGGGCAGCAAAGGCTCCCAGGCTCCTCGGGGTCAGGGCAGTGATCGCCGAGAGCTTCGAAAGGATACACAGGAGCAACCTCGTCGCCATGGGGGTCATCCCCCTCCAGTTCAAGCAGGGGGAGGGGGTCAAGCAGCTCGGGCTCACGGGCGAAGAGACCATGGACATAGTGGGGATAGGCTCGATGCGGTCCCCGAAGGCCTGGGTCGACGTCGTCGCGCGCGGCGCGTCCGGAGAAAAGCGGTTCAAGACGCTTGTCAGGGTGGACAACGAGACCGAGATGCAATACGTCCAGTCCGGCGGGGTGCTCCCGTACGTTTTTGGACGGCTGTCCAAGTCCGGGCACTAACGCAAGCGTTTTAACCGCCACAAAAATCGGACCGTTTCATGAGTCAGGAGCCCCTGATCTACGTCGACGGGAAGTTCGTCGAAAAGTCCAAGGCTGTGGTCTCCGTCTTCGACCACGGGCTGCTCTACGGCGACGGCGTGTTCGAGGGCATCCGCGCCTACAACGGCAGCGTCTTCCGCCTCGTGGACCACGTCAACAGGCTCTATGACTCTGCCAAGAGCATACGACTGAAGATCCCGCTGACCAAGCACGAGATGACAGAGGCCGTGCTCGAGACCCTCCGCAAGAACCAGCTCAGGGACTCGTACATCAGGCTCGTCGTGACCAGGGGGGTTGGGGACCTCGGGGTCGACCCCGCGCTCTGCAAGAACCCGACGATCTTCATCATCGCCGAGCCGATGGCGAGCGCGCTCGGGCCCCGCGATCCCAAGGTCGTCAAGATGATAGTCTCCTCGTACCGCAGGGACGCAGTGGACGCGACGACGCACGAGATAAAGTCCCTGAACTACATGAACAGCATAATGGCGAAGATGGAGGCCAACAGCGCGGGAGCAAACGACGCCATCCTGCTCGACCACCGGGGCTTCGTCTCCGAGGGGAGCGTCACCAACCTCTTCCTCGTCAAGGACGGCAGGATCGCGACCCCGTCGTCTGCTGCTGGGATTCTGCACGGCATCACCCGGGACCGGATAGTCAGACTCTGCTCGGACCTGGGCCTCGACGTGGCTCAGAGGGACATCACCCCCTTCGAGCTCTCGACTGCCGACGAGGTCTTCCTGGTCGGGACGAAGTCGGAGATCCTCTCGGTCGGCTCCATCAGCGGCGCCCAGGTCGGCTCAGGCGGGGTCGGCCCGACGACCAAAAGGCTCTACCAGGAGTTCTCCAAGTTGGTCCTGAGGCCTGAAGAAGGGACGCCGGTCTACGAAGCGGAACGAGTGAGCGCCTGAGGTCTTCTCCTCCATAGGCCCCAAACGCCCCAAATAGAGCCCAGATCAACCTGCATCCCCGTATTTCGCCTTCCCTCTCCGCTGTCGGGCTAACCACAGATTGGAGGACGACGGCACGAGTAAAATCTAAATACGCGGTTGAAACCGGCCGGCATCGGGCCCTGTTACGTGTATTGTTCGTGCCACTTAGTCCGTATTGTCGATGGGGGTAGTTCGGCATAGTAGCTCCCAAGAAGACGGTCAGGCGGAAGAAGGTGGAGGACGAAGTCCCCGCTTTCAAGGTCAGCACGCATTTCTTGATACCGAAACACGAGCTCCTGACGAAGGAAGAGGCTGCCCAGGTCCTCGGAAGATTCAACTCGTCACCCTCCCAGCTTCCCTACATCCTGGCGACTGACGCGATAGCCAAGGAGGTCGGGGCGAAGCCCGGCGACTTCGTCAGGATAACCAGGCGCAGCGAGACAGCAGGGACAGGCACGTACTACAGGTACGTGGTGGAGGGCTGAGTTGAGCAAGCAGATCGTCACCTCCAACTCCTGGGTGATACTCAGCGACCTCCTGCAGAGGGAGGGAGTCGCCAGGCAGCACCTGAACAGCTACAACGAGTTCGTGACGCGCGGCCTGCAGAACATCGTGGACGAGATCGGCGAGGTCGAGATCGAGACCGTGAGCACGCCGTACAAGATAAAGTTCGGAAGGCTCACCCTGGGCTCCCCCCGCGTCGTCGAGATCGACGGGTCGGTCAGCAGCATCCTCCCGATGGAGTCGCGCCTCAGGAACCTTACCTACTCCGCGCCCATCCTGCTCGAGATGACGATCGAAGAGGAGGGGCTCCCCCGGGACACCACGCGCCAGCACATAGGAGACCTCCCAGTGATGGTGAAGTCCGAGCTCTGCCAGCTCTCCAACCGCTCGAAGGAGCAGCTCATCGAGTCAGGGGAGGACCCGAACGACCCTGGCGGATACTTCATCATACACGGCGCAGAAAGGGTCATCGTAGGCCTCGAGGACCTCTCCCCGAACAAGATCCTGGTGGACGCAGAGAAGGTGTCCGGTGCGATCACCTACAAGTCGAGGGTCTACTCCTCGGTCGTCGGGTACAGGTCGAAGCTCGAACTCACCCTGAAGCAGGACGGGGCCATCAACGTCAAGGTCCCGAGCTGCCCCGTCGACCTCCCGTACGTCATAGTGATGAGGGCGCTCGGCATAAAGTCCGACAAGGACATAGCCGACGCAGTCTCCCTGAAGCCCGAGATCCAGGACCTCCTCGAGGTTTCGTTCGACAAGGCGAGCGAGGCGCCTACGGAGAAGGACGCTCTCGTGTTCATAGGCAACCGCGTCGCGCACGGCATGCTCGAAGAGTTCAGGGTCAAGCGCGCGCAGAGCATGCTCGACTGGGGCCTCCTCCCACACCTCGGGAAGACGGATGACAGGCGCTTCGACAAGTCGATGTTCCTCGGAGAGGCGGCGTGCAAGCTCCTCGAGCTCAGGCTCGGCTGGATAGAGGCGGACGACAAGGACCACTACGGGAACAAGGTGATAAAGTTCGCAGGCCAGATGCTGGCGGACCTGTTCCGCACTGCGTTCAGGAACCTGGTCCGGGACATGAAGTATCAGCTCGAAAGGACCGGGCAGAAGCGCGGCGGGAACGTGGTCGGCGCCGCGATCAGGACGGGCATCATCACTGACAAGCTCAACAACGCGATCGCGACTGGCAACTGGGGGAGAGGGAAGGTCGGGGTCACGCAGCTCCTCGACAGGACGAACTACCTCAGCACCCTCAGCCACCTGAGGCGGGTCCAGTCCCCGCTCAGCAGGAGCCAGCCCAACTTCGAGGCGAGGGACCTCCACGCGACCCACTTCGGGAGGATATGCCCCTCAGAGACCCCCGAAGGGGTGAACTGCGGGCTCGTCAAGAACCTCGCGCTCTCCGCGATCATCTCCGTGAGCGTCCCGTCCCAGGAGGTGGAGGAGAAGCTCTGGGAGCTGGGAGCGAAGCAGATCCGCGACTCGGACGAGAAGCTGCAGAGAGACGGGTGCAGGATCTTCATGGACGGCAGGTTCATCGGCTACGTGGACGACGGCGAGAGGCTCTCGAAGGCCTTCAGGAAGCTGAGGAGGGAGGGCCAGATCAACCCGAGCGCCAGCATCCTGTACGTCTACCCGGTCAACGAGAAGGCCTACTCCCGCATCTACATCAGCCTCAGCTCAGGCCGCGTCCTCAGGCCCCTGGTCGTGGTCGAGAGCGGCAGGCCCCTGCTCAACCCTGAGACGATAGAGCAGGTCCGCTCGGGGCAGAAGTCATGGAGGGACCTCGTCGAGGCTGGCACCATCGAGCTCATCGACGCCAACGAGGAGGAGAACTGCCTCGTCGCCATGGGCCCGGACGAGGTCGCGACGAAGAACACGCACATGGAGCTCTTCCCGGCCGCGATGTTCGGCATCGCAGCGTCGATAATCCCATACCCGGAGCACAACCAGTCCCCGAGAAACACGTACGAATCCGCGATGGCCAAGCAGAGCCTTGGCTTCAGCTCCCCCACGTACCCGATCTCGCCGCACGTGAGGCAGCACCTGCTGGTCAGCCCGCAGGCCCCTGTCGTCCGGACAAGGACGCTCGACCTGCTCAAGATCGACGAGCGCCCGCTGGGGACGAACTGCGTCGTGGCAGTCCTCTCCTTCGAAGGTTACAACATCGAGGACGCCATAATCATGAACAGGTCCAGCGTGGAGAGGGGGATGGCGAGGTCGTTCTTCTACAGGCTCTACGACGGCGAGGCGAAGCAGTACCTGGGCGGGATGAGGGACACCTTCGAGGTCCCGTCCGCCGAGTCGAACATCCGCGGCTACCGCGGGGAGAAGTTCTACAGGCTGCTGGAGGGGGACGGGGTGGTCGCCCACGAGTCCCAGGTCACGGGCGGGGACGTGGTCATCGGGAGGACGAGCCCACCGAGGTTCATGGAGGAGTACAAGGAGTTTGAGATCAAGGGCCCGTACAGGCGGGACACGTCAGTTGCGGTGAGGCCGTCTGAGGCCGGCGTGGTCGATTCCATCTTCATGACCGAGAACGTCGAAGGGGGCAGGATGTTCAAGGTCAGAGTCAGGGACATGAGGGTCCCGGAGATCGGGGACAAGTTCGCCTCCAGGCACGGGCAGAAGGGGGTCATCGGGCTCGTAGTCCCCCAGGAGGACATGCCGTACACCGCCGAGGGCGTGGTCCCCGACGTCATAATCAACCCGCACGCGTTCCCGTCCAGGATGACCGTAGGCCAGTTCATAGAGTCGATCGCAGGCAAGGCCGCGGCCTTCCGCGGCTCGTCAGTGGACGGGTCTGCGTTCGCAGGCGAGAGCATCGAGGAGATGGAGAAGGTCCTCCGCTCGAGGGGCTTCGAGCCCACGGGGAGAGAGGTCATGTACGACGGCAAGACCGGGAAGAAGTTCGCCGCCGACGTCTTCGTGGGGGTGGTCTACTACCAGAAGCTGCACCACATGGTGGCCGACAAGATCCACGCCAGGGCGAGGGGGCAGGTCCAGATGCTCACCAAGCAGCCCACCGAAGGAAGGGCCCGCGGCGGAGGCCTCAGGTTCGGTGAAATGGAGAGGGACTGCCTGATCGCCTACGGAGCGTCCATGGTCCTGAAGGACAGGCTCCTCGACGAGGCGGACAAGACGGAGGTCTACGTCTGCGAGAAGTGCGGGCTCATCGCCTACTACGACGCCAAGCAGAGGAAGTACACCTGCAAGGTCGACGGGGACCAGGCGAAGATCTCGACGGTCGTAGTGGCGTACGCGTTCAAGCTTCTGCTCCAGGAGATGATGAGCCTGAACATAGCTCCGCGGCTCCAGCTGAAGGACAAGGTGTAGAGAAGTGTCGATGGAACAGGCTCTCAAGACGATAGGCGGGATCAACTTCGCCGTCTTCTCGCCAGCCGAGGTCAGGAGGTACTCGGTGGCAGAGATAACCCAGCCCGAGACCTACGAC
This sequence comes from bacterium, assembly GCA_027310575.1. Lineage (GTDB taxonomy): Archaea > Thermoproteota > Nitrososphaeria > Nitrososphaerales > Gagatemarchaeaceae > UBA183. Next base: position 53,135 of record DAIDAO010000052.1, on the reverse strand, counting down.
GAGGACGGGATGCCGGTCCAGGGAGGGCTGATGGACAGCAGGCTCGGCACCCTCGAGCCGGGACAGAAGTGCGGCACGTGCGGCTCCACTGCCGGGAGGTGCCCGGGGCACTTCGGCCACATCGAGCTGGCAGAGCCGGTCCTCCACATCGCGTTCGTCGACGAGATAAACAGGCTCGTCCAGACCACCTGCAGGTCGTGCGGTCGGATCCTCCTCCCTCAGCAGGAGCTGGACGCCTACCGCGCCAAGCTCACCAGCCAGACCGACTTCACGCCGTCGCTCGTGGAGAACGTGGCCAAGGAGATCGCGACCAAGGCGAAGAAGGTCAAGCTCTGCCCGCACTGCGGTAAGCAGCAGTACCAGATCGAGTTCACGAAGCCGACGATCTTCCACGAGATCACGGAGGAAGGGGGCGCGACCAGGCTCCTCCCTGTGGCCATCCGCGAGAGGCTCGAGAGGATCAACAACGAAGACCTCCAGCTCCTGGGGTTCAACTCGAAGGCGGCCCGCCCCGAGTGGTTCGTCCTCCAGGTGCTCCCAGTCCCGCCGCTCACCGTCAGGCCGTCCATCACGCTCGAATCTGGGATCCGCTCCGAGGACGACCTTACGCACAAGGTCGTCGACATCCTCAGGGTGAACCAGAGGGTCCGCGAATCCAAGGAGTCGGGGACCCCGCACCTGATCGTCCAGGACCTGGTCGACCTCCTCCACTACCACGTCACCACCTACTTCGACAACGAGGTCTCAGGGATACCGCAGGCCCACCACCGCTCCGGCAGGCCGCTGAAGACCCTCAGCCAGAGGCTGAAGGGGAAGGAGGGGAGGTTCAGGGGCTCGCTCTCCGGCAAGAGGGTGGACTTCTCGAGCCGCACTGTGATCAGCCCGGACCCCAACCTCGACATAGGCGAAGTGGGGGTCCCGTTCGAGGTCGCCAAGAAGCTCACGATCCCGGAGAAGGTCTCGCCCGCCAACATCGAGCACCTCAAGGACCTGGTGAACAAGGGCCCGTTCGAGCACCCAGGGGCGAACTACGTGATACGCCCCGACGGCGTCAAGATCAGGCTCGACTTCGCCAGCGACAGGAAGGCACTAGCCGACTCGCTCGCGCCCGGGTACATAGTCGAAAGGCACCTCATGGACGGGGACGTCGTGCTCTTCAACAGGCAGCCGTCCCTCCACAGGATGTCTGTGATGGCTCACTTCGTCCGCGTCCTGCCGTTCAGGACCTTCAGGCTCCATCCGTCCGTCTGCCCACCGTACAACGCAGACTTCGACGGGGACGAGATGAACCTCCACGTCCCGCAGAGCGAAGAGTCGAGGTCGGAGGCCCTCATGCTTATGCGGGTCCAGGACCAGATACTCTCCCCGAGGTACGGCGGCCCGATCATCGGAGGGATCAGGGACTTCATCACTGGGGCGTTCATGCTCACGAGGGACGAGACGTTCCTCACGCCAGCCGAGTTCTCCAACCTCGCCCTCGTCGGCGACTACGACGGGGACCTCCCCGAGCCGGCCACGAAGGGCGCGCACCCTACGTACACGGGCAAGCAGCTCTTCTCGCTCTTCCTCCCGAAGGGGATGAACTACGTCCTGACCTCGAAGTGGGCGAAGGCCCAGAGGACGGGCACGACCAACGACGTGGTCATCCGCGACGGCCAGCTCGTGTCCGGCGTGGTGGACAAGGCGGTCATCGGGGCTGAGGAGCCGGACTCCCTCCTGCACAGGATCGCCAAGGACTACGGCAACGAGGAGGCCCGCAACTTCCTGAACTCGATCCTGAAGGTTCTCAAGACCTTCCTCACCCGCAGAGGCTTCACCTACGGCTTCAACGAGCTCGAGCTCCCCGGAGAGGCGAAGAAGGGGATCACCGACGCCCTCGACGAGGCGTACGCGAGCGTCGCCGACCTCCAGAAGAAGTACAAGTCCGGGACCCTGCAGCTCACGAGGGGTCTCTCCGCGGAAGACACGCTGGAAGCTTACATCGTGAACGAGCTCGCGAAGGCGAGGGACAAGGCGGGGAGGATCGCCGACAGGGCGTTCCCGCCCGAGAACTCCGGCATGATCATGGCCAGGACGGGCGCCAGGGGCTCCAGCCTCAACGTTGGCCAGATGACCGCCGCCCTCGGCCAGCAGTCTGTCCGCGGCAAGAGGATCAGCCACGGCCTCAAGGGGAGGGCGCTGAGCCACTTCCCGTGGGAGGACACGTCTCCGGAGGCCAAGGGCTTCGTGAGGAGCAACTACAGGGAGGGGCTCTCCCCCACCGAGTTCTTCTTCCACGCCATGGGAGGGCGGGAAGGGCTGGTGGACACTGCGGTCAGGACCCAGCAGAGCGGATACATGCAGAGGAGGCTGGTCAACGCCCTGGAGCACCTCAAGGTGGAGTACGACCTGACGGTCAGGGACCCCCACGGGCACATCATCCAGTTCCTGTACGGCGAGGACGGCGTGGACCCGGCGAAGAGCGACCACGGGCGCCCCATCAACCTGGACAGGCTCATCGAGACAGAGGAGCTGTCCCACAAGTCGAAGGGGAAGGTCAACGAGGACGAGCTCGGAAGGCTGCTCAAGAAGTACCAGTCGGCCCTCAACGAGAGGCTGGTCAGGGAGCTGAAGGAGAAGCTCGGCGCGTCCCACCTGACGGACGAGGGGCTCAAGGAGACTATGGAGAAGGTCGCGGAGGCCCTCGACTATTCGCGGGTGGAGCCCGGAGAGGCTTCCGGCATCGTGGCGGCCCAGTCGATCGGCGAGCCGGGGACGCAGATGACACTCCGTACGTTCCACTTTGCAGGCGTAAGGGAGAGGGACGTCACCCTTGGGCTCCCGAGGCTCATGGAGCTGGTGGACGCCAGGAAGATCCCAGCCACGCCTTCGATGGACATCTATCTCACCAAGGAATACGCTTCGGTCAACGAGAAGGCGGTCAAGGTGGCCAAGGAGATACTCTTCACCAAGGTTGGGAACGTGGTCGCGTTCAGCGAGGTCGATCCGACGGAGGGGATCAAGCTCCACCTCAGCCCCGAGATGATGTCTGACAGGGACACGACCCCCGAGGAGATCTCGAAGGTCGTCGAGACAGGGAAGAGGAAGGTGCAGCAGGACAAGAGGAACCCGAACGTGATCCACGTCAGCATGCCTGACGCAGACCTCTCCGCGCTCTTCACGCTGAGGAACAAGATACTGAACATGAAGCTGAAGGGGATCCCGGGGATCACCCGCGTGACTGTGGTGAAGGAAGGGGAGGACTGGTTCATCCAGACCGCAGGCTCCAACCTGGGCAAGGTGGTGCAGGTCCAGGGAGTAGATCCGACCCGTGTCTACACGAACAACGTCCACGAAGTCGCTCAGGTCCTCGGCATAGAGGCAGCCCGGGCCACCCTGGTCAGGGAGCTGATGAGCACCCTCGACGAGCAGGGGCTCGAAGTCGACATCCGTCACATCTTCCTCGTGGCCGACCTGATGACCTCGAAGGGATACATCCAGCAGATAGGGAGGCACGGCATCGCAGGGACAAAGAGCAGCGTCCTGGCTAGGGCAGCGTTCGAGATCACTGTCCCGACGCTCGCCGAAGCGGCCGTCAAAGGGGAGGTGGAGGACCTGAAGGGCGTGACAGAGAACGTCATCGTGGGCCTCCCGATACCGGTCGGGACTGGCATGATCGACCTGTACATGAGTTGACGACGATGGTGGACAGCGCTCAGCTATCGAAGGTCCTCAAGGACGCCATGAAAGGGGGCAAGTCCGCGGTCGGAGCCAAGGAGAGCATAGCGGCGGTGAAGGGGAGCAAGGCGGTCCTCTGTACGAAGTCCATCCCACCCGCGCTCGGGGCGAGGCTTAGGGAGGAAGCGAAGAAGCACAACGTCCCCGTGGTCGAGCTGACCCAGTCGTCAGCCGAGCTGGCGAGGATGGTGGGGAGGCCCTACAAGGTCTCGGCCATGGCCCTGCGCAACGTCAGCGATTCCGACGTGAAGCAACTTCTGCGGTGAAGCTGGTGCCAGAAATCAAGCTCTCCTCCGACGAGCTTTCGCTCCTTTCCATGTTCCAGGGGATGACGGGGGCGACGGCGCGGGACGTCGTCGTGGACGAGAAGCGCGACAGGGTGATCTTCGTGATTGCCCAGGGACAGATGGGGCTCGCCATAGGGAAGGACGGCGCCTCGGTCAAGAAGATCGAAAGGGCGGTCCACAAGCCTGTGGAGGTGGTGGAGTGGGCCGACGACATAGAGGGGCTGGTCAAGAACGCGCTCGGGGCGAAGTTCGTCCAGGAGGTCAGGGTGAGCGACAGGCTCGACGGGACGAAGGGGGTCGTGGTCGTGGTCGATTCGCGCAAGAAGGGGGCGGTCCTCGGGCTCGGAGGGAAGAACGCCGAGAAGGTGCGGATGCTCGCGAAGAGGTACTTCGACGTGGGCAACCTGCAGATAACGTCAGAGCTGTAAGGGGTTATATACGATGGATAGAGGCGGCGTCTGAGAAAATGGCTTCACCGCGCGGGGAGTTCGCAGGACGGCAGATGCTGCAGAAGAGGCAGAACCTCCGCTGGTCCAACAAGTGGTACAAGCGGAGGAAGCTGGGGCTCGACTACAAGGCCGACCCGCTCGAAGGGGCCCCCCAGGCGAGGGGGATCGTCCTCGAGAAGGTGGGGGTCGAGTCGAAGCAGCCGAACTCAGCCATCCGGAAGTGCGTCCGGTGCCAGATAGTCAAGAACGGGAAGCAGGTGACGGCCTTCCTCCCCGGAGACGGGGCGCTGAACTTCGTAGACGAGCACGACGAAGTGATGCTCCAGGGGATCGGCGGCTCGATGAAGAGGGCAATGGGGGACATCCCGGGGGTCCGCTGGACCGTCTTCAAGGTGAACGGCGTATCGCTCAACGAGCTGGTCTACGGCAGGAAGGAGAAGCCGAGGAGATAGGAATGAGCAGGCAGTCGCTCGAGTATCCGAACCTCATGCTCTGGGACCGGTGGGACGTCACCGGGGTCAAGGTGGAGGACCCTGGGCTGCAGACGGTCATCAACCTGAAGCCTATGCTCATCCCTCATTCCGGGGGGAGACATGAGCACAAGAAGTTCGGGAAGACCAGGATCAACATAGTGGAGAGACTGGTGAACGAAACCTCGCACTTCGGCAAGAAGTACGCGAAGAACACAGGCCGCATGGGGGGCAAGAAGCAGAAGTCGATGAACATAGTCAAGACGGCGTTCGCGATCATCGAGCTGAAGACCGGCCAGAACCCGGTCCAGCAGCTTGTGAGGGCCATCGAGAACTCGTCCCCCAACGAGGACACGACCAGGCTCAGCTACGGAGGGGTCGTCTACCACCAGTCCGTCGACATATCCCCGGTCAGGAGGGTCGACCTTGCGCTGAGGTTCATCTCCGAAGGTGTGAGGGAGGCCGCCTTCAACTCCCCCAAGACAGTGGAGGAGGTTCTCGCAGAAGAGATCATCCAGGCTGCCGCAGGCGACGCGAGCAGCTACGCGGTCAAGAAGAAGAACGAACAGGAACGCGTCGCCATGGCTTCAAGGTAAGCGCGCGACACCGCCTCACTGCTTGCTCTGCTTCCAGATCGCCCCGTCCTTCTCGTCTTCCTTTCTCAGCGCGTTCCCCCGCAGCTCGTTCTCCATCTCCGGGGGCTCGGCGACCATCGCCTCCGGGTTGGACAGGAACGACCTCGCGAGCTGCAGGACCTGGGGCGCTCTGAACTTCTGCAGCCTGTGAGACATCCTGAAGTCCTGCGCAGGGTCGCGGGCGACCGGGTCCAGCACCTCCAGCCTTGACGTCCCGATAGCGTCCCTCAGGAGATACCCGGCCTTGAGCTGGGTCACCATGTCGTCCTCTGCGAATATTATCAGCGTCGGCTTCCTCAGCTTCTGGAGCCTCGGGAGCTGCTCCTTGTCGTATGCGCTCGCCACGAGCACCAGGGAGCGGACCCCCTCTGGCCACTCCAGGGCGAACTCGAGCGCGACCTGCCCGCCCCAGCCGCTGGCCATCAGGCTCACCTTCTCGACCCCGATCCTCTCTGCGAAGTCCTTCAGCATCCTGGCCTGCGCCCGGAAGTCGGGGGTCTCGTCGGGCTTCGAGGACTTCCCGTACCCCAGGAGGTCAGGCGCGATTAGCTTCCGCGAGTCGGCCAGGGCGAACAGGGGTTCCCAGACGCGCCAGCTCTCTCTCGGCTCGCTCCCGTGCAGCAGCAGGAGCGGCTCCCCGCTCCCCACGGACGCGTAGTTTATCGTGAACTCGCCGACGGCGACCTCTTTCTCAGTCGCTTCCAACCAGGGCCACGCTTTCGTGATTGCCTTTCAAACCTTTCTGCTTCACTTTACGAACGCGGCTTCGAACGCGTTCCTGTTTGCGCGGAGCACCTCCTCCTCCCTCAGTATCCCCTCTCTCATCAGGAACTCCATCTCCCCCCTAAGGTTCGTCTTCAGCATCTCCGGCCCGTCCGTGTTGATCGTGAGCTTGACTCCGCTGTCTTCGAGCGCCCTGAACACCCGCTTCATCTGGGCGACCCCCTTCAGCACCCCTGTGTTGAGGTTGGAAGTCGGGCACACCTCGAGGACTGTGCCTGTCTCCTTCAGGACGTCCATGGTCTTCCTGTCCTCAGCCGCCCTGACGCCGTGCCCGATCCTGTCGGGCTCGAGGTGTTCGACCACATCTCTCACGGACTCCGGCCCCTCGTCCTCCCCCGCATGCACCGTGAGCCCGAGCCCAGCCTTCCTCGCCCGCCTGAACAGCTCAGAGTAGTCGGCGTACCTGAACCCCTTCCCCGCCGCGCCTGCGACGTCTATCCCCACTACCCCCCTCCCCGAGAACAGGACGGCCTTCTCCAGCAGTATCTCGTTCAGCCGGTGGTTGAACGTCCTGTCGAGGCAGACGATGAGCCCGGTCTTCACCGGGTACTCCAGGGACGCCCTGTCAAGCCCCCTCACTGCAGCCATCATGATCTGGTCCAGGTCCTGCTCCCCTCCCCTGTTGCGCTTCATGGGGTTGAAGCGGAGCTCGAGGAGGGTGATGTTGTTCTTTCTGTACGCGCCTGCTATCGTCTGGTAGACGGAGCGCTCGATGGCTATGGGGCTCGATTGTATCAGCTCCGTCCAGTGGAAGAGCGAGAGGTAGTCCTCGAAGGTCTTCTTCTTGACCGAGTCGACTGTGACGAGCTCCACGAACTTCCAGTAGTCCTTGGTGGGGAGCCGTATCCCCTGGGCGTGGGCGATCTCCCACATCACGGCGGGGTCCACCGACCCGCCGAGGTGCACGTGGAGCTCTGCGAGCTTCGTTTCTGCTCCGAGTCTGGGCATGGGCTTCACTGCGGCTCGATCGTGGCCGGGGGCTTCGACGAGATGGAGTAGGCCACCGCAACCACCCCTGGGACTTCGTTGGTGATCCTGTTCGAGATCCTCTCCAGGACGCCCGGGTCCAGCCTCGTCCAGTCCGCCGTCATGGCGTCCACAGACTCCACGACCTTCACTATGACCTGGTACCCGTGCTTCCTCTCGTCCCCGAGCACCCCGGTAACCAGGTCGTCTCCCACATATGCGAAGGCCTGCCAGACCCTTCCGTAGATCCCTTCCTCTTCCAGGACCTGCTCGACGATGCTGCTCGACTCGCGGCAGACCCTGAGCTTCTCCTTGGTCACCTCGCCTATCACCCTGACCGCCAGCCCTGGGCCCGGGAACGGGTGCCTCTCCACCACGGGCGTCGCAAGGCCGAGCAGCCTCCCGAGCTCCCTCACCTCGTCCTTGTACAGGTCCCGAAGCGGCTCCACCACCTTCATCGACAGGTCCGCAGGGAGCCCGCCGACGTTGTGGTGCGTCTTGATGACAGACGCAGGCCCGATCGACCTCCCGCTCTCGATGACGTCCGGGTAGAGGGTGCCCTGTGCGAGGTGCGTGAACGGGCCCTCCCTCCTCGCGAACTCTTCGAAGGCGTCAGCGAACATCTTCCCCACGATCTTCCTCTTCCGCTCTGGGTCGGCCACCCCCCGCAGCGCTCCGAGGAACTGCTCCGACGCGTCGACGATCTCCACGTTCACCCCGAGTTCCTTGCCGAGAAACCTCCTGACGCGGTCCGCTTCACCCTCCCTCAGCAGCCCCGTGTCGATGAACACGCTGCGGAGCCTCGGGCCGATGGCCCTTGAGAGCAGCGCAGCAGTCACTGACGAGTCCACACCGCCTGAGACCGCGCAGAGGACCCTCCCGTCGATCTTCGACAGCGATTCGACGGACCTCTCCAGGAACCCCTCCATGCTCCAGCTCCTGTCCGCCCTGCAGATGCCGAAGGCGAAGTTCGAAAGGAGCGCCTGCCCTCTTTCCGTGTGGGACACCTCAGGGTGGAACTGCACGCCGAACTGGGGCGCCCCTGACACCCTGACGGCCGCGTAGGGGGAGTTGGAGCTCGACGCGAGCACCTTCATCGTCGGAGGGATGCTCTTGGCCGAGTCCGTATGGCTCATCCAGCAGACGAGCCTGTCTTCCGCCAGTCCGTCGAAGAGGCCTCCTCCCTCGACGACCGTGATGCTGGCCCGGCCGTACTCCTTCTTCTCGACCTTCCCCACCTCCCCGCCGTGCGCCTTCACCATGAGCTGGTAGCCGTAGCATATCCCGAGCGTCGGGATCTCGCTCCGGAATATGGACGGGTCTGCAGCCGGCGCCCCCTGGGAGTAGACGCTCGCCGGCCCCCCGGAGAGGACGATGCCGGCGACCCCCATCCTCTTCAGCTCCTCGAGGGATGTATCGTGCGGCAGCAGGGCGGAATAGACCCCCAATGAGCGGATCCGCCTGCAGATCAGGTGCGCGTACTGGCCGCCGAAGTCGAGGACGGCTATGCCGCCGGCCAGGTCGGGCTGCAAGGCCTATCTCTTGAGCTCCAGGGAGTGCGCGCCGAGCTCCCCCGAGCCGACCGCGGTCATGGAGCCGAATGACGCCTTCTTCCACATCTCCTCGACGTTCCTCGCGCCCGCGTACCCGAAGGCTGCCCTGAGCCCGTTCTCCATCATGGCCACGACACCATCCGCCTTCCCAGCGTAGGGGACGTACGCCTCCACCCCCTCGTCAAGCCCCTTGGCCGGGACCGCATACCTGTCTATCGCGAACCGGACCTTTCGAGCCGCAGCGCTCGCCATCCCTCGATGCGTCTTGAACTTCTTCCCGCCGCGGACGGTGATGCTGCTCGGCGCTTCCTCGGTCCCTGCCAGCATCGTCCCGAGCATCGCGGTGGACGCGCCCGACGCGAACGCCAGCGCGGCGTCCCCGGGACCCCTTATCCCCCCGTCTGCGACCACCGGGAGCTCGACCCTCCTCTCCTCCAGCGCGCTGGCCACCTCTGCGACAGCGAAGAGCGTGGGCGCGCCCACCCTCGTAACCTCAGATGTGATGCAGATGGCCCCCGAGCCTATCCCGGCCCTGAAGCCGTCGACCCGCGGGAGCTCGTCCAGGATGTCAAAGACTGCCTGCCTGGTCCCTATGTTGCCTGCGACGAAGTCCCTGCTCAGCTCAGGGATGACCTTCTTCGCTGCGCCCATGACCTTCGAGGTATGGAAGTGCGCGACGTCAGCCACAAGGAAATCGACGACGCGGTCGAGGGCGAGGCACCTCTCCCTGTCGACCGGGGAAACGGACGCCCCCACCAGCGGCCTGCCCCTGTCGTCTGTGCTGAGGAAGTCCCCCTTCGCCGCCTTGACCTTCTTCGCCTGCTCCACCTGAGTCTCGATAGGCATGTTCCTGTGGATCGCTCCTGCCCCTCCCAGCCTCGCCATCTCCAGCGCCAGCCTCCATTCGGTCACTGTGTCCATGGGGGACGAGACCAGGGGGAGCCTTACCCTGATGCGCCTGGTCAGGTTCGACGAGAGGTCTATCCCGCCGGGTTCTACTTCGCTCCTTCCCGGGAGGAGGATGAAGTCCCTGAACGTGAACACGCTCTGGGCCGAATTCAGTTTCGTGAGGAAGCTGCTTGGCAAGGTGTAAGCCTTGCCGAAGTCGGAATTCTTGTCGGGTATATCAACGCTAGCCTGGGTCGCGTTTTGTTGACAATCCTCGTGGGCGGCCGAATACTCTCAGCGGGCCACGGGGTCGAGCCCTCGCTCGAGCAGTCGGTCTTATTATCAGGGAAGCCCGCGCTTGGCGCAGTTGACGTCGTTCGTCCTCGTACCGGGGGCGTGGCTCGGCGCCTGGGCATGGAAGAGGGTGGCTGAGACCCTAGAGAGCCGGGGTCACGCTCCTTATCCGGTGACATTGACCGGCATGGGAGAACGGGTCCACCTGGCTTCGAAGGAAGTCGGCATGGAGACGGCGACCAAGGACGTCCTGAACGTGGTCGAGTTCAACGACCTCGACGACATTGTGCTCGTAGGGCACAGCTTCGCCGGTAAGGTCGCGGCGGCAGTGGCGGACCGCGCGCATGACAGGGTGAGGAAGGTGATCTACCTCGACGCATTCCTTCCGAAGAAGGTGAGGGCCCCTCAGGGTGGGCTCGACCCGACCCAGGAGTACGGCCCCCCGCCTGCAGGCGGCTTCGCGATACCGCTCACCGAAGAGATCGTCGACCGGATCGGAATGGACGTCCAGGGAGACGACCGCAGGTGGATGCTGTCCAAAGCGACCCCCTGGCCGGTCAAGCTGGCCAAAGACCCCATCACCCTCTCAGAGGACTTCGACGGCGTGAAAAGCGCGTACATCTTCTGCACTCTTTCGGGCGACCCTGTCGACGAGATAATCTCAGGAAAATGGGGGAAGCTGGAAGGCCCGCACAAGGTCATGGAGACCGGGCACTGGCCGATGATCACCAGGCCAGAGGAACTGGCCGCAAACCTCGTCTCTCTGAGCTGAAGGTGACGAGCGTCAGCATGCGAAGTCCTACCATGAGTGAGCCGCGGGTCATGGTTGAGGTCTCTCCGGCGAAGGCGGCCGCCTTCAGGCTCTCCAAGCACCATCTCTCTGAGCGGGCACCCCCCTCCTCCCTGGCTTCGGTGGCAGGCGACATCGGCGGCGCGCAGGCACAGGTGCTCTCTGCGGCCCAGCTCTCGATCTGGGCGCGAGTGAGAGGCGTGACGATCCAGGACCTGGACGCAGCCATATGGAAGGAACGGACCCTCGTGCGGGCGTGGGGCATGAGGAGGACGATGTTCCTTCTCCCTTCGGACGACCTCGCGGTCTTCGTCAGAGGCACATACAGGCGGTCCGCCTACAACCTCAGATGGGCGCTCAAGCAGGTCTCCTCAGAGCAGGCGCTCGACAGGCTGCTGGACGACATCATCGGGATGCTCGGTGAGCCGCGCACCAGGAACGGGATCGCGCAGGGGCTCAGGTCAGCGGGATACAGGCTGAAGTCGAAGGCCGGCGGCGGCTGGGGCGACAGCAGGGCCGTGCCCTGGGTCGAGGTCGGTGGCACCTTTCTCTCAGTCGGTTTCCTGCTTCACGTCATAGGGGCGCGGGACGTCATCTGTTCAGGCCCCAACGTCGGGAACGAATCGACGTATGTCCGAGCCGACAGGTGGCTCCCCCGCTGGAAGGACGTCCCGGTAGAAGAGGCCGAAGGCGAGCTGTTGGCCAGGTACCTGAGCGCATTCGGGCCTGCTACGATCGCCGACTTCGCGCTGTGGGCGGGCATGTACATGCGGGACGCGAAGCCGATATGGGCTCTCCGGGAGGAAGACACTGTCCAGGTCGAGGCCGCCGGCAAGAAGGCCTGGGTCCTCCGAGAAGATCTGTCTCGGCTGAAGAACTCAGAGACCAGGGGACAGGTGGTCCGCCTGCTCCCTTTCTTCGATTCATTCCTCCTGGGGCACAGGTCTCATCGGAACGTAGTTGACGAGGGGCATCACACGAGGGTCTACCGCCCGCAGGGGTGGGTCTCGCCGGTCCTTCTCGTTGACGGCCAGGCCTTGGGGGTCTGGTCTCATGTCCAGCGGAAGGGCGAGCTCCAGGTCCGCGTGGCGCCTTTCGCGAAGCTCTCGAGCAGAGTCCTGTCGCAGGCTAGGGCGGAGGCCTCGGACCTGGGGCGCTTCCTCGGATGCCCCGAAGTGAAGACCGTCATCGGTTGAGCCGCCCGCCTCGGATGCTGAAGAGCACGTCAGGCTGTCAGGGGCGCCCTATGCTGGAACGATGGACGCCATCTCCACAACCGTTAATAGGCGTGCGAGGTCCTTTCAACGCCTGGCATGTCCCAGGACCCAGGGTCGATCTTCGGCGGACTTCTGGCCGGGTGCATAAGCGACGAATATGAGAAGCAAGAGAGGAAGGTACTCGCGGAAGGGGTCCTCTTTCTCATCCTTGGCGCGGTCTCCAGCGTGGCTACGACCTACATGCTCTCGTTGGCCGGTCTTCTCGTCTAAACAATTCAACCAAGCCGTAAAGGAATACTATCTTCCCCGCATTTACGAACTTTGGACGTGATATTGATAGAGAATCAACATGGGAAGGAAACTAGTCCTGCTCGGGTTCTGGCTCCTAGGATACGCCCTGGGCTTCTTCGCCTGGCTCGTAAGAGTCCCGGTGATCAACGCCCTCATGAACATCGGCCTCAGCGGCGACGCCGCAGGGGCGCTGATAACGGGCTTCGCCGGTTCGCTGGTGATGCTCGTGGGCGTCATCATGTGGAGCTACCTGTCGTCGTCGAGCTGAACGGAAGCATACCGTAGAGCGTAGAGCGGGAAGCTCGACCCGTCTCGCGCTCCCGCATTTTCTATTTCTCCCCCTGCTTTGGCATCAGGGCGTCCATCAGCTCGTCAAGCGTCGTCCCTTCGTGGACGTCCATGCCGAACTCGTCCCCGAGGCCGGCGATTATCGCAGCCAGAAGATGCTCGGCGCCGGCCCCGAAGATGCTGAGCAGGGTCTTCGCGTACTCCTCAGGATTCGCAGTCGCCAGGTGGGCGTCGGCGTAGAAGTCGATCGCCTTGGCCGAAGTCCTTCCGAACTTCTTCTCGAGAAGGGCGCGGATGGACTCCACAACGGTCTCATCCGAGAGGGCTGCCGTCTGCAACGTTCCGCTCTCCCTCAGGACACGGTGGATGCTGGGTGCATGCACGATTCGACATTCTAGAGCGACGAGGCGCCTATAACGCCCAAGGACGTCTGCGCGGGCGCGCCAACGCCTGATGCGAAGGCACCCTAGCTACTTAGGGTTGCCGACCGGGCGCCGCAGCGGAGCATGGAAAGGCTGCGATGGGCGCCCAGTTCTGAATGCGCCCTTCCTCCGGCACGCTGCTATGCTAGCCTCATCTCGACGTAGTATCCGTCAGGGACGCCTGGGAAGACCGCTGGGCTGATGGTCCCCCTTATCTCGTTCGGAGGCGCGCTTGACCCCCAGGAGGCGATGTAGTAGTTGTCGTACGTGTGGTCCCAGACGTCGTCGCTCGCGTACAACGGCAGCACGACGCGCTGGCCGCTCACATCCATGGACGTGCTGGTGCCCGTCTTCTGGAAGTTCGTAACCGTGAATTCATGAGTGGTCAGAACGTCCCCGAGCCCTACCCACTGGGTCACGGTCATCGTGCCCTGACCTCCCCGGACGCTGAGCGTGACGTTGTAGCTCGCAGTGTATTCGAACCCCCCATGGGACTGCCCCGCGTCGCTGACGAACAGGCTCCCTGACATCGTCGTCACCTGTCCTCCCTGGGAGTAGTATGCGTAGGCTCCTGCTCCCGTGGCCACCCCCGCCACCACAAGAAGCAGCGCGAGGGCCCGGAGGTTGCTCATGCGCAAGGCGGCAAAGAGAGAGGGGATTTATGGTATGTGCACGATTCCCGCCGGTGGGAATGGGGGCGCAGATGCCGGCATCGGCCCCGCTTTCTCAACTGTGGGAAACGCCGGACGATGTTAAATCGCCCGGACGCGCCGCTGCGAGAAGAGGGAGATTCTTGTTCTGCCATAAGTGCGGCACTCAGCTGCCGGACGAGGCACTCTTCTGCATGAAGTGCGGGTCGAGCCTGACCGCCGCCCCTCCGACCGCCGGGGCGCCGAAGAAAGAAGCCAGGGCAGAGCCCTTCGCGCCTGTGGGCGTCACCCAGCTGAAGTGCCCAAGCTGCGGCGCTCCCATCACCCCTCAGTTCGGGGAGATGGTCATCACCTGCGAGTACTGCTCAACCAGCGTCGTGCTCGGGGCAGAGGGATGGAGGAGCGTCCAGAAGCACACGATGCTCCCCATCGGCTTCCCTGACAGGGACGCGATCCTGGCTCGCATGCACGACATGATGATCGTAGGCCTCCTCCGCAGGCACCTCCAGGACAGCTCAACCCTCGAGGAGCTGAAGCTCACCGTCGTCCCGTACTGGGTCATCCCGGTCTCAGCCCGCACGTCCATCGTCGCAAGCGACATGGCTGCGCAGGCAGGCCAGGTGGCTGCGACCGCGGCCATCGCCGGGATACTCGGCGCCGCTATGAGCGGGGGGAGGGGGAGGGGAGGCTTCGCGGGCCCGATGGCGGCAGGGGTCCTCCTCGGCACCTCGCGCGGGCAGGGGAGCCAGCAAAAGGCGTTCCAGGCCAACAACCTCTACCAGTTCCCGGTCGTCGCCATGAAGGCCCTGGCGGAGTATCAGCCGCGCGACTATGCGTTCGACGTCGACGACAGGGCGCTCTTCTCGGCCGGCAGCTTCCCAAAGCACATTCCGATACTGAACGGGGACGTGGGAGAGGACGACGCCAAGTACCAGGCGAAGGCGCTGGTGGACCAGCTCCAGTCGGACAAGGCCCACCGCCAGTACCATATGATCCAGCAGATCAGGACGGAGCTCGACCTCGGCGAGGCCGAACTCCTTCATGTGCCTATCTGGTTCGCGAGGTACGACCATGGCGGGAAGAAGATAGTCCTCATCGTGGACGGGCACAACGGGCAGCTGATCAACAGCCTCGGGTTGGGCTAGGTCCGACCTCGTTTCATCTTCGCAACCCTTTTATACGCTCAGGCATGGTCGTTTCATCGTAAGGACTGTCATAGTATGGCGAATAAGGCACACCTGAACCTGATTGTAACCGGCCATGTGGACAACGGCAAGTCCACGACCATGGGGCACTTCCTGTTCGACCTAGGCGTCGTCGACAACAGGATGATAGAGGAGTTCGCGAAGGAGTCGGAGAAGACCGGCGCCGGCGACTCTTTCAAGTACGCCTGGGTGCTGGACCAGCTGAAGGACGAGAGGGAGCGCGGTGTCACCATCGACCTCGCGTTCCAGAGGTTCGAGACGCCGAAGTACTTCTACACGCTCATCGACGCGCCCGGACACAAGGACTTCATCAAGAACATGATCACCGGCGCCTCCGAGGCAGACGCATCCGTCCTGGTTGTTTCTGCGAAGAAGGGGGAGGCAGACGCGGCGCTCGCTTCAGGCGGACAGGCGAGGGAGCACGCCTTCCTACTGAGGACGCTCGGCGTTTCCCAGATGGTGGTCTGCGTCAACAAGATGGACGACCAGACCGTCAAGTATTCAGAGCAGCGCTACAACGAGGCGAAGCAGGACATCGAGAACCTGCTGAAGACGGTCGGGTACAACGTGACGAAGATACGCTTCATCCCGGTCTCCGGTTGGACGGGCGAGAACCTGATCAAGCCGTCGACCAACATGCCCTGGTACAAGGGGCCGACCCTCCTCCAGGCGCTGGACGAGTTCGTCGAGCCGCCGAAGCCCATAGACAAGCCTCTCAGGCTCCCCGTGCAGGACGTCTACACCATCACGGGCGTCGGCACCGTCCCGGTCGGCAGGGTCGAGACAGGCAAGATCAAGGTCGGGGACAGCGTGTCGATCATGCCAGAAGGGCTCACGGCTGAGGTGAAGTCCATCGAGACTCACCACACCCAGATGCAGGAAGCCATGGCAGGGGACAACATCGGGTTCAACTTGAGGGGAGTGGCCAAGGGCGACTTCAAGCGCGGTTCTGTGCTGGGGCCATCCAACGCTCCCCCTACGATAGCGAAGGAGTTCCGGGCTCAGATCATCGTGGTCTTCCACCCGACGGCGATCGCTGCAGGGTACACGCCCGTGCTCCATCTGGCGACCTCGCAGACGGCTGCGACAATCAGCGAGCTCATCGCCAAGATCGACCCGAGGACAGGCCAGCCCACCGAAGAGAAGCCGAAGACCCTCAAGACTGGGGACTCCGCTATCGTCAAGATCAGCCCGTTGAGGCCGATCGTGGCCGAGACATTCAAGGAGTATCCGGAGCTTGGGCGCTTCGCCCTTCGTGACTCGGGATCGACCGTGGCTGCTGGTATCATCCAAGAAGTAACCCAGAAGGGCTCGGTCGAGAAGAAAGTAGCCGCCAAGGCGTAGGGCTTCGCCTTCTTCCCTTTTCCTCCAGTCTAGCGGATGCTAGGACGAAATGGGCTGCGCGCGACATTGGATTGTTCGAGGCCGTTCGGCCGACTTCGCCGACAAGCCCCGATTGAATCTCCTCCGATTCTTCCGGAGGGCGCCTTCCGAAACTCGTCGTGTGCCGAAATCAGGCCGTTCTGGTAACTAGTCCTAAGAACCAGCGCAGCGACGGCTGGTCGGGTTGCGATATCGGACCAGAGAGGGGATCGTCGCTGACCTCTTGGGGGCGGCCTTGCACTCCGACGACGGGGAAGGCGTAGGCATCGGGACTATGATAAGGAAGGCGAACGTTTCCTACTCGAGGGCCGCCGACATACTCCAGGAGTTGGTCCGGGTCGGACTTCTCGTAGAGCTGAATGAAGGCAGGAAGACGAGGTATACGCTGACGGACGACGGCTACCGCTACCTCGCGGAGTACAAGACCTTCGCTGAGTACACCAGGCCACTCGGGCTGAGGCTGTAGTCCTGCCCCGTCCGGTCTAGTAGAGGAGGCTCCTCCTTGCGGCCTCCCTCTGGCTTGACCTCCACAGCTTCACGCACTCCCTGCAGTACCCAGCGCTGTTTAATGGCGCTTCTGCATGCTTCTTCCTTGGGTGCCCGCAGTTCGCGCAGTGGGTGCCTCTCCTCCTGAGGAAGCCGGCGCATACATGGATGACCTGGAGGGCCAATTTCTCTGTGTCTTCGGGACCGCTCTGTCACTGGTGTCGAATTACCTTTGCGCAGTCGGCCTTCCTCTGATAGTCCCAGTGGAATACTCTATAGTGGGCCTGCGTCGCGGACGCGGTCTGCAGGGTCAGGGCCTCGTCAGAGACGAGTACTCGGGGAGTACTTCGGAGGAGCCGAAGAAGGCCGTCTTCTCCCAGTACTTGTAGTAGCACTCAGCGCAGAGCGCCGGGTTCGTCCTCGATGCAGGCTGCCCGCACCATTCGCACCTCGGAAGCATGCTTCTCCGCTGCCGGGGGTGATTCTCCCTCGGCTTATACGCCTAGCCTGGCTCTCGGGTCTGACGCTGGTCGGGCCGTCGTCGATGGCTCGGCCCCTGGCGGGGGGTGTCTCGCCTACTTCCAGAGCAGCCCGAGCACGAGCAGCGCTATACCCACGAGGAGCAGCCCGCCGTAGTTGGGTTCGACGCCTCTGGTCGCGAGCAGAGTGAGCCCTATGACAGAGATGATGCTTCCCATCAGCAGGAACCTGAGCTTCATACCCTTCGCGTCTCTTCACCCCCTGGCAACGAGGTCTACGGGACCGGCCCCTACTTCCACCTGGTCAGTATCTCTTCCCTGCGGAACGCCGCCTGGACCACATATAGAAAGAGCAGATCGACGAGGGCGAGGGCACCGGCGATGATGAGGAGGGTGCCGGTGTCGCCGAGCTGCACCAGGTTGAGCTCGCCCGCGACGTAGATCCCTGCGAAGGGGAGTATCAGCAGCGACCCCAGCTGCTGCGCGATCCTCACGTCGCTGACCCTCGAGGAGATCAGCACGCTCCATTCAACGCTCATCACGGTCCCGAGGGGTACCAGGAGAAGGAAGACGAGCGCCGCCCCCCAGTTGGGAAAATAGTAGTATCCCAGCTTGCCAGCCGTCACAGCGTCCGTCAGGCCCATGAAGACCACCGAGGCGCTCAGAATGGCTCCAAGCGCCGGGAGGATGGCAGCGATGCTCTTTCCCACCAGGATCTCGCTGTCCGTGGTCGGTGTCGCGAGGAGCGGCTCCAGGCTCTTCTCGACCTTCTCCCCGACAATGCTGTAGGACGCTATGGTGGACGGGATCAGCCCCGCGAGGATAAAGAAGAAGAACTCGAACGACGGCAGAAGGTAGGAGAGCGCGGACGCGGCTGTCCCCTTCTCGATTATGTACCGTATCAGGAGGGGGAACATGAACGCGATTATGAAGGGGACGACGAACGTGGAGTAGAGGATGTTCCTCCTCTTCGTGATCGTCGCGAGGTCCTTCGACGCCACTATCCAGCACTGCGAGAGCCTCATGCGTCGCGCCTCACGAGTTTCAGGTAGGTGTCTTCGAGGGTCGACCCTACCACCCCTGCGAACTGGACGCGCCCGCCGGCCCTGACGACCGCCTCCACGATGTCGGGCGTCTGCTTCTCTGGGTCCGTGGCCTCGACGGTCAGGCTTGTTCCGTCTGCGGTGACATCGACATCCGGGAATCTCTTCTTCAGGGCAGCCAGGACCGTCTGGCTCGGCTCCTCCAGCCTGATCACTGCTCTCCTGGCTCCGACCATCCGCTCGAGCTCTTCCGGGGTCCCCGTGGCCATCAGCTTCGTGTTCAGGATTGCGATTCTGTCACAGACCCTCTGCGCCTCGTCCAGGTTGTGGGTGTTCAGGAAGATGGTCCTCTTCTCCTTTCTCAGCTCCAGGATGAAGTCCCTGACCGTCTTTGACGACTCGGGGTCGAGGTTCGCCGTCGGCTCGTCCATGAAGAGCACTTGGGGGTCGTGGACCAGCGCCCTGGCTATGGCCAGCTTCTGCTTCATCCCCTTCGAGAAGGTGCCTGTTGCGACGTCCTTCTTCTCCCAGAGGCCGAGCATGGTGAGGAAGCGGCGGATGTTCTCCTTCCTTTGCGCCTCAGGACAGCCGTAGAGCCTCCCGTAGAAGTCGAGGTTCTTGTATGCGCTGAGCGCCTCGTACAGACCGACGTTGTCTGGGACCAACCCTATCATCTTCCTGATCTTCAACGAATCTGCTTCGTCGCTCACGTCGTAGCCGCCGATCCGTGCTCCGCCGCTCGTCTTCGAGATCAGGCAGCATAGTATCCTGACTGTCGTCGTCTTTCCTGCGCCGTTGGGCCCAAGGAACCCGAAGACCTCGCCCTCGCTCACGCTGAACGACACCCCGTCGACCGCGACGAGATCGCCGAACTTCTTGGTGAGGTTCTCCGTCTCTATCAAGCTAGTTCTCCAGGTCTCCTGTGACGTCGGGCTGCAATGGACGCGTCGATGCCCGCGTGCAAAGGCCAATAAACTCTGTCCCGAACCAGCTCCTGTTGGACTTCGCTGGGGCAGGGGTGTTCTTGCCCCGTTGAGGAAGCTGCGGGCGCTCGGCGTTACGGCCGCACTCGCCGCCTACCCGTTCATCCTCGCATCCATAGCGCTCTCGCCTTGGTTCAACCTCTACGACAACGCACTGAGCGACCTCGGGAACACCGTGACCAATGGCGCTGTGGGATATGTATACGACGCCGGACTGGAAATCGCTGGGTTCCTCATCTTCGCCTACGCTGCACTGATCTCCGTCAAGGCCCGGGACCGCAGGACGTACGTGTGGACCGCGCCACTGATGGCAGCCGCAGCGGACCTCGCGCTTGTGGGCATCTTCTCCGAGAACACCGGGGGCATCCACGGAGCCGTCTCTGAGGTCTTCTTCTTCATGATAGTGGTCACCATGCTGTCCTACAGCTACGTCTCGTGGCCCCTCGGCTCCCCCCGGATCGGCGCCCTCGCACTGGCCTTCGGGATCCTCTCCGCGCTGATATGGTTCGTCACCTGGCCCTGGCACGGGGTCGCGATACAGGAGTCGGTGACGTCGGGAATGACAGCCGTGTGGCTCCTGCTGGTTGCGTCCAGGGCGGGCTAGCTCTGAAGGGCGCCTACTGCCTGCCGAGCTCCGCCGCCCTGGGGAACACCTTGGTCTCTTCCGCCTTCGTGTGCAACTCGAAGAGCGAGTTCAGCTCGGCCTGGTTCGCCCGGAGTTCGGCCGGGGACATCGAGGCAAGCTCGCTCACCTTCTTCATGAGCTGGTACATCGGCCTATGCTGCTGGAACACCCTTATCTCGTCTGCGGCGCCCTTCGTCCCGAGCTGCTTAATCAGCAGCCTCAGGACTGTCGCTTCTTCGTCTGCGATGTGCTGTCTGAAGACCGGGTCCACGGTTCGCAACTCGGCCCGCACGCCATCGAAGTCCCCGCGCCCCGCCGCCTCCCTTGCCCTCTCCAGCCCCTTGCGCATGACTCCGTGCTCCTCCACAAGGACCCTGATCAGCGCGTCGAGGCCCATGCTCCTCGGTGCGTATCTCTCCTCTGATGGGTTGGCCATTGCCGCTGCCTGCCTGTGCAACGGTTATACATCCTTCGAAGGCGCCCGGGCCTCGTGACCTTCGAGGACCTCCTTGACCAGGCGGGGAGCTTCAGGGCCCTCTTCGCCAGGGCGAAGGAGGGAGGATCCGACGTCGAAGCCGAGCTCCAGGCCGCGCTCATCTGGGACAGCGAGCTCTTCCAGACCGTGGGCTACAAGGTGCTGAGGGTCGGCGAGGGCGAAGCGGAGCTGACCTTCCCGTTCAGCAAGCCCATCTCGAGGCGAGGCGACATGGTGCACGGCGGCATCGTCATGTACACGCTGGACAACGCCTGCGGCATAGCGGTGATGACCATCAACCCAGGAGTGGACCAGGTCACGATGGAGCTCAAGATCAACTTCCTCGAGCCCCTGAAGAAAGGCCCGTTCAGGGCTACGGGCAAGGTGGTGAGGGCAGGGGACACCGTGGCCGTGGCCGAGGGGGAGATCAGGGACGCGGACGGCCGCCTCTGCGCCAAGGGCATGGGGACCTGGTTCATGACGAAGAAGCGGGTATAGGGTCAGCCCACTTTCGAGGAGGGCGGTCCCTTGACAGGGACCATGAGGAGCAGTTCTTCCTGGCTCCGGTAGAACTCGACGGACGGGCGGCTCGGGTCAAAGTTGGCTTCTTCGGCCCGGACCATGTCATCGAACATGGCCGGCAACCGTCCCTCGTCGACAACCTTCTCCCAGTCCAGGACCTTGCGCCGCGCGTACCAGCCGCCCGGGATGACGCCGGTCTCGAGCTGCATCTTCGCGGGGTCGTCCGCGTCGACCCTTGCCACGCATGCCCAGTACTCCTCCCCTCCGTCGGGGGACGGCTGAATCGCAGCGTAGAACCTCCGCCCTCTGAGGGTCGGGAGCCTGGACTCGAGCAGGCCAAAGGCGGCGGGGGGCCCCTTCCCCTTCATGTCGGCCCTCACGCGCATCACGGGGGTGTCTGAAATCCGGATGTACCCTTCGGGCAAGCACAGCGACAGCGGGCCCTGTTTCTCTTATGGATTTTTTCGCTCCCCAGGCTCCAAGCGGGTCAAATCTCGCTATCACGATTGTTGAACAAGTATGGCCTCCTCCATGATATCACGCTCTGACGCCTATCGCGGGTGATGAAGGCATACTGCGTGAAGGAGAGGAAGAGCAGGGAAATGGTCTCCCCGAAGGAAGTCAAGTTCGGGAAGGGACGCCACGCCCTCAAGGGCAAGTGCGCCTCGTGCGGGACGACCCTGTTCAGGATTACCGGGAAGTAGTCCCCTTCTCCTGCGACAACCGCTGGATGACGTCTAGGGCGCCCGCCGCAAGGCAGGTTTACTTGGCGCCTCATCTAGACCCTAACCCATTAGGCTGGCTCGCAAGGCTTGTCAGCGAGCGGGACGAAATCTCCAACCATGTGCGACTGCTACGAATATGAGCTCGAGGGGCTTGCCGCCAAGGGCGAGGCGAAGGAGCAGGAGAAGGTGGCCGTGCCGGTCCAGGTCGCCCGCCCGAAGAAGAAGCAATAGCCGCCCGGGTCTCGGCAGGCCGGGAACGATTTTGTAGCGGGAACCAGGGCGTCCCCCCGTTGGCATTCTTACGGGTGGTCGATGTCCTCCCCCCGACCTTCTCAGCCTCTGCCAGGAAGGGGGACGACCTGCGCATCGACGCCGAGATGGAACGCTTCACAGAGGAAGTGCGGAGCGTTCGCGACTTCGCAGACGTCTTCCTCGTCGCGAACGTGAAAAACCCTGGCCTCCTCAAGCTGGACACCCTCCGCGCTGCCACCATGCTGCGCGAAACGCTGGGGGTGGAAGCCGCACCGGTCATCGTCGTCCGCGACCAGAACCGCGCGCAGTTCCTCGCCTCGGTGCTGACGGGATTCTCGATGGAGCTCAGTTGGATGATGATCGCCTGGGGGGACGACTATCAGGCGTCCGCGAATGTCACAAACGTCAGAGACTTCGCGAGCCTGGCCGAGGCCATCCGAACAGCGAGCCTGGTGCGTTCGCGGGCCCACGCGCCGACGAGGCTCCTGGCGCCGGTGGACCTCCGCAGCCTGGGAGGTAGGAAGGGCGTCGCGCTCGCAAGAGGGAGGCTCCGGGCAGGGGCGGAGATTCTGCTCGCGCAGCCGCCGACGACCGACGCAGACGAGTCCTTCGACCAGCACGCCTCGGCGGCCAGAGACGCGGGCCTCGAGCGCAAGGTGCTCCCGAACGTGTTCCACTTCAGGGACGAGAAGGACGTGAGGCGGTACGAGAGGCTGTTCGGGTGGAGGCTCCCGAAGAGGCTCCACGAGGCTGCGGCCAGGGGGGAGGACCATCTGATCGAACTTGAAAGGAAGGTCGTGCGGCGGCTGAGGGAGGAGGGATATCCCGGCGTCTACCTCTCCACCAGGGGCGATCCGGCCCTGGCAGAGAGAATCCTATCCTGAATCAGACCCACAATGATTATATCTGCTAGCTTGGAGCGCAAGAGCGTTTCATGGCAAACGACAGAGCTATCGGCGGAGCAATATTCGGCGGAAGCATCCTCGGAATCATCATCTACGGCCTCCTGATATGGTACTGGCCCCTCTTGGTGCTGGAGATCACCGCCTTCGCGGCTGTCCTGGTCCTGCTGGCCATACTGGCATGGATCGGGTACACGATGGCGACGACCCCGCCACCGGAGCCAATCACTGACATACCGGAGATGGCGCCCGAGAAGCCGGCCGCGGACACCGGTGCAGCTGCAAAGAAAGAGTAGCCTGCGCCAGCTCCCGCTCCGGACGGCCGAGTCCCCGCCCAGCAGCCTGAAGTGCGGGTCCCTTGCAGGGAAGTCGAGTCACTGAATCCCCCGCATATCCGTTCCGGGCGATGCGCTACGTCACCCTGCCGATCAGCGAGCGGGCCATGTCACGGAACTTCGAGTCCATGGCGTAGACCAGCCCGAAGTACACAGCCGCCCCCGCGATGCCAAGACCGAGGAGCTGCGTGCCGTACCACAGCGTGCTCGCGCCCTGGTCCAGCAGGCCCGAACCCAGGTAGAGCACCCCGCCCATCACTGCCGCGGCCACCAGATAGTATGCGGCGCTCATCCCAGGCATCAGCTTCGCGTAACCCCTCGCCCGCCTCGCCTTCACGAGCAGGAAGGCGACGGTGGCTGCGAGCTGGACGGCAGCCCAGAGCGCCACAGACGACGAATAGGAGAACCCGTTAGCGAAGGCGTACGACAGCGCGACGTAGAGGGACGCGATGTAGGAGACGCCGTAGAGTATGTTGACCACCGGGACGAAGAGCAGGTTGCTCCTGATGAGGTCCAAGAACTTCGGCCTATCCCCCACGTCCACCTTCTCTGTCCCAAGCAGCGTCTGGTCCACTATGGTCGACATGGTCGTGAACACGAACATGAAACCCAGGATCGCCAACCCCATCGCCCCCGGCAGGTACTTCGTGCTGAGCAGGAAGAGGATGGGCTCGGGAATCGCGATGCAGGCGGCGGCCATCGGAATCGCGAAGAGCAGCGAGTACTCGACGCTGATCGCCGGGAGCCTCTCGTTCCCTCCGCGGAGCAGGAGCGGGTAGAGCGAGAACGCCAGGGCCGAGGAGTACCCCACCACGCCTGCCACTATGAAAGCAGCCTGATAGTATCCAACGACCGGGGTCCCGAAACCCAAGGCCACGACGTAGGTGTCTGCCACTGCGAGCACTGTGGGGAGGTAGCTCACGGCCGGGATCCAGGCGAGCCTCGACCATCTTCTTGTCTGGCTGAAGTCGAACCTCTCGGCCGTGGTCAGGCGGACCAGGTAGGTGCTGATCACGGACTGGACGAAGTAGGCTGTCATCAGCGCGAGGATGACCCCTTCGATCCCCAGCCTGTAGACGTAGAGCGACTCGTAGGCGACCACCAGCTTCGCGACCTCGGATACCACCAGGGAGTAGCCGTACACTGCCGGCCTGAAGCCCTGGACGACAGCGTTCGCGACCGCGCTCCAGTAGCTGAGCGGGACGAGCAGAGCCCCAAGAAGGAACGGAAGGACCGACGAGGCAATCCTCGAATAGGTGACGAAGGTGAACGCGAAGTACAGCACGAGGCCGAGGCTGCTCAGGAGGAGCCCCGACCAGAACGCGGTCCTCCCGACCATCCGCCCCCTGGCTACGTCTCGGGTCGCCCAGTAGGCCACGACCCCGACCGGGTACGCGGAGAAGGTGACCAGGGTGATGATCACCTCCCAGGTCCCGAAGGTCCCCGGACTCAGCCACCTGGCGACCATCACGGTGAAGAGCAGGCCCGTGAACGCGCTGATTATCCTCCCTGTGAAGACGAGAAGGCCGGTCGACCTGAGGCCGAAATTGGTGGACAACTTGCGACGCTTACGCGGCTCCTGTCATACCTTCCGTTTCAGCGTGTTTTATGCATCTAGGAAGCTTTTTTCCGTTGACCCGGGGCGCGGATGAACGCTTGGTACTCAGGGTGCTGCACATCTGGAACACCGCAGGGGTCGCTAGCGTGATCGCGAAGTTCGTGGACAGGGAGTTCGGCGCAGAAAGCAGGGTCATCACGCGCAGGGCAGCGGACAGGGTGGGTCTGACGACATACGGCACTGCCTACCCGGACGGCCCGGCCCGGTTCTTCTTCCGCGCACTCCAGATGTCGGCCTGGGCAGACGTGGTGCACGTCCACTCCCTCGACAGGATCGTACCATGGGTCAGGCGCCTCTACGGGAAGCGCGTCGTGATGCACTACCACGGCACGGACATCGAAGGGAGGTGGGACGAGAAGAGGCAGCGCTGGAGCAGGGCCGACTACGTCGCGGTGTCGACCCCCAACCTACTGGAGGGGGGGCCCGAGTCCGCCGTGCACGTCCCAAACCCGGTCGACACAGACATCTTCCGGCCCACCGGAGCCAGGAGGGAGCCCGGGTCCGCCGTATCCTTCAGGTACGGCATGGACGCCGAAGCCGTGGAAGCCGCGAAGAGGCTGGGGCTGAAGCTCACCATGGTGGAGAGGTGGAGCGTCCCCCACGAGAGGATGCCCGACCTGCTCTCGAAGTACGAGTACTACATCGACATGAGGAGGCCCCCGGACCACGCAGTCGCACGTTCGATCGGGAGGGCGGCGCTGGAGGCCCTTGGCTGCGGCGCGAAGGTGGTGGACTGGTCAGGCAAGGTCGTCGATGCGCTCCCGCCCGAGAACGACCCGAGGAGGGTCGCGGCGAAGTGGTACGAGGTCTACACGGGCCTGATCAGGCAGCCAGGAGCGTTCCGTAGAGGCCGGTGAGCCTCGACTCCATGACCTCCCAGCTGTACGAGGAGACGAAGGCCTGGTAGGACGCGGCCGCGAGCCTGTCGTAGAGGTCGCGGTCCTCGGCGAGCCTCCTGATCGCATTCCTGACGTCAGACACGCTCCTCCAGTCGACCACTAGCCCGCATCCGTGCCTTTCGACGATCTCGGCCTGGTACGTCCCGGACGGGACGAGGGAGGGGATCGAAAGGGACATTGCGCTGAGCAACTTCCCGGGCGTGGCAATCATCGCGTTCTTGGTACTGGGCTCGTATAGGGAAGGGATGAGGTCCGCACCGCGCATCAACGGCTCCAGGTCCTTCATCTTGAGCCACCCGAGGAACCTGATCGAAGCGTTCTTCGAAGAAGCGGCCCGCACCAGGCCCTCCAGCTCGCCCCTCCCGGCGAGGGTCAGAGTGACGCCGTCGAGGCCCTCCACAGCCTCGAGGAGGAGCCTCACGCCCCGCTCTTCCCCCAGCCAGCCGTAGTAGAGGACGCCGAACCCCTCCCCCCTCCGCCCCGACCTGCGGCCGCCTGCAACTGGGGGTGCGTTCATGATCACGACGAGCTTCGAGCTGACGAACCCGAGCCTCCCCAGGTATGCGACGAACCTCTCGTTGACGACGAGGATGGCGTCGGCAAGCCTCCTCGCAGAGGCGAGGAAGACCGCCTGGGTCACCCTCGTCAGGGGAAAGAAGCGGAGGAACGCTTCAGGGAGGTCGTGCATGTCGTAGACGAGCCTGGGCCGGTTGAGCTTCAGGGCCTTCGCTGCGAACCCAGCGGGGAGCGTGTCCACGTCGTGGCAGTGGACTGCGTCCACCTTGGAGAACAGCAGATGGGCGAGGCACCATGCGTAGAATAGGAACAGCTTGGGGACAGTCAGCACCGGCGTCCCGTGCCCCGCGCCGACCCTCATCCTCTTGATCACCAGCCCGTCCTGGAATGCCGCGTCCGAGCGCGTCTCGAGCTCTCTGTCCCACGCGAGTATCGTCACCTTCCTCCCCGCCCTCGCCAGGGAGTGCGCCTCCTTCAGCGGCCTCTGGTCGAACGTCGCAGGATTGGAGAGGAGCATCACGATGCGGCCGCTGGGAGCTGGCCGCTTCTCAGCTCTCAACTGCCACCTTTCCGCCGGAAAGGAACCTCGAGACCAGCCGGACCACGTTTGCAGAGGCGTTTCCGCTGCCGAAAATCCTCCTTGAAGCTCTGAAGGAGCTCGCCTTCACGCGCCCGGCCTTCCTGAATCCGCTTCTAATCCCGGCGGGGGCGCTCCCGACCAGGAAGGCTGCACCCGCCTTCACAATCTCGCCCCACTCCGTGGTCTCCCTCGCGACCAGGACGGGCTTCCCCAGCCAGTATGCTTCCTTCTGCAGCCCACCCGAGTCGGTGATGACCAGCTTCGAGCGGCTCGCCAGCGAAAGGGTCTCGACATACGGGAGCGGCTCGAGCAGCCTCATGTTGGGGCTGGGCTCTATGCCGAAGGACCTGATGCGCTCTCTGGTCCTAGGGTGGACGCTGAACGCGACAGGGATGCCCAGGGCACCCACGGCGCCCATCGTCGCCCTCAGCGTGCCGGCGTCGTCGACCGTCTCGGCCCTGTGGAGCGTCATGAACGCGTAGCTCCCGTCTTCGAGTCCGTGTTTCGACGCCGCGTCCATCATCTCCAGCGAGGGCATGAACTTCAGCAGCGAGTCGTACATAGTGTCCCCGACATTGGCGATGGCGCGGGCTAGGACGCGCTCCGCTTTCACGTTCCCGACGCACGCAGACGTGGGGCACATCAGGACCTGTGACATGTGGTCGAGCACGCGCCTGTTCACCTCCTCAGCCATCCTGGCGTCCCCTGACCTGCACCCGGCCTCGAGGTGAGCAGCTGGGAGGCCCGACTTCGAGCAGGCGACGCCGGCCGCCAGGGCCGAGTTGGTGTCACCGGGGACGATTGCCAGGTCGGGCCGTGACTCAGAAAAGAGCTTCCCCAGCCCAGCCACTATGCCAGAGACCTGCTCGCTCGGAGAGCCTTGGCCGATGCCCAGGTCGGCGGAAGGGTCAGGGAGTTTCAGCTCAGAGAAGAACTGCCTGTTCATCTCGTAGTCGTAGTGCTGCCCTGTGTTGACGATGTCGCAGTCAAGCCCTGCCTT
Organism: bacterium; assembly: GCA_027310575.1. GTDB lineage: Archaea > Thermoproteota > Nitrososphaeria > Nitrososphaerales > Gagatemarchaeaceae > UBA183. The sequence continues at coordinate 25,407 of DAIDAO010000052.1, read as the reverse complement.
GCTGAGCGCTTCGTACACTGGCGCGCTCTTGATTATCTGCGGCCGCGTCCCGAGGATGATAGAGATCTTCAACCGCGCTGGGCTCCACCGCCCCTCGGCTCCCCCACCACTTCCAATATCTGTTTGTGGAGGTTCTCGTTCGCGGAGGCCACGAAGCTGAGCCTGTGGGAGAGGTCGAACGTCGCGTCGAGCTTCCTGCCGTCCGTCCCCGTGATGACCGCCCCCGCCTCCGCTGCGATCAGGTAGGCCGCGGCCAGGTCCGTGATCCTGATCCTCCCCCTGACGTCCACGAACGCATCGCTCCTCCCCTCTGCCATGTAGCAGAGCTCTAGGGCGTTGGCGCCCAGGTGGATCTGCCTCTTCACCGCGCCCACGAGCGGCGCGAGCCTTTCGGCATTCCCCCTCCCGCCTCTGCTGAGGTCGATGCCCACCACAGCCTTCGAGAGCTCCGTCTCGCGGCTCGTGCCGATCTCCCTGCCGTTCTTGCGGGCGCCCCGCCCCCTCACGGCGGAGTACACGTCCCCGGTGACGAGGTCGCGCACCACCCCCACGGCTACGCTGTCCAGCGAGTCCCCTTCGGCGATTGCCACGGAAGTGCAGTAGAACGGGATCCCTCGTTCGAAGTTGGACGAGCCGTCGAGCGGGTCGACGATGGCGAGGGTCGCCGTGCCTTTCCCTCCCACCAGCCCCGCTTCCTCGCTCAGCACCCGGACCTCTGCCCTGCTCAGCGCCTTCAGAATGACGTCTTCTGCAGCCTTGTCTGCGTAGATGGTCCTGTCCCCGGACGCGCCCTGGCCCACAGTCCTCCCCCTCCCTCCCTTCCTGGAGAGGGGGGCGACCCTTCCTCTGACCCTCTCGGTGGCAGAGAGCAGGAGCTTCTCCCACTCTTCGGGCTTCACACCACGATCACTTTGCGTCTGCTCAGGACGCCGAGGATGCTCTGCAGCGTCACGTCCAGGTCCGAATCGGTCTCCACGACTTCGACCTTCTCCTCGCCCAGCTCCTTGTGAATCTCTTCCAGTGCGGTATAGTATCTCGTCCTGAAGAACTCCGTCATGTTCCTTTCGCGTTCGTCCTTGTTCAGCTGCCTGTGGTTGATCGTCTCGTGCCCGGCCTTGAGCAGCACGTAGAGGTCTGGCCTCATCGCAGGGATCAGGAGGACACGCTTCACTATCAGCACCATGTCAGGGTAGGCGTCGCTCTTCTTCAGCTCATACCTGATCTTCGCGTAGGCGAGGTCCCCGAGGAGGTACCCCTCGGAGACGATGTTCCTTTCCTGCCTCAGCTTGGATATGACCGAACTGTACATCATCGTCGCCCCCAGCAGGCTGAAGTCGGCAGCAGTGTCTGCCCGGTCGGCGACCGGGACGTCCCTGGGGACCGCATGCGCCGACTCCTGGAGCCTCAGCCACCCCATCCTCTCGAGTCCGATAGCGAGAGACGTCTTGCCGGTCCCCGAGAAGCCCTCGAGGACGATGAACACCATTGGCGCCTACGGCTCTCGGCGGTCGGGATTTAACCTGTGCCGGGCGCCGCCCTTCTTCTCAGACGCTCGAGGCGCGGACTGAAGCGCTTCCCGTTCCTGAGCCTGACCTCAGTCTTCACCACGGAATCGCCCAGAACGAGGGCCGGAAGGAGATGGTTGAGGACCTGCTCCGCAGTGCACCTGCGTCTGACGCCGGAAGGCGCGGTCTGCACCCACCCTTCGTCGTCCCTGGAGAACCTTGTGGCGACCCCGTTCCTCGTCACGAGATAGACGAGATAGTCAGTGTTCTTCATGCTTTCACGGGAGGCCGGCGAACGCGGGATAGTTGAACGCGAGGAGGTACAACAGGTAGATCACGTACCCCGCGCCGAGATATGCGACCGTCGGGACGCCGTACCTCACGTCCACCATGGCCCCGGGCTTGCTCGCGGCCACCACTTCTTCCCTCGCCACATTGACGTCGCTGCTCACCTCGGTCCTAGTCCCGTCCGAGACTATGGCCTTGGGTATCCACCTCTGCTCCTTGAGGAACTGCTCCATCGGTATCGTCCGCCCTCCCCTCGCATTGCCGGCTGCGAACTCGTACCCTATGTGCACGAGCGCGACCGCAGAGGTCGCGAAGAGAGGGGCGAGGGGCGAGAAGAAGTAGGGGTCGGCCGCGACGAAGGCTATCGCTATGGCGTCGGCCTGGCCTATCCCTCCGAAGAAGGCGAACGCGAGGGCGATGCCGCCGATGAGCGCGACTTTCAGGACGAAGAACTCGAAGCTCCCGGCGGACTCGTTCCCGTACATCCAGTAGACGGCGTACGCGACCCCCGCTGCCGCGGGTATCCACACGAGGTCGCTCACCGCCCTCTCCTTCACGTCCGAGTAGGAGGCGACGGCGAACGACGCCGCTATCAGGAGCTGCGCGTACAACCTACCTGCTTGATGCGGGAGCGCATATAAGCACCAAGCATCGCTCGGGCCGCTACTTCTCGTCGACCTTGAGCTTCTGCCCTGAGAAGATCCTCTCGACCTTCTCGATCGTATCGACGTCCCCCAAGCCCTTGTCCGTCCTTATCCTTTTGATCCTGGGGAACCTGAGCGCGTAGCCGCTGTCGTGCCTGCCGCTCCTCTGGACGCTGTCGAACGCGACCTCGACGACGATCTCAGGCCTGACCTGCCGCCTATACCCGAAGTCCCTGACCGTGATCTCCTTCAGCCGCCGGGTCATCTCTTCTATCTCTGCGTCTGTGAGCCCGCTGTACGCCTTCCCCACGGTCTTCAGCATGTCCCCGTCTCTGACAGCGAAAGTGTAGTCGGAGATGACCCCTGCCCTCTTGCCGTGCCCGTACTCGGCAGCGACTATCACGACGTCCAGCGTGTCCAGCTCCTCCTTGAGCTTCACCCATCCCGAGCCCCTCTTGCCCATCGCATAGACGCTTTCCGGGTCCTTCACCACCAGCCCCTCGTACCCCAGGTCTCGGCTCCGCCTGAACGCCGCCTGGATCTCGCGCTCGCCCCTCACGTCCACGGTCTCGGCAGTCCTGGCCGAGCTCCCAGCCAACGCCCTGCCCAGCAGCCTGCGCCTCTCAGCCAGGGGCAGGTCGACCGTCTCCTTGCCGTCGCGGTACAGGATATCGAAGGCGAAGTACGTTATCGGGGCTTTCTTCCTCGCCTCTTCGAAGTCCTCCATCCTCCTCAGCCTCCTCTGCAGCAACTGGAAAGGGAGGGGGCGCCCCCCTGCGAACGGGACCGCCTCGCCGTCGAGGATGAACTCTCCCTTGGCGTGCTCGAACGCTCCGACGACCTCGGGGAAGCTGGTTGTGACGTCCTCGAGCCTTCGGGAGTAGACCCTGACCTTGCCGTCCGACCTGTGGACCTGGGCCCTTATGCCGTCGTACTTGCACTCCGCGTACACCTTCTTTGCGAAGTGCTCCGCAATCTCCTTGGCGCTGGCAAAGGGCTCGGCGAGCATGAAGTTGACCGGCCTGAAGGGCGTCATCGCTATCCTGCCGGCCTCGCCTGCGGCTGCTTTGCCGGCGAACGCCCCGACGTCCCCAAGCACCATGTGTGCGCGCGCGGCCTCCGCCTTCGACAGGCCGTAGGCGGACGCTACCGCCTCCTCCAGCAGCCCTGACACGAGTCCGGTCCTCATCTCCCCTGTCAGCACCTTGACGATGTACTTCCCTTCGAGAGGAGACGCGGAGAGGAGGAGGGACTTCACGATGCCCCTCTTTGCCGCTGCCGACCCCCGGCCCTTGGCGGCGCGGAGCTTCTGGAATGCCTCGTCGAGGGCAGCCAGGGTGAGCTGCTCGCTGAAGAGGGTCTGTTCCTTCTTCTCTCCAAGAACCTCCTCGGCCACCTCTCCGAGGTCCCCGTGCTCGAGGTAGATCTTCGAGATATCCTCGCTAGTCGCACCAGTGACTTCTCGGAGCACATCGAGAAGGGTCGAGTACCCCACCTGCGCCTCGTCCTTGCTCCCCCGCTCCGACGGCCTCCCGGAGGCTACGCGGGCCGCGACCCGCGCGTCATCGGCGCGGAGTCCCTTCAGATATGACGAGAGGAGTGCCACTTTCTCTTTCTTGCTAGAGGTCCCCCTGACCTTCTCGAGCGTCTGGGCGAGGCCCAGGAGCGGTACGCTCTGCCTCATTGGCCCAGAGCGGCGGCCATGACGAGGGCAGCCTCGCCGTCCTTGTAATACGCTTCCAGCCGGCTCGCCGTCTTGTACGCCAGCTTCTGATAGAGGGCTATCGCCTCGGAGTTGGTCACCCGCACCTCGAGGTACACCTCCGTGGCGCCTCTCCTCGCCATCGCCTCCTGCGACGTCTGCATGAGCAGCGTCCCGATCCCCTTCCCCCTGTGCTGCTCCGCCACCGCGACCGACACCACGTGCCCCTTCCTCGCAAGGCCGAGCCTCTTCAGGTGCGAGAACCCGTACTCGATGCGGCACATGATGTATCCTATTATCGCGCCGTCGATCTCCGCGACCAAGAACGTGTCTGGGAACTCCGCGAGTATCTCGTAGTAGAAGTAATCCGAGTAGTGCTCGGGGAGCGTCTCGGCGTTTATGTTGATCACTGCCTGCACGTCCTCCCTCTCGCAACGCCTGACCTGGTAGTCTCCGACCCGCGCCACTACCGCTTTCTGCAATCCCGTAGATTCTTCGCCCCGACTGCCGGTTAAAGCTTGCTGGGGCTCCCAACGGCTTATTACAGAAAGGTGCGACCCTCGCGAGAGTTGTCCGAAGTCCTCGCAGAACTCGAGCAGGCCGTCCGGTCCAGGTTCAAGGTGGAGGAATTCTTCACGCTCCCCGAAGGGGAGCTCGAGTTCCAGGTCGCATATGACGAGGAGACCAAGCAGAGCTTCGCCCGCCTCGAGTTGGAGGTGGCGCCGAAGGGCTACCGTCCAGAGCTGACCGGGACCAAGGAGAAGTGCGTCCTGATCCTGAGGAAGGCCGAGGCAGCCCCGCAGAGGGCGTCGAGGATCCCGGTCATCTTCGCCCTATTCACGATGGTCTCGCTCGTCGTGTCCGCCCTTATCCAAAGGATCAACTACCAACAGCTCGCCCCCTCCCTCCCCGGATACTTCGTCTTCATCTCGTTCATAGCAGGGATAGTAGGGCTCGTCGGGGTCCACGAGCTCGCGCAGAGGCTCGTCGCACGGAGGAGGAGGGCTGGCCACGCGGGGAGCTACGTCATCCCTGGAGTCCCTCTGCTCCCTCCCTATATCCCGGCACTCGGCTTCGTGAGCTCTCAGCGGGCGCCTGCCCTCAACAGAGACCACCTTTTCGATACGGTGATCGCCGGGCCGCTCGCAGTCCTCGCGCTCGCGATAGCCCTCGGAGCAGCCGGCGACCTGACCTCTGTGCAGTCCCCTGCCCTCTATCAGTGGGTGAACAGCACGAATTCATCTTTCGTCTATAACCCGAGCGCCATCGAGACCGCGCTGGGCTACCTGCTTGCGCCCGTTTCACCGGTCATGCCCCCCGGCGCGCTCCCTGTCTCCCCGATAGCGGACAGCGCGAGCGTGGGCTTCATCCTGGTCTTCATCGGGCTGCTCCCCATGGCCCTCTTCGACGGCGGATTCCTCGCCGCTTCCGCATGGGGGGAAAAGGCTGCCAGGGTCGCGACCTATCTCAGCGTCCTCTTCCTGTTGCTCGTGGAGACAGACAACGCGACCTACTGGGCGGTTGCGGTAGTCGCGCTTCTGCTCGCCGGGAGGCCTGCGAAGCTCAGGCTCCTCGACGAGGTTTCGGGGCTCTCGCATGCAAGGCAGTGGGTCTTCGTGGGGGCTGTGATCCTTGCGTTCCTATCCCTGCCCGTCCCCCACAGCATCGCTACCTTTGCGCTACCCTGACTCGACGAGGAACTCCGGAGCCCGGGGGACCACGTTCACCTTGCCGGACCTGCCCACCTTGTTGAGGATCCTCCCAACGGCCTCTGCGGAACCCCTCGCGGTCGTCAGGCCGAGCTTGGACCTGGCGTAGGTCTCCGGGAGGCCGGAGAGCAGGAGGACATCGTACTCGTCTTTCAGCTTGTTCAGGTAGAACACCTCCTCCAGCCCGTCGACGTACCTCTTCCTGTCCGCTTCACCGACCATCCTGCCGGTGACGAGCATCTCGAGGGCCGTCGAGCCGACCCCCTCCGAGCACTCGGCGATCAGCAGCACGGACCCGGTCTTCCTCACTCCGCCGAGCGCGCTCCAGATTCCCCTCAGGGCAGAAGACAGCGTGTCGTCGTACCCGCGCCCTCCTGCGCCTATCACTATCCCCCTCGCCTGGGGCATCTCAGCCTTCCCGAACCCGTTCTTGATCGCGTCGAAGGGTGCGTCCTCCATCACAGCCCAGAGCCTCCCGCCGCGGGGCACGGCCGTCAGGAACCTGGCCTCCGGGATGCGCCCGACGAGCGCCTCGACTGCGTCGTAGGCGTCAGTCTTCTGGAAGGGCTGGGGCTCCATCCCCTTCATCGCCTTCGCCGCGGAGGCATGCGAGCGCGCTACCCACGCGAGGCACGCCTCGACCTTCGCGTCCGCGATCCCGAAGAAGGGGTCGGGCCGCGCAGACCCGATGAACACCTTGGCACCCCCTTCCAGCAGCTGGGGTGCGTACGCGGGCTCGTCGCCTTCCCCAGGGGACAGCGGAGGAGGAAGGGTGGTCACCCTCCCTTTGATATCGGGCACGAGCGTCTCGACGAGTTTGGGCGCGGGAGAGAATACCTTGAGCGTCTGGCTCTCGGCGAGCGACGCTGCGAGCCCCTTCAGAAGCTCGATCGTCGACGGGGCAGAGTCGCAGATGAACAGCTGGGCGGACCCAGTCACGAGCTCCGACGTTCGGCCTGTGTCCATCGGGCCGCTCTGCGCTGCACCCTCGGCGACAGCCCCCAGGTTCTCCGCTTGGAGCGTGACGAGCGTCTCCACGCTCCCGTACGGAATCCACAGTTCCGGCATACGACAGCTTCCTCGCGGGGTTGCTTTTTAAGCGCGAGACATTCCGCGAGGGCGATGGCCTGGAGGAAGCGGCGGAGCCGTCTGAACGACATCGCTGAAGGGCTGGTGAAGGCCGGTGCCCTTCAGTTCGGGACCTTCACCCTCCCCGACGGCAGGGACAGCCCCTACTACGTGAACATGAAAGGCCTCCCGAACTACCCTGGACTGTACGGGATGGTCGTGGAGGCTATGTCCGAACTGGTGTCAAAGAAGGCCTCCAGGGCAGATGCGCTCTGCGCAGTGCCCCTGCCCGGCCTGCTCCTCGCTGCGCCCATGGCCGTCGCGCTCCGCAAGCCCCTTGTCTACACGAGGACAGAGAAGCGGGGGAACGAGCGGCTGGTGGAGGGCGAGGTGCGCCCTGGTTGGAACGTGGTCCTGGTCGGCGACCTCGCGACATCCGGAAGGACAATCCTCTCCGCAGCGGAGGCGATCCAGGACGAGGGCGGCAAGGTGAGCTCGGCAGTGGTCGCGATCGACAGGCTCGAGGGGGCGAGGGAGAACCTTAGCCGGAAGGGGATCGCGCTCTACTCCGTCACAGACGTCGTCGAGCTTGCGGACACGCTCCACTCGATGGAGCTCATAACAAAGGAGAACCTGAAGGCGATAACAAAATCGGTGGGGAGCCGCTAGTAGACCATCAGGTTCTTTTCTTCCAAAGTGACGTGAAGGTTGTTGACGGCCCTGTAGACTTCGCTTTCCTTCTTCGCACCCGTGCAGACCAGTTTCCCTGACGCGAACAGCAGTATCACTGTCTTGGGGTCTGCCATCCTGTGGATGAGGCCCGGGAACTGCTCTGGCTCGTACATGGACTTTGGCAGCACGCGGGCAGCCTCCTCCAGGTGCACCTTCCCTCCCAGGCTTGCCGACGCGACGATGTTCTGGATCTCCACCACGGCCTCGTTCTTGATGGGGATCTTGCCCTTCTTGAGCTGTCTGACGACCTCCTCCACCGCCTTCCTGGCCTGCTCCTCGGACTTCGCGCCCGTGCAGACCATCTTCCCGGAGCTGAAGATCAGTGTGGCGGTCTTGGGGTTCCTGAGCCTGAAGACCAGGCCGGGGAACTGGTCGGGGTGGTACTCGACGGTCACGAAGTTCTTGGTAATCAGGTTAAGGTCTACTGTCTGGTTGATGGATGCAGAAGCTACTACATTCTCAATGCTGACGATTGCCTTTGTCTGAGGCATCCGAGTCCGGGCGTATTCCCTGAGTATTTAAAGCAGTATATAAAGCCCGGAAGCCGGTTGCCGCCGGCCTCTGCATACCCTTTTAGTCCGAAACCCGCAGCGTCATCTGAGAAGATGATAGCGAGGGTCTGGCACGGCACCACCTCCAAGGAGAATCGGGCGGCCTACCTGGAGTACCTGAAGGACACCGGGCTGAAGGAGTTCAAGCGCTCGAAGGGGAACGTCGGCGCTTTCATACTCGTGAGGGACTCCCAGGAACTCACGGAGTACCTCGTGGTAACCCTATGGGAGTCGATGAGCGCCATCCAGGGATTCGCAGGCAAGGATCCCAGCAGGCCGGTGTACTACCCCAAGGACAGCGAGTTCCTCCTCGGATTGGAGGACTCGGTGAAGCACTACGAAGTAGCTGCGAAGCTCTAGGCCTGTACCGGGGTCTACGCCCTGCTCTCCATCGTGTGCGTCTCGGACCATACGTGCCCGCAGTGCTTGCACCTGTAGGTGTACTGGAAATCCTTGACGTCGACGGTGATGGGCACGTCCGCCTCGACGGTGACGATGTAGACGTTCTTGGTGGAAGTGGAACCGGCCCTCCCCTGCTTCACTATCTCGACGTTCCTTCTTTCGTCGACAAGTCTCCTGTCGACCAGGTTTATGTGAAATCTCCGGCCGCACGATGGGCACGTCCTGAAGAGGTCCCTGACCCTGCTCAACGCGTCTCGAGTCTCGTCCGCCTATTTAGGCGTGCCCAGAATCAGTTGTCATGGATGGGGTTGTACGGCCCGAGCTCGTACGACCACCATCTTTCGAACCCGAAGACAGCGCCAAGCGCGGCCATGAACGGGTAGAAACTCAGCACGGAAGCGTCGTAACCCGCCCCACCGACCGAGCCGAGCAACGTCAACACGGCGTACAACCCCGCGACGAACAGCCCGACTCCGGCGGCAAGGAAGAAGACGAGCGTCCTGACCGGGTGCCTGTCCGTGCCCTCTTCGCTCAACCTGCCACCTGAGGCGCCGCATCGGGGGCAGGCCTTGGCTCTTCCTCTTCATCCCCGCCGCCCAGGACGGAGAAGAACACTATGATCAGGATGAGCACGGACGGCAGATAGTTGAACCACTGGGGGAGCCCGTAGTAGTCGACATAGTAGGCGAGGAGCTCCACGTAAGGTATCACGAAGACGACCTTCCCCTCCAGGCACTGCTGCGTGATGGGTGCGAACGCGATGTTCGACGCCTGATCTGTCCCTCCGTTGTTGTCCCCCTTCGTTATCAGCCCCGCGCTCGTGACCTGGACGACCCTGTGGACGACGGAAAGCCCGCTCGTCGAGCAGAGGTTGTTGTAGACAATGATGTCCCCGAGGTGGATGTCACGGATGGGCACGTTCTGGATGACGACCAGGTCGCCTCCTTCGAGGGTAGGGAGCATGCTCGTGCCGTCAACGCGCCGCGTGTCCGCCTGCACGAAGTACGCCCAGAAGAGCAGCAGCGCGAACGCCGCGACGTAGATGTACGTCGACCTGCTCGGCAAACTGACCCGCCCTCCGCCCGCTTGCGGTTAAACGTTTGAACGGTGATTCCCTTTTAACGAGGAAGATCCGTGGTCGCAGCAATGGTCAGGCCGGTGGTCAAAGCCGCACTTGCCGACATGGTGCTGCTCGTCGCGCTCGCCTTCGTGCTGCAGGACCTCGACTGGCGCGCGTACTACGCCGGGACCGCGCACGCAGGGGTGTCCGGCTACTCCCCTTCGTTCTCCCTTTCATTGTTCACCCGCTTCTTCACGATGTCTGGGAGCGGGGTGAGCCTCACCAGCCCTCCGATACTCGACTGGGTGCAGATACTGGTCCTCGGCCTGATCCTCGTCAACGGCTGGTTCATCTACGCCGTCCTCCGGTCAAGGAAGCCATCCAGCCCATCCGGCCAGAGCTGAGCGGGAATCTGCTCCGATGCGAGCCGCGTGCTCGCCATCGCCTCCGACTCCGGATGGTAGGAATCGCTAAATGCCCGGGAGCCGCGGTCGGCCGTCGTTGCGGCCGATCCCCAGGTTGAAGACGACGGGGGTTGTCATCGCAGTCGTGCTGGTGTTCTTCCTGGCTCCTATAGTGCCGTACGTCGAGCCCGTCAGCTTCCCCGGCTCGAGCGGCTCCACCGAGGTATGGGGTGCGGCCACGCCCTCCTACGCCCTTCTCGGATACGGGCCTGCACCATTCCCTCAGTCGCAACTGGTCACGCTTGGCAACCATTCTGCGATAGCATACTTCAGCGGGAGCAGGCTCGCGGCCATGGAGCACGCGGGGCCGGCAGGCGTGCAGTTCAACCCGGGCGGGGTCGTGTGGGTGCAGGACGCAGAGGTCACCTCCTTCGACTTCGGATTCCTCAACATCACGATCCGCATACAGAACCTGGGGCTCCGACCCATAGACGGCGCCGCGGTCTACCTGTCGATGCTCGGGTACAGCGCCAACTCCACGGCAGGAGGCGTGGTCCTGATCCAGCCCAAATTCGTCGGGGACTGCGGAGGCCAGATACTCCCTGGCGGAGACTGCACAGTGACCCAGACTGCACAGAACCTCCTCCCAGCGAACAAGTCCATCAACTTCTACCCTGAGGTAAGGGGTTCGGTGAACGGGGCGCCTTTCATCTACAGGCAGGGCTTCGCCGAGTCCTACCCCACCGGGGGAGTAGGGCCCGTCTGGGTGAAGGCGTTCATGGACCGGGTGGACAACGCGAGGGGGTCACCCCTGACCCACAATTCGACCCTCGACCAGTTCGCCGCCCTGAGGTTCAACACTTCTTCGGCCACGTATCAGATCTCCGACTTCGGCTTCGAGAACGACACGACGAGGTTCTTCGGGCCAGAGGCGGCGAAGGGGGTCACGGAGGAGCTCCTCTTCCCGGGGGTCTACTCCCCCTATACCTTCCCGGGCTTCTTGGCTGCGTACGCCGTCGGACACTGGCAGACGCTCCTTGACGAGCAGTACACCCAGTTCGGGTTCTACATCGGTCACGGCCCCTACTACCAGGTCGCGATTCCGTGCTCCATCTACGAACTGCCTGGGGCTGGGATCAACATCTCTCAGTTCTTCAGCAATCTGGGGTGCACGACGACCGTGCTCCCTTCGACCTGGCTCGTCATAGTACTCGCCCCCTGACGGTGCCTCCTTTCCTCCAGCTCCTTCTCGACCGCCTCCTCGTTGAGCTGACGGGGTATCCGCGTCCCGAAGTAGTACGCTGCGGCAAGGCTGGCGATGATCAAGAAGACGGCAGGCGCGAAGTAGACGGCAAGGAAGTCGAAGGGGGACCAGACGCCGCTGTATTCGAGCGTGTACCCCGTCCCGTTGTACGCGATCACGGAGAACTCAAGGGAATAGCCTCCCCTCGCCACCACTGTGAACGAGGAGTTCGACGTGCTCGGCCTGCCGGAGGACAGGACGGCAACGACGCTGTTGCCCGCGACGGACGTAAGAGAGTACTGCAGCAGGCCGGGGGTGTACCCGGATAGCTTGACCGAGAACAGGGAGCCATCGCTTACGGTCGGCACCCCGTAGCCATAGATCTGGTATCCCGATGCGCTCGGCGCTGCAGGCACGACATGCAGCTCGCTCTGGGGGAGTCTGATCTGGGGGAGCGTGATGGTCGCGACCAAGAGCGCGATCGAAGCCGCAAGGAGAAGCAGGGACGCCTTCCTCGCTCTTGTCGCCTTCAAGTCCGGAGGCGCCCCGAGGCTGACGCGCCTTAAACCATTGGATGGGCCAGGACTGGGGTTCTGCTTTCACTGGTAGCAATTTATATTAAGCAATTTTCGGCCCCGAGCTACTTACATGGGTGGGCTTGTCAACTACGTAATCCGCAGGCTCCTCTTCGCTATCCCGGTGTTCCTCGCAGTATCGGTCATCACCTACCTGATTACAAACGCGGCCGGCGATCCCGTTCAGATCGTGAAGTTCGGGATAAGGAACATCTCCCCCGCCCAGCTGGAATATCTGAGACTCTACTTCCACGAGGACCTGCCCGTATACATCAGATACTTCTACTGGCTGAATGACTTCCTGCACGGCAATCTCGGCCAGTCCCTGTACACCGGGTCTGTAGTCGCCCTCATCGTCCCCTGGATCGGCACCACGCTAGAGCTGCAGATTCCCGCGCTCGCCCTGGCGTTGGCGATTGGAGTACCGGTCGGGATCTACTCCGCCAAGCACCAGTACACGAAGGGTGACTACGCGATAACCACGACTGCGATCTTCGGAATCTCGATGCCGACCTTCTGGATCGGGATAATGGGCATCATCGTGTTTAGTTACTATCTGCATTGGCTCCCCGCCTTCGGCGCTTACTCTTCCTACCCGCCATACTGGTGGGGGTCTCCGTTCATGGACGCCCTGGCGCACATCATCCTGCCTCTGGCCGTCCTCACGCTGGTCTCCATCGCAACAATCACGAGGCTCGTCAGGGCGAACATGCTGGAGGTGCTCAGGCAGGACTACGTGCTCGCCGCCAGGGCAAGCGGCGTGTCGGAGTTCAAGGTGACCTTCAAGCACGCCCTGAAGAACGCAATCACCCCCGTCGTGACGATAGTGGGGCTCAGCTTCGGCGTCCTGCTGGGGGGCGCGCCCGCACTGGAGACCACGTTCTCCTGGCCCGGGCTCGGCAAGGCCTTCGTCTTCGCCGCGACCCGGCTGGACCTGCCCACCGTCCTCGGGATCACGATGATAATCACGATAATGGTGCTGATAGCCAACATCGTCACCGATCTTGCATACGCAGTGCTCGACCCTAGGGTGAGGATTACGTGACAGAGGCCAAGCCTGCGACGAAGCAGCGCGGTGCCAGTCAGGCGGCAGTCGCGTGGCGGAGGTTCCGGAAGAACAAGTCCGCTCTGGCCGGGGCGACGGTCGTGGGCTTCTTCATCTTCGTAGCTGTGTACGGCGTGTTCTTCGCCCCGCTGCCGTCGAGGAGCTTCTGGTGCCTCTACAACAGCTGCGCCGACCTTCCGCCGTTCCAGAACTGGGCCCACCCCCTCGGGACCGAGCCGTCGGGGATAGACGTCTTCTCAGAGATCCTCCACGGGGCGCTGGGAGACCTGTACGTCGGAGTGGTGGCGACCGCGATATCTGTGCTCATAGGGCTGCTCGTAGGTGCTCTCGCAGGCTACAGGAGCGGCGTGTCCGGGGCCCTGCTCCTCGGGATCACCCAGATATTCTTCGTAATCCCGGTCCTCATCCTCATACTCCTGTTCGCGAGGATCGGGCAGCTATTGGTCGCCCACGGGCTGGGGCTCACGCTGATCGTCGTCATCCTTGGGATATTCGGGTGGCCCACCATAGCGTTCGTGACCAGGGGGGAGATACTGAGAATCAAGGAACTTGAATTCGTGCAGGCGGCCAGGTCGCTCGGCGCGAGCAACACCAGGATCCTGTTCAGGCACATACTGCTCAACGTCCTGTCCCCCATAATCGTGCTGGCCAGCCTCCTCGTGGCCGGGAACATCCTTACCGAGGTGGTGATCAGCTTCCTCGGGTTCGGTGACCCCTCCACGTCTACCTGGGGTCTTCTCCTCCAGGAGGGATTCTCGTATGTAAGGACCTCCTGGTGGGTGTCGGTCTTCCCCGGCATAGCGGTAGTGGTAGCCGTGCTGGGGTTCAACCTCTTAGGGGACGGTCTGTCAGACGCTCTGAACCCGAGAATCAGGGAGTAAGAAGAGTTGGGAGAGCTACTCAGGGTAGACGACCTTAGGACGTACTTCTACACGGAAGCCGGGGTCGTCAAGGCCGTCGACGGCGTGTCGTTCGTTGCCAACGAAGGCGAGCCGCTGGGCCTGGTGGGCGAGTCCGGGTCGGGCAAGACGGTGACCGTCCTCGCGGCAATGGGGATAGTGTCAAGGCCGGGGAAGATTGTGAGCGGCAAGATCTTCTTCAAAGGAGAAGAGCTCGATCACAAGTCGGAGAAGGAGATGCGGAAGATCAGAGGCAAGAAGATCGGCTACGTCTCCCAGGACCCCAACTCCTCCCTCGACCCGCTCTTCACCGTCGGGAACCAGCTCGTGGAGGTCATCCGGACGCACTTCGAGGACACGAAGGATCAGGCCTGGGACAAGGGGGTGAAGCTGCTCAAGCTCGTGGGCATCCCCGAGGCAGACACGCGGATGCGCTCATACCCCCATGAGCTGAGCGGAGGGATGAAGCAGAGGGTGGCCATCGCGCGCGCACTCGCCGGCGAGCCGGAGCTCCTCGTAGCAGACGAGCCCACTACGAACCTCGACGTCACTATTCAGGCCCAGGTCCTCGACCTCCTGAAGACCCTGGGGAAGCAGCTGAACATGTCACTCATCCTCATCACGCACGACATGGGGCTCATAGCCGAGATGACCAAGAGGGTCGTGGTGCTCTATGCAGGGAAGGTGGCCGAGGAAGCGTCCACCCTCGAGGTCTTCCAGACCCCCAAGCACCCATACACCGCGGCGCTGCTGGCGTCCGTCCCGCGCCTCGACAGGAAGGAGGTCCTCGTCCCGATCGGCGGAGGGATCCCGAACCTAATCACCCCGCCCAGCGGGTGCAGGTTCCACCCGCGCTGCGCGTATGCCAAGCAGATCTGCATCGACCAGATCCCGCCCCTCGAAGAGTCGGGGCAGAGGCGCCTGGTGGCCTGCCACCGCTGGAAGGAGATCGACCTGAGGAGGAAGGCGTGATGCCAGAGGCGCTAGTCGAGGTCCAGGACCTCGTGAAGTACTTCCCCGTCTATCAGAGGGGGGTGCTCCTGAAGAAGAAGGTGGGGGACGTCCACGCCATCGACAATGTCTCATTCAAGGTCGGGAGGGGGGAGACCCTCGGCCTGGTCGGGGAGAGCGGGTGTGGCAAGACCACCACCGGGAAGGTGATGCTGGACCTTGAGACGGGGGATTCAGGGAAGGTCCTATTCGAAGGGAAGGAGGTGCACGAGAGCCTCAAGAAGGCCCCGCGTTCGGAGAAGCTGGCGCTCAGGAGGAGCATGCAGATGGTGTTCCAGAACCCGTATGGGTCCCTCGACCCCAGGATGACTGTCTTCGACATAATCTCTGAGCCGTTCGTCATTCACAAGCACATCCCCCATGTAGAATGGAAGGACCGCGTCTACTCGCTCCTCAAGCTCGTCGGGTTGGAAGAGTACCACGCAGAGCGATACCCGCACGAGTTCTCCGGGGGCCAGAGGCAGCGCATCTCCATAGCCAGGGCGCTCGCCACGGAGCCGAAGTTCATAGTCGCGGACGAACCAGTCTCGTCGCTGGACGTGTCGATCAGGGCCCAGATATTGAACCTGCTCGAAGACCTCCAGAAGAAGACCGGAATCTCCTTCCTCTACATCTCCCACGACCTGAGCTCGGTCCGCCAGGTCAGCCAGTTCGTCGCCGTGATGTACCTGGGGAAGATCTTCGAATACGCGCCGGTCAACCAGGTCTTCGACAAGCCGCTCAATCCGTACACGATGGCGCTGCTCTCCGCGGTCCCGATCCCAGACCCGGTCAGGCAGACCAAGCGCATCATCCTCCCAGGGGACGTGCCGAGCCCGGTCAATCCGCCGTCGGGGTGCAGGTTTCACCCCAGGTGCCCGTACGCGGCCGAGGTATGCAAGACCGACGAGCCTCCGCTACGGGAGCTGGGGAGCGGCCACCTCGTCGCCTGCCACTTCGCAGAAAAGTTCGCGTAGCGGCGGCCCGGCGACGTGCGGGCGTCAAATTGGGGTGTCTCATGGTTACTATGCTTAAATAACCTATACGAAGAAAGTTCGGCTTGAAAATGCGTTCTTCAACGATTAATGGCACAGCACAAGGAGCACTTCTCGGAGTCATCGCCTTCGTCCTCATCTCTTCCTCGTTCCCACTCCCAGCGATAGCGCAGACCACCAATACGAGCGGTCCGCTCTTCACCATGACCCTGATCGCGCCGACGTCTAACCCGATCAGGAGGCAGTGGGCCTCAATCATCACGTCATCAATCCAATCACTGACCATCCAGGCCAACCTGGTGTTCGTGAGCTTTGATGTACTCCTGAATGACCTGTTCGGGTGTCCATCCGGGTGCCCGCCTCCTACGTATGCTAACGGAGGCTGGGATGCAGCGTTCATCGGGTTCGGTGGCGGTACGCCACTACCCGACTTTGGGACCCAGAATGTCATCGTGTACAGGGACGCAGGACCTGGCGACGTTCCTCCGATTGGCTCCAATTACTACTTCTTCGACAACTCGACATACAACAACCTAGCGGCTACGTACTCTGAGACCTTCACACAGGCCGACAGGGTTCCAATCATCCAGCAGATGGTCAACATCGTGATGCAGGAGAGGCCGGCGATGATCCTCTTCTACCCGTACTCGGTGTACGCGTGGGCAAACAACCTGCAGTCATGGGGGTCTGACAACAAGATCAGCGCAGCCACTGCAAACAGCGACTTCAGCCACTGGAAGGACTCCAGCGGCGCGAACGTCCTGAAAATCGCAGAGACGGGCGACGTCACTTCGGTGACGTACACACCGAACTCTGCCCAGAACTCGTACTACAGCGTGTACCTAGCGTACCCGGTGCAGGCGTGCGGCGAGTGCCTCGACCCGAGAACCACGTCCTACTACTATGGGACTGTGGCGGGAATTTCTTCATCGGCGGACCACCTGACGTGGACCATCCAGGAGAAACCCCACACCTTCTCTGACGGCGTCGCGGTCACAGCCAACGACTACATCTACAACCTCATGACCGGCCTCATCACCGCGGTCGGCGAAGTCGGGACAGGTACGCTGCAGGGCCTTCTGGGGCTCAACGCGACGTTCACCTACTCCAACTCAACCACCCGCTACGTGGCGAACGGTACTTACTACACGACTGCGCCCGCGGGCTTCGTCGCCGACTCCACCTTCAAGACAGTCAACGCCACGACCTGGCAGTTCACGATGCCGGCCCCGTACGTCTTCACCGACCCAGTGCTCACTGGTATCGGTGCGGTGCCGATGCACCTCTATCAGACAGTTCCATTCAACGAGTGGTCGACTAGCTGGCCATCAGGGCTGGTTAGCTCGTCCGGTGGGCTCGCGACTACCTCGGTCAGTGTCCCGTACGACACCGCTCAGGGTTGCGGAGGTCCATGCACTGGCGGCAATGGCACTGCCCCGAAGGTGTTCGGACCGATGGGCGACGGCGCGTACATCTACCACGGTTATGACCCGGTGGGCCTCGTAGGCACCGACGTCATCAACCCCAACTACTACAACATAACCGGGCTGCAGTCCCTCGGCTGGGACAAGATCCAGACTGTCTACCTGGTCTACATCAACGGCAAGGACGCCGCCGAGGCGGCCCTGTCGAACGGACAGGTGAACTTCCTGGACAGCAACTACCAGTTCAACGCGGCTGACGTAAGCTCTCTCGAATCGTCGGGCTTCACCGTCGTCAAGGTGAACGACCCGTCGAACGGCTGGCAGGAGATGGGCCTCAACCTGAACAACCCGAACTTCGGGACCGGGACCGCGACGCCACTCGGCAAGAGCAATCCTGCTGAGGCGGCATACGCGGCCAGGATGGTAAGGGAGGCCATCAGCTACGCCATCCCGAGACAGTACATCGTCAACCAGCTGCTAGGTGGGCTAGGCGAGGTGGGTATCACACAGGTGGCTACCTCGTTCACCTTCGCCTATCCGGCTGGCGCCGCACCAGACCCATACAGCATCAAAGATGCGTTGGGCTTCCTCGCGCTTGCTGGATACAAGACGGGCGTGAACCCCAACCAGTGTCCGACCTGCCAGAGCATCCCTTCAACAACAATCGGCAACGTGACGGTGCCTGGGTTCATCCTGGGTAACTCGTTCACGCTGCAGGGCCAGTTCGCGGTCGACCCAGTGCTCGGTGCGACAGAGGGCGGATTCGCCGTCACGCTGCAGCAGAGCACTGACAACGGCGCCAGCTGGACAGCGGTAGCCCTCGGCGCGACGAACGCCGGCGGCTACTACAGCATGAACTACATGCCGATAGGCGTCAGCGGGAACGTGCAGTACAGGGTGTTCTTCACAGGGCTCCCTGAGAACCTCGTGATGAGAGACGGGCTGGCTTCAGCCTCTTCAGTAGAGGCGCTGGTCCCGCCGCTCGCCACGCAGAGGCCACTGAACGTGACCGATACAGCCTACACGCAAGTAGTGACGTACAACATCGGCACCCTGGCGTCTGTGTTCCAGGCGTTGACCACTAACATCAACGCAGGGTTCACAAGCCAGACCAACAACGTCAACAGCAAGTTCCAGGCAGTCGGCACCCAGATCACGGGCGTAAGCAATGACGTCAGCGGTCTCTCGGGCCAGATAAGCTCGCTCAACTCCAACGTCTCGAACGCGACCAACATCGCCTACGTGGCGATCGCTGTAGCCATTATCCTAGGAATAGCAGCCATAGCTCTATCAAGAAGGAAGCCTGCCTAAACGTAGGCTTCCCTCTTTCCCCTTTATGTTTCAGAGACCCAGCGTAAGCTGGGCCTAGGCCAGTACTGCCGCGAGCAGCAGAGAGTATGCGAAGAGGAGGACGCCGGTGAGCGAGTAGAGCGCCGCCTTGTTCTCCGTCCTCCTGTAGTCGTCCGCTTCCATCTTGACCTTTCGTTTCGCGAGCACGTTGAACGCCCTCACCTTCCCTGGCGTGACGAAGCTCATCGCGCCTCCTATGAGCATCAGCCCCGCGCTCACGACGAGCAGGACGAGGCCGAACCCATCTTGGAAGGGGACGCCGAGCACGACCGTCCCCACCAGGGCGACAGCCGCGCACCCTGCCGAGAACACGGCCGACTCCCCAAGCGACGAGACGACCAGGTCGAGGTACTTCACGATATCCCAGACGCCTCTCAAGGCTTAAAAGCATTGGGCGGTCGGAAGCGCAGAAAGTTGGCAAAGAAGAACAGGAAGGCGTTCGCGGCCGGCTTCGCGCTGACGTTCGGTGTGCTCATCACCGCCACTTTCGGGTTCCTCTACTTCGTCCCTCCAGTCCCGGTCAGCCAGCTTCCGTCTTCAATCCCGGAATACAGCCCGGTGTGGGCGAAGTACGTCCCTGCGACCGCCATCCAGTTCGGGTTCGAGAACTACACGGCAATCAGGGCGTACAACGCATCCTACCCGACCCAGTACAAGGTCCTGCTCAACATAATCGACGTCGGAGCCATCCTGCCGTCCACCTCCATCAACTCGGTGCTGTCCGTGACCTTCGACAGGCCGAACGAGAGCGTGGCATTCGCCTTCGTCAATCAAGACGCATGGAAGAACTTCACCACCGCCTTCGCCAAGAGCGGGGTCCCCCCGACGATGGTCGGGAATAACAGCATCTACTACGTGAGGAACGCAGAGCAGGGGCAGTTCCAGTACGGGTGGATCGGCCTCATCCCCGAGGACCGGGGCATCGCCTTCGCGATAGGAAACGCGGACGCGAAGTCAGCCCTCACTCTCTGCCTCCAGGTCACCCCCGAGGACTCGCTGCTTTCGAGGCTCAGCGTCAGGCAGATGCTCTACATAGTGAACGGGACGCAGCACCTCGCGGTCGGTCTTCAGGGCTTCCCGGGCGTCATCCCCCAGGCTTACAACACCCTCGTCGCAGTCGACGACACAGGCGCCAACGTCGTCATCAGGCGCGTCCTGGCGTTCCAGAACTCGACAGTCGCGCTTGCGGAGTACAACACGGTCAGGGCGAGCTATCTCAGCTCCGTCCAGTTCACAGTCTACGACTCGTATGTGAAGGCCGTGGAGTACCAGGCCCAGAAAGGCCTCGTCGGCGCGGTCCGACTGGTGGAGTGAGCTGACGTTCTGATCCTCGACCCTGATTGCGGCTTCATGCGGGGATTTGGTAAGAATCGTTATATTCGGGGAAGTGGACTTCAGGAAGACGGGGGCATGACGGCGATACAGCCTGCCGCGGTAACCTTCGTTGAGAGCAGCAGCGTCAGATCCAAGCTTCTCCAGAGGCTGGCTTCCAAGCCGCACACGCCGACCGAGCTCGCGACGATAGAGAGCAAGCACATCAGCCACGTCAGCAGGGCCCTCATCGAGCTGAAGGGCCTCGGGTTGGTCTCGGCGACCGAGTCCGGGTCGCGCGAGCACTACTACAGGATCACCTCCCAGGGTTACGCGATAGCTGCCGTCATCTCCATGCGCAATGCGACGTAGTCTCGCCTATCCGCAGGACCCCTACATCGTCTTCCGTGTGCTTCAGACACTTTCAATCTCCCCCCGCGTAGTCCTCTTCTCTGCGGGCGCCCGCTTAAGAACGGCATTCGCCGCCTGGGAATGCCGTGCTCGATGGCGGGGAACAGCTCATCGACGTCCTGAGGCGCAGGCTCGGACCGAAGCAGGCCGGGCTGGCGCTCTCTGAAGCCGGAACGGACATGGGGCTCCCCGAGGGTGATCACACTTCCCCCGTCTGTGTGGCTTACTCGCTCCTCAAGCTCGACTTCCAGCCGGACGAGGTCTCCCGGCTCCTCTCATGGCAGGGCTTCGAGCGCCTGGCCGGCGCCCTGATCCGTGCTTCGGGATACGAGGTGAGAAACAACGTGGTCCTCACCAGGCCGAAGGCGCAGATTGACGTGGTGGCCTACGGGGCGTCCATGGTCCTGTGCGTCGACTGCAAGCACTATCGCCGGGAGCAGGGGCCCTCGGCGCTCCGCATGGTGGCTCAAGCGCAGCTGAGACGCAGCGCCCTCCTCAAGGAGAAGAGCGGAGACCCCCGTCCTGTCGCCTCGGTCATACTGAGCATGTCCGAGCCCGAGGGGAAGTTCGTGGAGGGGGTCGCGGTGGTCCCCGTCCGGTCGCTGAGAAGCTTCCTCACCTCGTTAGACTCGTACACAGGGCTCCTCGAGCTAAGGTGAAGGACAGGCTCCGGCTTGCATTAATAAGACCGCGGGGTGCTCGGCTGGTCCGTGGCAAGGGTCGTCCTGTGCGGGATGGGCGCCATTGGCACCGAGATTCTTGCCTACATGCTGAAGCGCTCCCACGAAGTGATAGGGGTCGTGGACAACGATCCGCAGAAGGTGGGGAGGACGGTCGCGGAGCTGACAGGGCTCCCGCTCGCTGTTAGGGTGGCGGGCTCGCTCAGGGACGTCCAGCTCGACGGGGCCGAAGTCGCCGTCTTTTCTACGAAGTCCAGGATACCCGACATCGCGGACGACATCGCCTATGTAGCAGGCGCGGGCCTCGACGTGGTCACCACTTCTGAGGAGATGGCCTACCCCGCCTACGCAGGCGGAGAGACGGCCGCGTCCCTGGACAGGCTCGCGAAGGAGAAGGGGGTCACGATACTGGGTGTGGGAGTGAACCCTGGCTTCGTCATGGACTGGGTCCCGTCCCTCGTCGTGTCCGCGACCAAGAACCCGACCAGCATTCACGTCGTGAGGTCTGTGGACGTGAGCAGGCGGAGGCGGCAGCTCCAGGCCAAGACCGGCGTGGGGCAGACTCGGGCGAAGTTCGAGAAGGAGATGCAGGAGGGGGTCCTCGGCCACGTCGGCCTGGTCGAGTCGGCGCACCTCATCGCGCTATCGCTCGGCAAGCCTCTCGATGGCCTCAAGCACGGCGTCTTCCCTGTCGTGGGGTCGGAGGACTACGTCATGGGCGTCCGCCAGTTCGCCGAGGGGAGGGCCGGGGACTGCCTGATCCGACTGGACCTGGAGATGACGATGACGTCTGCCGACTTCGACGTCGTGGAGGTGAAGGGGGACCCGGAGCTGAAGCTCAGGTTCGAGAAGGGCGTCTTCGGAGACTCTGCTACTGTGGCGCTCACGGTCCACGCGGCGGAGCGGGTCGGAGGCGCAAAGCCTGGGCTCATCACGGTCCTTGACCTGCCGCTGACGCGCGCCTGAACGGTGCTACCGAAACGACTTTATCGCGAAACGCAGAGGTTAGCGCGGAGCTGTGAAGAAACAGAGTTACGGTTAGGTCAAGATGACCGGAAGGCATTAGGCTGAGCTCCATTCAATACGAGGAGTACTGCGCTACGCCCTGTAGATCACGTTCAGCCCGAGCTCGTCGTCGAACTTCCTGAGGGCCCTGTTCTTCGTCGGCGTGACCACGACCTCAAGTATCGGGAAGACGGTCGCAGCCATCACGTGCCCTGCGACCGCGCTCATGTCCCTCCTCCCGAACGTGCCGTGCGCGTGCAGGAACTGCTCCCCGTCCTTCAGGGTGATGTTCCCCAGGAGGCCAGCCACCTCGAGGAACTCGCGGTACTCGTGCTCCTCGTACTTCTTCGCTTCGCGGTTGAAGTAGGCCAGCGTGAGACGGTCCACCCCGCCTATGGCTTCAACCCTCGCGGTGGCGATCTTCTCCCTCCTTGCGATTGCGACTATGTCGTCCGGGACCTTCGCGCCAGCCTTCAGGCTGTAGATCTTGGCCACTCTGCGGAACTCTCCCCCCACGAGTTAAAAGGTTGAGCGGGGTCGGCAGCTGGGGGACCAGGGTGCGCCTCCACCTCAACAAGCCTGGGATAAGGGCCCTCGGAGTGGCCGAGAGCTTCAGACAGGGCCAGAGGAGGTCGGTGCTCGCCGGCGTCGTGATGCGGAGCGACTTCGTCATCGACGGGGTCGCGCTGGGCCGGACCGCTGTGGGCGGGGACGACGCCACTTCGGCGATAGCCTCGCTGTTCAGGAAGTTCAGGCGCAACGACGTGAACCTCATCATGGTCTCAGGTGCGATACTGAGCCTCTACAACATCATAGACGTGGACGACCTCGCGAGGCGGACGAAGCTCCCGGTCGTCTGCCTCACGTACAAGGAGACGGCCGGCATCGAGGGCTCCATCAGGAGGCGCTTCCCGGCGGGGGCGGAGGCCAAGCTGCGAGCGTACAGGAAGCTGGGGAGGAGGGTCAGCATGAAGCTCCACACCGGGCACCGGATCTACGTCCGCACGTCAGGCATCGCAAGGGAGGAGACGAAGCCTGTCCTCGACGCCTTCACCCTGCAGGGCTCGGTCCCAGAGCCTGTGCGCGTGGCGAAGCTGCTCGCCAGGGCGGAGCTGTCTAGGCGACCTTGACGCCTGGGTTGAGGATGCCCTTCGGGTCGAAGAGCGTCTTCAGCTCGCGCATGATCCAGAAGGTCCCCGGGTACTGCCTCTCCAGGTACTTCGCCCTGAGCATCCCATCCCCGTGCTCTCCGGTCATCGAGCCTCCCATCTTCCAGACAGCCTCGAAGCACTCCTCCATCAGGCCGTCCAGCGTCGCCATGTCTTTCGGCTGCGAGGGGTCGAGGAACGGCCTCGCGTGCAGGTTGGCGTCCCCCGCATGCCCGTAGGAGATGTAGTCGAGGCCCCTCTTGCCGAACTGATCGATGAGCAGCCTCACGAGATCCCCGAGCCTTTCAGGGGGGACGACGAGGTCCTCGACACCTGGCACGAGTATCTTCGGCCCCTTCCTGATCTCCTGGGCGAGCGTCAGGGTCTCGTTCCTGGCGTCCCACGCCCCCTGGATCTCCGCAGCGCTCTGCATCACGATCGGGTCGTACCCTCCGGCCCTGGACATCGCCACCTCCTCAGCCTTCGAAGCTCCGTCCCCCTCTTCGCCGTCGAACTCGCAGAACACCATGTACGGGGAATCAGACCTCGAGTACTTCGCGACCCTGTCCCACCTGTTCATCATCCTGAAGACCGACTTGTCGACGAGCTCCAGGGCTGCGGGCGAGTGCTCCCTGAACGCGCTCACCACCCTGTCGAGCTCTTCCAGCGAGGATTCGGCTATGAACAGCGACCTCCATCTTGGCCGCCTCCTCGTGGCAAAGGTGACTTCGGTGAGGACCCCCAGCGTGCCTTCGGACCCGACGAAGAGCTTCGGGAGGTCGAAGAGCCCGTCATGGACGACCCTCTCGAGCCTGTAACCGGAGGAGTTCTTGGTGACCTTCGGCCTCTCCTCTGCTATCTTGGACTGGTTCTCCACGATGAGAAAGGCCGCCTTCCTGGTCCTCGGCTCACCTCCCAGCGCCTCGTCCAGTGCCATCGGCAGCAGGGCCTTCGCGTCCTCGCCCGGGACGACCCCCCTGAGCCCTCGCACGTAGTCGATGACCGAGCCGTACTTCGGGGTCCGCAACCCTGACGAGTTGTTGGCGACCATCCCGCCGACCGTGCAGGTCGCGTAGCTGGAGGGGTCGATCGGCATCCATCTGTCCTGGCCCAGCGCCTTGTTGAGCTCTGCCTTGACCAGCCCCGGGTGGCATCGCACATCTCCGCTCGCGGCCACCTCCACGCGCTTCATGTCCTGGAGCAGGATTGCCCCCCTCCCCACAGACTGGCTCGGGATCGAGGTCCCCCCGCCCCTGGGGGTGACGCTGATCTTCCTCGCCCCGGCGTCGCGGAGGCTTTCCGCCACTTCTGATTCGCTCTGCGCGACGAGGGCCATGAGCGGGGTGAGCCTGATAAGTCCGGCGTCCCTGGATAGCTCTTCCAGCTCGGAAGCACGTCTGAGGACCCGCAACGAGAGCCGGCCCGACTCCGGTCTATTTCCCCGTTCTCACGCGGATGCCTTCACTATGACCGTGCCCTGCATCCAGGCGTGGAACGAACAGTGGTAGGTGTAGGTCCCTGGGGTCGTGAAGGTGAACTGCCAGGTGCCCCCCTGGTTCGTCAGGGGTCCGGTCATCCCAGAGTCGAAGACTCCTGCCGTGTCGGACGTCACAGTGTGAGGCGCCACGTCGTTGTTGATCCAGAACACCGTGTTGTTCTTGCCTATCACCACAGTGATTACGTCGGGCGAGTAGCCGTACGTCGTCTTCCCACCTGAGTAGTTCGGCGGGGGGGTGCCCGCGCCGCTCGGAATCGTCACGTTGACGCACGCAGAGGAAGGACAGGTGGGCCCAGAGATCGACGTCGTGGTCGTGGTGGTAGAAGACGGCTTCGCAACATAGAACTGGTAGTATCCGAGGGTGGCGACCGCGCCGATGATGAGTATCGCGATGACCGCGCCCACTGCAGCAGAGCCTTGCGGGCCCGTGCTCTGTGTGCTCATGGATGTTTCGACTGGCTCGCGCCCGAACGGCTTTAAGGATTTTTCGTGTGCGACCGATTTTGGCCGCGGGAACGAAAGTTAAAAACCGCTCCCGACAGCCGGGACGCGATTACCGATGGCGGAGGACAACAAGGAGAGGCCGCCCTCCGAGCAGAAGGATTCTGGGACAGAGAAGGAGCCGGTCCCCCCTGTTCCCCAGCCCGCCCCCGCCCCCGCCCACATCCCCGATCACGTCCCCGATCACGCTCGTAGATCGCTGCTGCCCACCCCGCTGGACGCGGCGCGGTCCTTCGTCTCGTTTCT
>DAIDAO010000004.1 GCA_027310575.1 bacterium | reverse complement strand
AATTCCCATTCGAGGGGGCGCTCGTGGTCGCGATCACCTTTGCGGTCGTGGCTTCGTACATAGCCGTAAGGCGTGCCAGGCGCGCCTGAACGCATCTGGATAAGCCTGTACTGTCTCACGCGACTTCGCCTTGACACTGAGAGCCAGCCGCCGATTATGGTGAGATTCTGAAATATGCTTAAACGGAAAAGGAGCGAAAACGCCTCGTGACCCCACTGTTCGCGCTGGCAGTGATCTTGTACTCGGTCGACGCGGTTCTCTTCGGCTTTCTCTCGTACGTGTACGGAAGGACCGCGATGTCAACGAAGGCCAAGTATCCGATTGGGCTGACCATCTTCTCGCTCCTGCTTCTTTTTCAGAGCGCAGGGACTGCGATTTCGTACGTCCTCTTCGGGGGATACATCGGGGACGACGTAGTGCCGTCCATGGTCACCATGGCCACCTTCGAGTTCGTCGGGGTCGTAGCCCTCCTGAGAACAACACTATGACACGTCAAGAGGCGTCATACACCGGCTTCACGGCGGGCATCTGCACCACTGGACCCTCAGATTCCGTCGTGAGGCTTGTTCCCTCCCTGATAGCAGAAGCCGAGGCGAATCGTGTTCGGCTGCTCAGGCTGGTCGTCGTCGCAAGCGAGTGCCCCGAATCCGTTGGATCGGCTCTAAGGGAATTGGAGGCTCGAGACAGCCGTGTCCGGGTCTTGATCGAAGAGGAGCGGCGAGGCAAGGCAGACGCGGTCAACAAGATTCTGACAAGGGCCCGCGGGGAATTCGTGGTCATGGCGAATGCAGACGCGTCGCCGGAGCCGGGGGCGATGGCGCGCCTGCTCTCCATCATTCGGGCAGACCCCCACATCGGCGCCGTTTCAGCAACGCCAGTGGTCGAACACGGGAAGGGGGTGTCTTCCCTGCTGGTTGACATGATTTGGAACACCCACAACGAAAGCTCCCGACTGCTCAATCACATGGGCTTGTCGAACCATGCGAGCGAGGAGCTCGTCGCATTCAGGCTGTCGGCCATCGGCATGCTGCCAAACGGTCTAGTGAACGACGGCGCTTACCTCGCACAGACGGCAAGGAGGAAGGGGTACTCCGTGAAGTTCACTGACTCCGCTAAGGTGCACATCGAGACCCCATCCAGGGTGTCCGACCTGATAGCCCAACGCAGGCGCGTGCTCTTCGGGCACGTGCAGGTATGGCGAAAGGCCGGCAGCCCCCCTAAGACGATAGAGTCGCTAGTGCTTCTCTCTCCAAAGGTAGGAGTAAGGCTCGTTGTGCGAATCCTCGCCAAGAACCCTCGGTTCCTCCTTGCCCTTCCAATCGCCTTCGTGACCGAGATCTCTGCTGCCCTCCTGTCTATCAGCGACTGCATGATCTCCACGAAGAAGCATGCCATCTGGAGGCGCTTCTCATGACGCTCTCGCACGAGATTGCAGACAGGATCACCATGCTTCACAGGGCGGCTAAGCGCAGCGGCTCGCTCGTTTCGGTCCAGGAGCTTGGCCACCTGCTAGACGAGCGCGCATCCGAGTCCGAACTGGCGGAGGCGATAGGTTCAATCCCTGCACTCAACTCGAGGTTTGAGCTGAGGGAAGGTTACCTCACAGAGCGCGGCAAGGACGACCTGCTAATGGTGGAGCTTGAGGCCAGGAGCAGGAAGAGAGCGCAGGTCAACCTGAAGTACGCCACCCGATTCCTATCCTTCCTCCGGTCAAGTCCCTTCGAGATGCTGGCTGTCAGCGGATCCACTTCATACGGTTCTGCATCCCGGTCCAAGGACCTCGATTTCTTCTGTGTGGCCCCGAAGGGAAGGATGTGGGTATCCATCACCCAGGGCCTTCTTATGGCCCGCGCTTTCGCAATCGCGAATAGGAGCGCCCCAAGGATCTGCTTGAGTTGCATCATGGACGAAGAGTTCGCGCTCTCGAGCTTCGCTTCTGAACGCAATCCGCTGTTCGCCAGAGACGCGATTGAGGCGAAGGTCCTCAGGGGATCTGATGTGTACCGCTCTCTCGTAGGCTCCGCCCGTTGGATTTCAGGATTCTATCCCCTGGCGTACGATGGAATCATGAGCGCCGGGAGGACGGCCGGGCCTGGTTCCGAGCCTTCGCCGTGGGACCGCGTCCTGAACAGCCTACTCCTTGCGTCGGTAGGGCGTTACATGCGGCTCAAGGCTGCCCTCCTGAACCGGAGATTGAGGGCCGGCGGGAGGGGAGAGGACGTCTTCGTGTTGCGTCACGGAGAAGATCATCTCATCTACGAATCCGGGTACTATTCATCCCTGCGAGGTGAATATGGGAGAGCCATGCTCAATGGCTCCAAAGAGAGCCCCGCCAGGCCGTAGCGGGTCGCTCATGGTGGTTCCCTTTGGTTTGGCTCACTGTCCCTTCGCCGGTAAGCGTGCTCCTGTTCGCTTCTGTATTGCTCAGCTTCGCCTTCCTTCTGTACGGGCTCAACACCCTGCATCTTACGGTCCGGTCAAGGAAATACAGGCTAGTTTCGTCATCCGCTCTTGTCACCCGCCCGACGGTTGCAATCCAGCTTCCAATCTACAACGAGGTCTACGTTGTGGCAAGGCTTCTGCACTCTTGCGTGGAGGCAGCGAAGAGCTACGGAATAGATCTGGTGCGGATCTACGTCTTGGACGACTCGACCGATGAAACTAGCTCGGAAATAGACAGGTTGGTGACCGTGTTCTCCTCTCAGGGATACAGGTTCAAGGTCATCAGACGAGGGAGCCGCCAGGGGTTCAAGGCGGGAGCTCTCCAGGCCGCGCTCACCGAGACCACTGAAAAATACGTAGCAGTCTTCGACGCAGACTTCGTCCTCCCTGCAGACTTCTTGGAAAGAACAATCCCCATCCTGGAGAGCGACGCCAAAGTCGGCTTTGTACAGGCCAAATGGGGGCACCTCGACCGCAACCACAACTTGGTGACACGGTCCATAGCCATAGGCGTGGACGCCCACTTCCTCCTCGAACAGCAGGGAAGGAATGCCAGCGGCTACCTGATGAACTTCAACGGAAGTGCGGGCGTCCTAAGAGCCGACGCCATCAGGGAGGCAGGCGGATGGGACCCGAATACCCTTGCGGAAGACCTGGACCTAAGCTACCGGCTCCAGCTCCAAGGGTACGGAGGCGTCTACCTGAGCGACCTGGTGGTGCCTGCAGAGTTGCCTCCGACAATTGCAGGCCTGAAGCGACAGCAGGGGAGATGGGCCAGGGGCTCTTTGCAGACAGCGAAAAAGCTGCTCGGCCGGATCACGACTTCGAAAGACCTCTCGTTCCGTCAGAAGCTTGAGGCGGGAATACACCTGACCTACTATCTCGTTCACCCGCTCATGATCGCGTCGTTCCTACTGGCGGTGGTTGCAGACTTCATGTCAGTCGATGTCATCCGCTATGCAGTGACCGTCGCGATTCCGATAGGCCTGGGGAGCAACGGGTCCGCTCCCGCCATGCTGACGTTTCAAGTCGTACCCTGGATTGTCTTTTCGGG
This sequence comes from bacterium, assembly GCA_027310575.1. GTDB lineage: Archaea > Thermoproteota > Nitrososphaeria > Nitrososphaerales > Gagatemarchaeaceae > UBA183. The sequence continues at coordinate 52,452 of DAIDAO010000004.1, read as the reverse complement.
ACTCGTCTTTGTCTCCACCGTGTCCGTCCTGCTCTTCTGCGCCCAAGCGGTGAGGATACAGAAGCTGGGGCTGCTCGACAACATCAAGCAGATAGCGACGCTCTTTGTGCTCGGATATGGGATAAGCATCAGCAACTCGGTCCATGCGCTCGGTGGCCTCTTCTCGCGCCAGACGGGGACCTTCTCCAGAACTCCAAAGTACGCAATTGAACGCGGCGGAGAGTCCTGGAAAGGAAAAAAGTACCAGATCTCTCTGGGCAGGACTTCCGTGCTCGAAGCGGGCGCCGTGGCCCTCGCTTCCGCGGCGTGCGCCTGGGCTGTACACACCAATAATCTAGGCATCCTTCCGATACTCTTCGTCTATCTTCTTGGATACTCGTTCGTACTCTACCTCGGGCTCAAGCAGAGCATGGCGCAGGGGGGACAGGCTGACTTCTAGAGCCGCAGATTCGTTCCCGTTGCGCCGGCGTCTGTCTTCGGCAGGAGCGCAAGAGGGAATGTCTTAACCCTCCCGCAGACTGTAGCGAACCGCCATGTCTTCGCCTGGGAGCTACCTGAGGCTCGAAACGAAGGGGAGGCGCAGCGGCAGCCCCCATCAGGTCATCTTGAGGTTCATCACCGTCGACGGGAAGGTGATAGTGTTCCCTCAAAGGGGCGCCCCCCCGGACTGGGTCTCGAATGTCCTGACGAACCCCAGAGTCCGAGTGCTTTCCGAGGGGGGCGTATTCGAGGGGAACGCCAAGGTCGCGCGTGTCCGTGGTCTCGACGACCCGCTACTCGCGGTCTTCACCAGGAAATACGGCCGCGCGACGATAAGGAGCCGATATTGGGGCCAGACCGAATACGTCGAGATCGAGCCAGTGGGTGGCAAGCAGAGCGTAGACTACAACGAGTTGGTCTACGGAGACCTTGAAGCAGCATTCGACGGCGTCGCCTCTGATTACGATCGCCACATCTTCGGCAACCCAATCAACATGTGGCTAAGGAACAGGTCGGTGAGTGCGATGGCGAGCGTCTTTCGCAGGGGGCAGACTGTTCTGGAGGTCGGATGCGGAACAGGCACGGAGACCATCAGCATAGCAAAGATGGGAATCAGGGTGGTCGCGGTCGATATATCTTCAAAGATGCTGGAAGTGTTGCGGGCACATGCGAAGGCTGCCTCCGTGGCCGACATGGTGATACCGATACACTGCCGCCCGTACCAAATCAGAGAGAGGCTCGATCAGCTCGGAGTGTCTCAGGTGGACGGCGCATACTCCACTTACGGCGCAGTAAATACCGAGCCGAGGCTCCCCGAGTTCTTCAGTAACCTTCATTCGGTGATATCGGACGGCGGGGAACTCGTCCTTGGCGTTTGGAACAAGTTCTGTCTTTATGAGATACTCGGCTACACCCTGAAGGCCAATCCCTCCATGGCGCTGGCCAGGCTACGGAATCCCGTTCCGGTGGGGAAGTCGAGGTTCTGCGTGTCCACCAACGCGTATTCAGTGAGGTCTTTGTCGGAGCTCCTGGCTGGGATGTTCAAGCTGAGGGCGGTTCGTGGCGTCGGAATCTTCCTTCCACCTTCGAACCTCACGAGGTACCTCCCTCCTGTCCGGCTCACACGGCTCTTCCAATGGGCTGATCTTGCGGTGGAAGGCACCTTCCCTTGGAGCTGGCTGGGAGACCACTTTCTGGCCCTGTACACGAAGGCGGAGCGACCCACGAACCAGAGCGGAGTTTGATCGCTTTCCTCGATATTCATTCCGCCTTCAAGACCCTGAATTTCAGGAACACATCGAGCTTCAGGAACCACAGCGGAGAGGTCGCGACGTCGACTAGGTACAGGCCCCTCATCCCGCCAAGCATCTTCCCCAGATAGTTGTCAAATAGGCCCGTCCCCCGCCTTCCCTCGGCCTTGAAAGACGCGGGCACGAACCCCCTGTGAGGGAGGAAGAGCGGCCTCTCGTCGAACGGCCAAGCAGCATGGCCATACGTCTGCGTCCTGTTCCTCATCGACTTCGGAAGGAGCTTCTCCTTGAGCCCCCAGGAGAGTCTGTTCATCTGAAGGTTCGGCACACTGATTATCACTGTCCCTCTGTCTCGGACCACACGCTGGATCTCCATCATGACCCCCGCTGGATCAGGGAGGAGGTGAATCACCCTCACCATCACGGCGCAGTCGAAAAGGTTCTCCTGAAGCGGGAGGTGGGAGACGTCAGTCCTGACCAACTGCGAGTTCCTGAGCCGCCGCCTGGCCATCGATATGTTCCGATTTGCGAACTCCAGCATTACGACGTTTGAGAACTTGGATTCGAGCAGTTGGGTGAGCCGTCCGAACCCCCCGCCCAGCTCCACGCAGGTGTCTCCCTCGAGCCAGCTTCTGACCAAGTGCTTCTGGGCGGCGTCTTCGAGCTGTTTCCCCCTCCATAGGGCCGAGTAGTCGTGCTCTTCGAAGTCAGACAGAGGGCTGGACCTGCTGAGACTCCTCATTTCTTCTCCAGAGGCGGGGCCTGAGTTCTTCTGCAAGCAGCACCACGTACGCCGCTGTAGGAAGTGCTGCGGTGATGAAAAGGTATGGTACGACAGACTGGGTGAAGGCGATCACCTTCAGTTGATCGAGCACCGAGGACCCGAGAACGAATTCGTTGGGAAGGATGGCTGGCGATATGAAGTAGAACAGGTCGTAGCTCAAGAACACGTAGACCATGGGAAGAATGCTGAAGACGGCTACAGCCACCCTTCTCCTCTCGAGTATGAGCAGGGGGAGGATCCAGACGAAGTACTGGGGATTCACATAGTTGTACGTCAGAAAGAATACGAGCACGGACACTGCCCCCCACTTGACCATGTCTGCGGTCCTGCTGTAGTACACCCACGCGACGATTGCGGCATAAGCCGGGACTCCGATCCATAGGAAGATGGGGTATGCCGGCGATTGGAGGTAGAGCAGTATCTGCTGCCAAGTCAGACCGTTGACGGAAAGGAGCCCATAGAATGTCGGGACGGCTCTGGCATACACAAGCACGTATAGGTCGCTCGCAAGATTACCTGCCACCGCATACAGGAATACGGTCAGTGCCACCGCTGGCAAGGTAGCCAGGAAAGGCCTGAGAGCTCTGAACCCGTCTCGCCGCGCCTCTACGGCTAGGAAGAGGGGGATTAGGAGAGCCGGCCAGATCTTGGCAGCAGCGCCGAACGAAGCAAGCGTGTAGGCATGGTATGTCTTCCCCTTGTTGAACATGTAGATTGCAGCGACAGCAAGAAGAGTGGCTATGGGATCGATTGCACCCCAGACGGCGCCGACGAGTATGACAAGCGGGTTGGCCAGCCAAGCGACACCTGCCAAGCGGCTCCCGGTCATCCTCTGAAGCAGGAATCCCGTAAGCACTGTCGAAAGGACGATGGGGAGCTTGAGCAGGAAGACGAGCACGGGGAGGGACGGGTTGACGAAGGACTGCCAGACGTCGAACATTGACGTGTACCAGGAAGGCTGGGTGAGCGCAGAAACGGAGGGCAGAGCCGCTCCTGTGAAGAGCTGATACATCAGGAACGACAGGGAGCTGTAGGGGACATACAGAGGCAGGAATGCCCACTTGTACGCTCCAGGGTATACCGGTGGAGAGCCGGCATAGAAGGGGTTGACATGCTGAAGCAGCCTTATTCCAGAGCTTATCAGGAAGTAAAGGTCGTACCGCTGGCCTGTAAATGGAGCGAGTGCAAGGTACACTAGTGCCGCCATGACGAGGAACCACTTCTTGCTCAGCTTCCATCCTGCGAGGGCGAAGAGCGCGGCGCCGAGAGCCAGCAGGGCGTACGTCGCTACCGTCCATGAGGCGGCCGACGGATCTGCCCGGACGGTGTACGAAGCCACATTCGACACGCATCCTCCGCTGACTGCCCGCACGGAGTTGTTCCCGAACTCCGCGCCGGGGGTCTCTAGACCGAAAAAGGTCCTCGTGAAGCCTACAGCGTTACCTGTCAGATTCTGCGCGTAGTACCAGACCGAGCCGCTGAGATACTGCAGTGTTATTGTCCTGTTGAGATACGCGGAAGAGTAATTGATGTCGACACGCTCGCCGAAGGACGGAGATCCACGTCCCGGCAGAGACTGGGCTGGATAGTTGACTATGCCTGGCTGGACGCTGACGTTTATCCCGCATCCAGCCGCACTAGCCTGCAGGGGCGCGGCCAGCAACAGCAGCGACACCGAGACCAGGAGCAGCCTTCGCAAGCTTCCACTTCTGCCAGAAAGGACTCTTTTGACCCTTCACAGCGGGCGACTTCGCTTGATTATTGAGGCAAAGCTGCAGATTGCCCCTTCCTGCTTCTGCTCGACGAACTCGGGTTTCGATTCTCTCACTACCTTGAGGGCCTCTTCTGCGCCCATCCCCCTTTCCCTGACGAGGTAAGCTGCGAGCACGCATCCGGTCCGCCCTTCTCCAGCAAGGCAGTGGACAAGCACGGGTCTGTCCCTCCCAACCTCTCCCGCTAGGAAATCGACAGCCATTCCCAAGCACTCCGGGTCAGGCGCCTGATGGTCCTTCATGGCGACATGGCCTGTCACCAGTTCAAAGCCGGTCGTCCATTCTTCGGGAAGGGGCTCTTCGGTCAGCGTCAGGATGCTCCGTATGCCGGACTTTACGAGCCATTCCACCTGACTTCTCGACGACGGATAGCCCGACCCGGCAAGCTTCCCCTGCTCGACCCAGACGAACCCAGTCGGCTCATCGGCTACCTTTGCCCTGAGCCTCCTCAGGAAGAGCCCCCCGGTGCCCAATGGCTTTCGCTGGTTCAGTCGAGGTCTGTCGTTATAGAACCTTTAGCTCTCGAGGACCTCGAGCTTTCCGTACCTGCCAACGTTGAGGCGCAGCTCCCCTCTGAAGCTATTGGTGTACCCGTTGGTCACCCTCACCTTCGAGCCCTGCTTCACCATGTCGATCTGGTCGTCCCAGAGCGAGAGCTTGATCTGGCCGCTGTCGTCCTTCAGCATGCAGTCCGCGACCCTGGCCTCGCCCCCGGTCCTCAGGTTGACCGTCCGCGGCTCCGCCATCTCGGCAATCTCCCCTTCGGCGTCGACCCTTCTCATGCCGTCACGCAAGTCCCTTACATTCATCGAATGAACGGTCGCTCAACGGCATTATTTAACATTGAAGCGGTGGAACGCGTCTCCGGAAACCGTTTAATGAGAAAGAATTCGCCGGCCTGTGCCGTTGCCTCTGGGGCTGGCCGACGTCGGCGTCCTGCTGCTCTCATTCGCGGCCCCATTCGTGCTGCTCCTCCTGGGGCTCCCTCGATTCCTCGGGTTTCTCGCAAGGGTCGGGCGGGTGTCGGACGACGTCCACAAGAGCCCTCCCGCGAAGGTCCCGGAGCCGGCAGGCCCGGTCCTCTTCCTGGCCGCGCTCGCGGGCGAGCTCGTGGTGGCCGTCGGACTCCACTCCTGGGTGCCCGTCGCCGTCGTCCTTGGGACCAGCGTAGCGTTCGTCGTCGGGCTGTGGGATGACCTCTACGTGCTCGGCGGGAAGACCAAGCCGCTGCTGCTGGTCGCCGCAGGCCTCGCATTCGTCAGCCTGGCCGTCATCAGCACCGACCTCTACCGGCCTGAGCTCACGCTCCCCATCCTGGGGGACACCAGCCCCCACTTCACGATCTATACCGTCCTCGCGATAGCGGCCTTTCCAGTGGTGGCCAACGCCTTCAACATGATGGACGCATTCAACGGCGAGATCTCCTGGTTCACGCTCCTCACGTCTGCGGCGCTGCTCATCGGCGTCGTGCTGCACTACGTCTTCACGCCTGGCTTCGCGCTCGCCCGGGTCGCCTCGGTACTCCCGCTGGTCGGAGTCGCCGCGGCCTTCCTGGTCTTCAACCGCTACCCCTCGAGGGCCTTCGACGGCGACAGCGGCTCCCTCATGTTCGGGGCGATGTTCGCAGGCCTGGCGATAGCCGGCGGCGTGGAGGTGGCGGCCATGATAGCGATAGTCCCCGCGATCCTCAATTCATTCTACACTCTGTCGAGCGTCCGCGGCTTCGTGGAGCGGAGGAAGATGGCGTCGAGGCCCACCTACATCGGCAAGGACGGCCTGCTGTACGCATCCTATGAAGCGGGGGCGCCGAGCACGCTGGTGAGGCTCCTGCTCCTCGACGGTCCTCTTTCAGAGAGGGACCTGGTGAAGAACATCGTCTACCTGACCGTCGTGGCCTTCGTCTTCTCGGTCGCGATCTCCGTGCTGACGTGGGTGGTCTAGCATGAAGCTCGCCCCCGTCTTCGTCATAGAGGCCGCGGCCTTCCTCCTCATCATAGCGGAGACCTACCTCTTCTTCGACTTCGTCGTCCCGCTCGGCCCGATTCCGCGCAACCCGGCCGAGTATACGGGCCTGGCGCTTGTGAAGCTGCTCCTGATCGCCGGGCTCGGGATCCTCTGGTTCGTCGTCATGATCGGGTTGACCAGGCTCTACGTCAGGTCAAAGACCCGGACTCTTCCCAGGCCTTCATCTTAGCGTCGAACTCCTTCCTGTCGTACTTGACGCGCGCGGGGACCCCCATCACGACCTTCCCGGGCGGGACGTCCTTGGTCACAACGGCGCCCATGGCCACCACGCTCCTCTTCCCCACGGTCACCCCGGCCCTGATGACTGCCCTCGCGCCGATCACGGCCCCGTCCTCGATGGTGACCCCGATCATCCTCTTGCTCGGAGGATATGGGTCGTTGGTCAGGACAGCGGCAGGCCCGATGAAGACGTTCTTCCCGATCCTCGACATCGGGGGGATGTAGACGCTGCCTTCGATCATCGTCCCGCTTCCGATCTTGACGTTGTAGTCGACGTGGGCGAGGGAACCTATCTTCACGTCGTCCCCGATCACGGTCCCGCTGCCCACGTACGCGTAGTGCCAGATCCGGACGTTCTTGCCGAGCCTTGCGTCCTTAGCCACGAAGTTCGTGACCTTCACCTTCTCACCCAAGATAGATCGGGGTCCCTGAGGAGCTGGAGGCGAGCACCGCCTCGGCGATCCTCGTCACGTTGAGCCCGTCCCTCCCTGTCACAAGGGGCTGCCTCTTCTCCTCGATCGCTGCCACGAACTCTCTGAGCTCCAGCATCAGCGGCTCCTGAAAAGGCCTCGTGGGCACGGTCGTGGCCGCCCCCTCGTGGATGCTCGTCTTCTGCGTCACGAAGTCCACGTCCACGACCCCGCCCGAAAAGACCGCGCTCAGCGTCCTCACGCGGTTCGGGGTGATCCAGTTCGTCACCAGGAAGGCGGTCTTCTGCCCGGAGAAGCCGAGCAGGATGGCTGCGAAGTCTTCGTGCTCGAGCGGCACGTACATCACGCCGACCCTGGCGTAGATCACCTTCGGCACCTCCCCGAAGAGCCAGCAGGCGGTGTCGATGTCGTGTATCGACGCGTCCTTCACTATCCCCACGTCGCTGATGTTCTCCCCCCGCCTGTTCTCCCTGTGGAACTCCAGAAGGATGGGCTCCCCCATCTTCCCCTCGGATATCATCTGCTTCAGCGCAGTGATCGGGGGGTTGAACCGCTCGATGAACCCCACGGTCAGCGCCCTGTTGGCGCTCTTCGCAGTCTCGATGAGGCTCTCCCCGTCCTTCACGGTCGTCGTCATCGGCTTCTCGACGAACGTGTTGAGCCCTGCGGCCAGGGTCTTGGACGCCATCGCGAAGTGAGTCGAAGCTGGGGTGCATATGGTGACCGCGTCCAGCTTCTCCTTCTTCAGCATCTCGTCAAGGGACGAGTAGCCTGGGACGTGGAAGTTCTTCGAGAACGCGTCCGCCCTTTCCTTGTTCATGTCGCAGACCGCCGCCAGCGCCTGCAGCTCGTTCAGCACGCGGACGTGGTTCTTCCCCCACCCACCTGTCCCTATGACGCCTATTCGCGGCATCCAATGCGCACCCCGTATCCCATTCGATTTAGGGGTTGTCCAATCCGTGGAGCGGTTGTATCAGGCGAGCTTCTCTTCAACCGTCTTGAAATCCGGCTCCCCCGGTTTTCAACCGCGTCGAATTATAACCCGCACGACTCCCAGGGAGGCCGAAATGCACAGGCTATCCGTGGTCTCTCTGGCCGCCCTCCTTGTGGTGGGCGGAGTCCTGGCCTTCGTCGTGTTCGCGAGCCCCCACGTCGCAGCGGCCCCTGCCCAGTCGACGGGCACGTACACGCCTCAGGGCGCAGGCACCAACAGCACCCTCCTGACGCCGCCGCCCGCCTCGACAGGAAGCGGAGACGACGACGGCGGCTCGGGCTTCGACAGCTAGTCGGAGCTGACCGATGCTCCCGTCAATCGTCCTCGGCGACATCACGGGGTTCGCCGCGCTGGCTTTCGTGGGTGCGTCTGCGGCCATAATGGCATTCAGGGCCAAGCTGGTAACGGCCCTGGGGGGCGTCGAGCCCCTCAGGACCATCCACATTGTCGTCTCTGTGCTGGCCGCCGTCCTCCTGGCGGCGCACATCGCTCTGCTCTTCTCTCCGCCGATAACCGTGGCCGTGGACCTCGGCTACGGCGCGTTCACCCTCGGCGTCATCCTCTGGGCCACCGGGGTCGGTTTTCTGGAACGGAACAAGGACTCTTTCTTCCTCCACGGTTCGCTCGCGGTCGCCGTCGTGTCTCTGGTGGTCGTCCACGCGGCCGCGTCCGGGGCCACCCTCCCCCCAGTCGTCTCGGTCCCTGCGCTCCTGGCGTCCGGGGCTGTCGCCCTGGTCAGCGCCTCCTACAACATCAGGAAGATGCGCGCGAGGCCGAGGTGAGGGTCCGACGGATAGGCGGGAGTTCATCAGAAGGGCGTCACTTGTGGCGGTCTTCGGCGCCATAGGCGCACTCTCCTTCTTCGAAGCCGTGTCCAAGCTGGACTCGCAGTCTCCGGCGGGGATCACCCAGACGATAGGAGGGGGGACCCAGACCCAGTCCCTGCAGGCGCCTTCCGGGTACCTCTATGTGGCCCCGGTCTCCGCGCTTTCCGGGAAGTCTTCCGCGTACTTCAACCACCCCACGGGGGGCTCGTCGATCTTGGTCGATTTCAGCGGCCAGTGGCGCGCGTTCAGCGCCATCTGCACCCACGCCGGCTGCGCGGTAGAATTCACGGGCTCGTCCCTCTACTGCCCGTGCCATGCAGGCTACTTCAGCCCGGCGGACGGGTCGGTCCAGGGAGGCCCCCCGCCCGCCCCTCTCGCGGAGTACGGCGTGGTGGTCCAGGGGGGGAGCCTCTACGTCAGCCAGAACAGGATCAACTGAAGGCTAGTCACGGGTCAGCGCGGGGGTGGCGGACAGGACCGTGGTCTCGACGCTCCTCTGCTCTTTCCTGGCCTGCTTCATCACGTCCAAGTCGTCCTTCGAGCAGACTATCACCACGTTGTGCTTGAGCGGGTCGAGGAGCTCAGCCCCTCCTCTCCCCTTCGGACGCGAGACCACGTCGACGTCGGTCACGTAGTCACGCAGCCTCTGCTGGATGCTCTCCGCGACCTGCAGCCTCTCACCGCGCATCTCGTACTTGTCAAGGTTCCATAGCAGCGATATCTTCGTCCTGCTCGCCTTCAGCTGCTTCTCCTTCAGCACCTCCCGCGTCTCGTCGACCACGTACCTCACGTAGTTGTCGAAGCTCTTCAGGGCCGCGCCTGCGAGGTACGAGATCGACTCCCCAGTCTCCTCGCTCGACTGGATCGCCTTCAGCTCGTAGAGGAACTTCGAGAACTCGTCCAGGTAGGCGCTCGACGGCCTCTGGATGGACACCTTGGCCTCCCTCGCCCTCCTCGCCATCTCGATCTCCGTGACCGAAGAGACCGCAGTCTCCATGACCCCTGACGCGTACTCGAGCTCGGCGGAGAAGACGTTCTGTGAATTCGGGACGAAGCCGAGCAGCTGGAGCGCCCCCTTCTCCATCAGGCCTGCGGCAGACACGACCGCGGGCTTCGGGTCCCTCGGCCTCAGGGGCATGTAGGAATACGTGATCGTCGAGCCGACCTGAAGCCCCGTCTGCTTCTCGACCAGCATGATGTTCTCCGAGTTCCCGCCGGGACCGGTGGGGAGGGAGTTGACCAGGGTCACGCCCTTCGAAAGGTACCTCGCCAGGTCCCTGAGCTTGGTCCCCGCTTCGATGAGCGTCTCGTCCGAAGGCCGCCTGAGCCTGGGCGTGAAGAAGATGACCTGCGCCTCCCCCAGAACCTGCTCCAGGGGCTTGACGCTGAGCAGCGGCTCCTCTGCCATCACGTCCTGGAGGTTCGGGTTCTTCTTGAGGAAGGCCGGGTCGAGGTCCATGGCCATCTGCAGGGTCTCGTCGACGATGGTGATCTGGGCCTTGTCGACAAGGTCTGCGGCGAGCCTGTAGGCCTCGCTTGTCAGCCCGTACATCGCGACCTTGATCTTTGGCAAAAGCTCCTCGTGCCTCCGAGGTGGTTCGGTATTATACTTTGAAGCGCGGACGCCGAAGCAAGGGAGGCAAACGGATTTGTATGATGGCGGGAGGTCGACTAACGCGAGGAGCGTGACACTGTGCGGGCGTGGTTTGACATATTGACTCCGAAACAGGTCCTCTTCTTCGGGCCGATAATCGACGAGCTGAGATCCTCAGGGGCCGAGGTCCTCGCCACTTCCCGCAGGTACCGCGAGGTCGGGCCCTTGGCCGAGAGGGCCGGGCTGGACCTGAAGTACGTGGGGGACAGGGGGACGAAGGGCCAGGAGGAGCAGCTCCTTGCGGCGACGAGGCGCCAGGAGGAGATGATACCCATCGTCAGGGGCTTCCGCCCTTCCGTGGCCGTCTCCATAGCTTCGGCGGTCTGCGCCCGGGTCGCGTTCGGGCTGGGGGTCAGGCACGTGGCTGTCAACGACTCGCCTCACTCCGAGGTCGCCGGCAGGCTCTCCATCCCCCTGAGCTACCGCCTCCTATGCCCGTGGGTCATCCCGTACAGCGCGTGGGAGCGGTTCGGGATCCAGAAGAAGCAGGTCACCACCTACCGCGCGCTCGATGCCGCTGTCTGGCTCAAGAGGGACCCGATCGCGGGCCCGGTCCCTAGGCTCGACAGGGGCAGGAAGACGATCACTGTGAGGGTCCAGGAGAGCGATGCGCCCTACCTTGCGGGAGCCGACATGACCTGGACCGACAAGCTGCTAGGCTCGCTTCTGGAGGAATTCCCTGACGCCAACATCGTCGCGCTCTGCAGATACGACTTCCAGGTCGAGGAGATCAAGAGCAAGTTCGGGTCCAGGCTCATAGTGCCGGACGAGGTCGTGAGCGGATACGGCCTCCTCGCGGCGACCGACCTCTTCGTCGGGATGGGAGGGACGATGAACGCCGAGGCAGCGCTGATGGGCGTGCCAACGATATCAGCCTTCCAGGGCTCCCTTTACACAGACCGCTACCTGCAGTCGGTCGGGCTCCTGGCCAAGGCCCTCACCCCGTCGGCGCTGGTCTCCCACACGAGGCGTTCCCTTGCGGATTCGTTCAGGGCAGGATACGCCAAGAAAGCCAAGCGCGTCCTCGCCTCTATGGAAGACCCAGTCCCCAAGATAGCTCGGTTCGTCGAGCGGGCAGCCAATCAAGCCTAAATCACCATCGGCTCGTCCGCCTACCTGCAGCCCGGTCGTCTAGTCGGTCAAGGATGGAGGCCTTTGGAGCCTTCGACCCTGGTTCGAATCCAGGCCGGGCTACCATGGCATGTGGCCCGCAGGAATCGCTGATCGGAGGGACGAGACCGCTCCGACGAGTCAGACCGGCTCAGCCTCGAGTCGTAACGCGCCTGAGATAGTCAAGGGAGGCGCCGAAGGTTTCCTTGTCCACCGGGATCCTGTAGCTCCCATCCTCCGTTGCGTGCATCTTGCCTATTCTCGCCGGCAAGCTCATCCTGATGGTCGAGGCAGCGGACTTCTTGTCGGCGAGGGCGAAACGCAGGAGTCGCGGCTTGTCGAATGGCTCCGGCCCTTCGAGGCTATCCGTCAACGGGACCAAGAAGCCCTCCAGCCTTTCGAGCTCGCCCCTGTCGAGGATCCCGAGGCGGGACGCGATCCACCCCTCTGCCAGCATCCCGAGGAATACACATGACCCATGGCTCAGGCGGTAGTTCGACGCGCTCTCCAGGGCATGGCCGACCGTGTGGCCGAAGTTCAGGACGGCCCGCAGATTGGTCTCTTCCTCGTCTTTCGATACTATCTCTGCCTTTATCTTGCACGCGTGAAGTATAAGTTCTGTCGAGATGGCGGCCCCAGGGTCGGCCGTGGCTGACGCCTCCTCGAACATTTTCCTGTCTGCCACGATTGAACACTTGACGACCTCGGCGAACCCGTTCAGCATCTCGGCCCTAGGCAGAGTGTTCAGGGCCAGCGGGTCAGTCAGGACGCCGAGGGGCTGGTGGAATGTTCCGACCTGGTTCTTCCCCCAGGGTGCGTCTATCCCTGTCTTCCCCCCTATGCTGCTGTCCACCTGGGCGAGGAGGGTGGTCGGGACCTGCACGTAGCCGATTCCGCGCTTGAAGACAGACGCGACGAAGCCGGTCAGGTCGCCTGCCACTCCGCCACCAAGAGCGATTAGGACGCTGCTCCGGTCCGCGCCCAGGCCGCTGAGGCTCGAGGCCAGCGACCATGCGGTCTCGATGTTCTTGTTCGCCTCCCCCGACGGGAACACAACGACCTCGGCCGTCCGTCCCGGCCTCGAGAGCCCCTCTTTGACCTGGGGGGCGTATATCCTGGCGACGTTCGAATCTGTCACTATGAATACCGAGGTCGCGTCCTCCAGCAGGCCGGTTGCGTCAGCCAGCCCGTCAAGCAGCCCTTCGCGGACCAGGATGTCATAGCTCCTGTCGCGGCGAGGGGACAGCGTTACCCTAACCCTGGCCGTTCCCATTTGCGATGTCGCTCGAGAACGGAACCTCGCTTTCGCTGATCGTCTTGTACAGGCGGTTGCAGGTGTCGACGATGCCCTTGAGCTGGTGCGGCAGCAGCGCCTGCGCCCCGTCGCTGAGGACCTCCTGGGGCCTGTCGTGTACCTCAATCATGAGGCCGTGGGCCCCCGCCGCGATTGCGGCCCTACTCATCGGCGGGACTAGGTCTCGTCTCCCCGTCCCATGGCTCGGGTCAGCGACGACCGGGAAGGGGGTCTCGCGCCTCAGGACGGGGACGGCGTTGAGGTCAAGAGAAAACCTCGTCTGCGGCTTGAACGACCCCCCGAGCGGGGTGATGCCGCGCTCGCAGAGCAGGATGTTCCGATTCTTGTTCGCGACTATCCTCTCGGCGAAGCTCAGGTACTCGTCCACTTGGGCCGCGAAGCTCCGCTTGAAGAGGATTGGCTTGCCCGTCCTAGCGGCCGCTTCGATCAGGTCCTGGTTGAACATGTTCCTGGCTCCGATCTGGATGATGTCTGCGTACTTGGCCACCTTCTCCACATCCGCCTCACTTCTGGCTTCGGTCACCGTAGGGAGCCCGAGGTCCTTCCCAGCCTGATGCAGATATTCCAGGCCCTGGAGTCCCAGCCCTTGGAACGAGTGCACTGAAGTTCTCGGCTTGTAGGCCCCTCCCCTGAGGATGTGCGCTCCGGCCTCCATGACCTGCTTGCCTATCCGATGGACCTGCTCGTAACTCTCTACGGAGCACGGGCCGCACATGTAGACGGGCGGATTGTTCCCGCCGATGGAGACGCCGCGGACCTTCACGACCACGTCCTTGGGGATGTAGCTCCGGCTCACCAGCCTGTAGGGGACCTGGATCCTGATTGCGTCATGGACCCCGGGCATCAGCTTGACTTGGTCGAAGTCCAGCCTCTTCTCGTCGCCGATGACCCCAATGACCGTCTGGAACTCTCCCGAAGAGACGTCAGCCCGGAGCCCCGACGACTCGATCTTGCGAATCACCTCATCAAGCTGGGCCCTCGTCGCAGTCGGCTTCATGACGACGCTCATGGAACTCTCGGACCCGACTCAGCTTCGCGAACGGCACGCCGCTGCACAGGCCGACCGACGAAGCCAGCGATAGCTTCAGGTCTTCCGTTAGTATCTTCGTCTTTCAGGCGTAGAATCCTTACGGTGAACCGGCGGTCGCGCCCGCAGAGGGCCCACGATATCGGCTGGACATCACGGTTGACCGACCCCTTCCTTTCCATGCGGGATTTAAACGCCGCGGTGAATCCTCGCGACCTGACCCGTCCTTCGGCCTTCTGCGGCTTCGCGACTTCGGTCCGAAGCTGCAAAGTCTAAATATCCTCCGGCCGGACACGAATCCGAGCTGGAATGGAGCTTCGAACCAGGGGCGATTCAGTTTATCAGCGGCTCCACCAGCGGAGCCGAAGGTTCTTCTAGAGCTCTGCGTTCGTCGAAGGTCCAAACCAGAATCTGCACGTCCCTCTCAGGCCGGACGACCTCAGAACTCGCCAGGAGGGCCGCTGAGGCGATCTCTCGGGGCACAGACCTTGTAGAGTTCAGGATAGACCTGCTGGAGTCGCCGAGGCTCGGGGACGTCAAGGACGACCTGTCGAAGTTCATGTCCCGCTCGGTGGTCACAGTCCGTCCGGTTCCTGAAGGCGGCGGTTTCGACGGAGACGAAGCCGGGCGGCTCGAGCTGCTGCGCGGGCTCGCGCGACTAAGACCCGCCTATCTGGACGTGGAGCTCCGGACACTCGAAGCGGGCCTGGACGCAGTTCCGGCCGGGCCTGCGCGCATAGTCTCTTGGCACGACACTCGGGGGACGGGGGAAAGGAGGATGCTCATTTCGATCATGAGGAGAGCCGCGTCGTACGGCGGCATCGTGAAGGTCGTCACCGCCGCGACGGATCCGGCCGACAATCTCACCGTCCTTTCCCTCTACGACGAGTGGTCGCCGCCCCCCATCGCCTTCTGCATGGGTACGCTAGGCATACTCTCCAGGGTGATGGCGTTGGAGCGGGGGTCCCCCATCACCTACGCGTCGCTCAACGACGAGCCAACCGCCTCCGGTCAGCTCCCACTGGATCTCGCGCTCACCATGAGGAGGTACCTTGGCAATGCCTGACCGGTACGTGCTCCTGGGTGGAAACGTCTCCAACTCGCCCACCCCGCAGATGATGAACGCGGCGATGATGGAACTCGGGCTCGACGCCACCTACGAACCGTCCAGCGTGCAGGCTCCCGAGCTCAGGAAGGCCTTCGCCGCGATCAGAGAGTCTGGAGTGAAGGGTGCAAACGTCACGATCCCTCACAAGTCCTCCATCATTCGGTTCCTCGATTCGCTCGAGGGGGCAGCTGCGGAGATCGGGGCAGTGAACACCCTGCAGAGGGACGCGGACGGCTACGTAGGGTACAACACGGACGTCGACGGGATACTCGGACCCATCGCTGAAAGGAATCTGGCGGCGATACGCCGGGCAGTGGTCGTCGGGACGGGCGGAGCGGCGAGGGCCTTCTGCAAGGCGATGAGCACGATTGGATGCGCCGAAATCACCGTCCTCTCAAGGGAGCCCGCCCGGGCCCGCGGCTTCATTGAATCGATGAGGGCCGCGTTCCCGTCGATGAGTATAGAGTTCGATTCGGACGAAGAAGGACGGCCATGGGCGCCAGAGATGCTGTTCAACGCGTCCCCGGCAGGTGCACGTGGGATACCTCTTGAGACACGAGTGTCGATGCTCCTGGCGGCACGACCCATTGTCTTCGACGCGGTATACGCTCCGGTTGAGACGGACCTGATAAGGCGGGCGAGGAGGCTGGGATGCCAGGTCATATACGGACACGAGATGCTGCTCCATCAGGGCCTGAGGTCCTTGGAGCTATGGACCGGACGCAGCGCTCCGCTAGAGGCAATGAAGTCGTCATTGTTCAGGTCATTGGGGGTGTCGGCGGATTGATTGGGGAAGCGAGGGCGATGGGGGCCATCAGCGTGGTCAACGCCCTGGCCTGCGGCAAGGGGACGACAGTAGCGGTCAAGCTCCCCACGACTGCCAGGGTCGAGCTGCTTGAGCACGAGGGCGGGTGGAGGGTGGGAATGAACGGTAGGAGGGCCGCTCCTGCTCTCGCCGTGCTGACCGCGAAAGCCGCGGTGAGGGCTACGGGGAGGGATCCGAGGTCGTACTCCGGGTCCATTGACACTTGGACCGCCGCGCCTGTCGGCGTTGGGCTCAAGACGTCTTCTTCCTCCTCTGTGGCGATAGTGCTTGCCGTTCTCTCGGCCCTCGGGGAGAGGCTCGGGCCAGCCGATGTCTTGAAGTGCAGCGCGTCTGCCTCGCTCGCCGCTGGCGTCAGTGTGACCGGGGCGACTGATGACGCGGCCTCCTGCCTCATCGGCGGGGTGAACTCGGCGGACAACGCCACTGGAAGGGTGGTCTCCTCTGCCCGGCTGGGGACGCCCAAGCCTGTCATGATTCGCGTCCCCAAAGCCAAGAGCAGAAGGGGTGATGTCCCGCTGGCCCGGGTCAGGCAGTTCTCCCAGCTCGCGGCGTCGATCTTCGAGACTGGAGCCCGAGGGAAGCTTTGGGAGGCCATGACGCTCAACGGTCTCCTGTATTCCACGATCTACGGCTACTCCCCCTACGAGTCATTTGAGGCGGTCAGAGAGGGCGCCTTGGGATCCGGCCTATCCGGGACCGGACCTGCGACGGCCGCGGTCTTCAACGGGCGCGATGAGATGGAGCCGCTCGCCGCCCGGTGGGGCAGCGACGGAGCCACCCTGATCAGGACGGAGACTAGCGACAGAGGTGCTTCACTTGGGCCCTAGCGTGTCGCTCTCCGCCGATGGCGGACTCGCCGGGAGGGTCGAGGTCCCCCCCAGCAAGAGCTACACTCATCGAGCAATCATAACAGCCTGCCTCTCCCAGGGCGAGAGCCGGGTCTACAACCACCTCGTTTCGAGGGACACAGTCGCCACGATCAACGCGTGCAGGGCGATGGGAGCGCAGTTCGAGACAGATAAGGCGCGCCTGACCGTCGCAGGGGCCGAGCCACGCGTTCCTGAAGATGTGGTGAACGTCGAGAACTCCGGGACTACGCTCAGGTTCATGACGTCCGTATTCGCCCTCCCCCGCCGGGGCTACGCCGTGCTGACAGGGGACGCTAGCATCAGGCGCAGGCCGATGCAGGGCCTCTTGGACGCGCTCGCCGGGCTCGGGGCGAGGGCACAATCCACGCTCGGGAACGGGTGCGCCCCGATAGTCGTCGGCGAGGGAGGGATGGAGGGGGGCGGTGTAGAGATGAGGGGGGACGTATCATCGCAGTTCGTATCATCTATCCTCATCGCTGCCCCTCTCGCGAGGAGTGACACCTCGCTTCGGATTTCGAACATGGTCTCCCGCCCATACGTCGAAGCCACCCTCCGCCTCTCGGCACTCCATGGGATCGAAATCCAGAGGGAGGGTACATCCGAGTTCAGAGTCAGAGGCGGGCAGGAGTACAAACCGGGAGACTTCGCAATCCCCGGAGACTTCGGCTCAGCTGCCTTCGTGATGGCCGCAGTGGCATTCGCTGGAGGGGACGTCGAGCTCTCCGGGCTGACCTCGTCCCTGCCTCAGGGGGACCTCGCCGCGTTGGAGCTCTTCCGGAGGCTGGGGGTCAGGCTCGACGTCCGCAAGGACTCGGTAAGGGTGCGGGCTGACGGAGAACTGCTGGGGGGTGGAGAATTCAATCTGGCAGACTCCCCTGACCTCCTCCCGATCCTGTCAGTCCTTTCCTTGAAATGCGACAGCCCGGTCGAGATAAGGGGGGTTGCCCACGCGAGATTCAAGGAGAGCGACCGGATCGGGGTCGCAGTCGAAGGGTTGCGCAAGCTGGGGGCACGGGTCGAGGAGAAGGAGGACGGGCTGAGGGCGGTGAGGCCTCGGGAGGTCGGGCCGGCGGTCTTGGACGCGCACGACGACCACCGGATGTTCATGGCGTTCTCTCTTGCGTCGTTGCTCGCTCCGGGATCGGTCCGGGTCACAGGCGTGGAGAGCCTGGACGTCTCGTACCCATCCTTCCTTGACGACTTGAAGAAACTGGGCGCGAAGGTGATGGGTGCGTGAGTGGGAACATCATAGGAGAAAGGTTCCTGCTGATGACCTTCGGCGAGAGCCACGGAAGGTGTGTTGGCGCAGTGGTCGATGGGTGTCCCGCCGGTCTGGTTCTGGCTGAAGAGGACATCCAGAGAGAGCTCGACCTTAGGAAGCCGGGGCAGTCGATAGTGACCACTCAGAGGACGGAAGATGACAGGGTCGAGATACTGTCAGGGGTCTTCAACGGGCGGACGACCGGGGCGCCCGTGGCCATGATGATCAGGAATGCCGACAAAGACTCGAGGCCCTACGAAGCGCTCGCCGCCACCCCTAGGCCGGGCCACGCAGACTACGTGGCGAAGGTCAAGTACGGTGGCTTCAATGACTACAGAGGAGGAGGCAGATTCTCCGGGAGGATAACCGCCTCGTTCGTGATGGGGGGTGCGATAGCGAAGAAGCTCCTCCGAGAGGCGCTTGGCGTAGAGATAGTTGCCTACTCACTGGAGATCGGAGGGATACGCGCCAGGGGGTTTACGCTGGAGGACGCGGCGAAGAACAGGTATCTGAATGAAGCAAGGGCCCCCACTCCTGATGCCGCAGAAGAGATGAAGAGCAAGATCATCACGACCCGAGGAAAAGGGAACAGCCTCGGGGGGATCATAGAGTGCGTCGCGTCGGGCGTCCCCCTGGGGCTGGGGGAGCCTGTATTCGGGTCGTTGGATTCGGACCTTGCAAGGGCGGCTCTATCGATTCCGGCGGTCAAGGGGGTCGAATTCGGTTCTGGCTTCTCTGCTGCCCGGCTGACGGGCCTGGAGAACAACGACGAGTACTTCTTCGACGGCGGGAAGGTGGCCAACAGGACGAACAACGCCGGCGGCATTGTCGGGGGTCTGTCTACAGGGATGCCAATCGTCTACAGGGTCGTGTTCAAGCCTGCTTCGTCGATTGCGTCCAAGCAGAAGACGGTGGACCTGAAGTCCGGGAGCGAGGTGGATCTCGTGGTACCAGGCAGGCACGACCCGACGGTGGTCCCCCGTGCGGTCCCGGTGGTGGAAAGCGTCACGGCCCTCGTCCTGGCGGATTATGCGCTCAGGGCGGGAGCGATTTCTCCAGTACTCCGAAAGCGTGATGTGGACTGAGCGGCGAGAAGGAATTGGCAGAGCTGAGGGCGCAGGTTGCTGAAGTCACGATGAAGATCATCGAACTCGCAGGGAGGAGGAACGAGCTCGCGAAGGAGATCGGAGCGCTCAAGCAGCTAGGTTCGCTTCCGATGGAGGACGAACGAGTGGAGGACGGGCTCGTCGTGCAGGTTCTCGAGGAGTGCGCGAGGGTGGACCTGGACAGACGGACAGGCCTCAAGATCCTGAACGCCCTTATCGCAGAGTCGAAGCGGGTTCAGGGAGTCCCCGGCAGGCCCCCTCCCCTCCCGATATTCTCGAAGGCACTTGAGCTTCAGCGGAGGGGGGTCAAGCTGATCAGGCTGGACGTGGGGGAACCCGACTTCGCGCCGCCCCCTTCTGTGGTCGAAGCATGCTCAGAGGCCCTCTTCGCGCACAAGACCCACTACACAGAGTCTCAGGGGATTCCAGAGCTCAGAGAAGCGCTCATCGGCTACCTTGCCCGTAAGCACGGGTTCGAAGCCTCGGACGGTGAGGTCACAGTCACGCCTAGCGGGAGATTTGCTGTCTATGCCGCGCTTGCTTCAGTCGTGGGCGAAGGGGAGAGCGTTGTCGTGCCCGAGCCGAACTGGCCGGCGTACCGCGCCACCCTGGACCAGCTAGGGGCCAGGACCATCCCTGTGCACGCAGACATCGAAGGGGGGTGGTCGCCCTCGGTGGCTGAGATCGAAGAAGCCATCAGACCGAACACGAAGGCGATCGTACTCAGCTACCCCAACAACCCCACAGGCTGTGTGGTCTCGAAGGAGCTCTTCAGGGAAGCGGTGGAGCTGGCAGACAGCAGGGACCTGACTGTGATAAGCGACGAGATATACAATGAGTACACATCCCGACCCTGTCCGAGCGTCCTCGATACCATCCCGAAGAGGTTCATCCTGACCTCGTCCTTCTCCAAGACATGGGCGATGACAGGCTTCAGGGTCGGCTACGCCGTCTCGTCCAAGGAGATTACATCTAAGGTCGCGAGGTTGAGCTCACTGATGTTCACCTCCGTCCCCGAGTTCATCCAGTGGGGTGCAATCAGGGCACTCGATGCGGACGACGACGTCAAGAGGAACGTGGCCGAGATGAGCAGGAGGGTCGACGCAGCCTGCAGGGAGCTCGACGCGGTCGATGGGCTGGAGTTCGTCAAGCCGGACGGCGGCATGTACGTGTTCCCCAAGATAAGAGGAGGCAGGGAGTCGGCGGAGTCCCTCGCCCAGAAGGCTCTGGACGCCGGAGTAAGCGTCGTCCCGGGGGGCCACTTCGGCGACTACGGAGAGTTCTTCAGAATATCCCTGGGGCAGCCTGAGCGGACGATCGTTGAAGGGATAAGGCGGATGGGCGGACTCCTTTCTTGAAGATCGCGGTCCTCGGCTGTTCGGGGGGGATGGGCTCCTTGTTCACGCGATATTTCCTTAACCACGGGTGCGAGGTCGCGGGGTCCGACAGGCTGAGGCGACGGGGGCTTCCCGCCGGACTACGGTTCTCCGAGTCGAACAAGGACGCTGTGCGGGGGGCGGACTTCGTACTCGTCGCTGTCCCGACAGCGGAGATCGTCCGCGTCGCCGCCGAAGTCCTCCCGTCTATGGAGGTGGGAGCGACGCTGGTCGAGATGGCATCCGTGAAGGGGGGTCTCCCTCATGAGCTGCGGAGTATGCTGCGCCGAGGGAAACGCTGCTTCCTGTCTGTCCATCCCCTGTTCGGGCCCTTGGGCGGGGTCAGCCGGGGGACGATCTGCGTGGTAGGGACGAGCAGGGACTTGTCGGTCGCTCGGAGGCTCTTCCCGGATGGTCGGCTGGTCCGCATCGATAGCTCGGACCACGACAGGATGATGGCCTTCGCACTTTCCTTGGTGCACCTGACGAGCATGGCGTTCGCTTCTGTCGTGGCCAAGGGAGTCGGAGTGGGACGATTCGAGAGGTTCGCCCCTCCCCTCGCCGCCACGCAGCTGAACCTTGGCAAAGCGGTCCTCTCCTCGAGCCCGCGGCTCCTCGGCCATATCCAATCGGACAACCCCTTCACGGTCGAAGTGCTGTCGTCGATGATAGACGAGCTCGAGAGGCTGAAGAGGGACGTAGCGAGGAAGGACACCGGACGGCTCGAGCAGACGACTTCGAGGATAGCGGCGGAGTTCAGGCGGGCGGAGCTCTCAGCGGCGCTCCAGAAGGTGTACGCGGGGCTGGGCGAGCCGCCCAGCATCGACTGAGTCCTCGCCTGGCGTCGACGTTGCCCTAAGCCCCGCCGAGCGAGACGACCAGGTCTGTGATGAAACCCAGACAGAGGCCGAGGAAGACGCCGGACATCATCAGGCCGCTGCTGTACCGCCTGCGGCCCGTGTTGAACATCAGCATAGTGACGTAGACGAGCGCTCCGCCGGCCAGCGCCAGGAAGAAGACGTACGCCTCCGGTGAGAAGAACGCGCTACCTACCAAGGTCCCGAAGAGCGTGGGGACGCCGCCTATGAACAGGAGCTTCGCCAGGAAGCCCGCCCTCGGCTTCGGTTCCAGTCCCGTGAGCGGTGCGGTTATCCCGAACCCCTCGGTGGCGTTGTGCGCAGCGAATCCCACCACGAGGACCACGCCGAGCCCCACTGCGCCGAATGCGAACGACTGGCCTATCGCGAGCCCCTCGCTCAGGTTGTGCGCCCCGATCCCCAACGCAGTCATCATCGAGATCTTGGCAGGCTCGACGCCGTCCTGCCCCTTCCCCATGTAACTCCTCTCGTAAAGGACGAGCCCGAGCAGCCCGAGCGTGATGCCACCGAACATCAGGACGAGGTCCGTGGCCGCGGCCTGGACAGACCCGCCGCTCCGGAAGGCGGACGCCGCAGCGTCCGACGTCATCGACCACGCGTTGCTGAAGACGTCGACGATGAGGAAGAGGAGTATCCCCACGGCGAAGGCGTTGAGGAAGCCTCTGGTCCTGTCGCTGATCCCTAGCAGCGCGACAGGAAGGCCGAGGAAGATGGTGAAGCCCGCGACGCTGCCGAGCAGCACGAGTTCCAGGAGATCGACCATGAACGGAATCTCGGGTCTGCCCTAATAACATATGTTATAACCGTTTGCCGGCATGACATGAGGGTTCTGGTAAGTTGACGGTGGATTGTTCTCCCTGTTAAGAAGCGGTTGACAGGAGCGGGCTTCACCTCAGGAGGCTGGCGACCAACCCAAGATTGGCCTCACGACTGAACTTGTTGGACTTGACAGGCCTCCCGCATCTTGGGCATTCAGGATAGGACTTCGTGAAGGCATCTTGCATCACCCTCTCCATCGAAGTCGTATTCCTCCAATCCTTGAACCCGCACTTCTTACAGGCGAAAGGAGCTATCAGGTTGTCAGGGTCTCTCTGTGATTCTGCCGCAACTAGCATCAGTTCTCTGCTCTTCAGTCTGCTGGCGAGCCTGAACATCAGCCGCTCCATTTCGCCCTTGTAATACTGATACACGACCCGCCTGTCTTCTGTCGTCAAGCTGGCAAGGGCTGAAAGGTAGCATTGCTTGACGGCTTTTTCTTCCTCAAACAGGACTTCAACCGCGCCCAAGCCCGCTTTCTTCCATTCGGCCCCGCCCGAACCCTCCGCCTCTTTCATTGCGGCCAGCAGGAACCGCAGGACATACTCGGTCATCCCCCTATCGACTGCATTGAGCATCACGTCGTTGACCAAGATTGCCAGCGGGTCATCTTTCGGACTAGTCTGGAACACCCGTTGGAGAAGCGTGGGGTAAGAGATGCCGAGAACCCTGTCTTCGTATGCGATAGAGAGGGCAAGGCTAAGGCCATCATCGGTGAGAGAGTATGCGAAGTCCTGACGGTGCTTGCGCTTCGCGACAGAGAGTTGCCTAAGCGACCCATACTTGACAAGGTCAGGAATCATGTCATACACGACAGAATAGGAGACGCCGGACTTCGCGGCTAACTTTCTTGAGGTCATCTGCTCACCTTCGGTAAGGAGGGCAAGGAGAACTGCGCGTCTCGACCTATCACTAGGACGGTAGCTGCCACTCCGATAGGCCTTCACGAAGAACGTGATTCTTCTTTCCTCGTCATTCAAGCGCTCGTGAAAAGCGCCCTCGGTTGATTTAAGCGTTGGAAGTGAGGAATCGATACTGTCGGAATTGCACGTGATTTTCCGACAATGCCGAGAACTCACGCATTGGCCAGACAGTATCGGCGTAAACCAACGGAGTCCGACAATGTCGCCTCTTCTGTTGACCGGATTATTAGAGACCCATGACCCGCATTCGCAGGTGGAGAAAGGGTGGCGGGTGGGAGGCGTTGGGCTGGCGCGACAGTCCGACCCCGGTGAGGTGCGAGCGAGGGGAGATAACGCTTCCGCCATCCCTTCAGACGTTCAACTCACTCTATCCACATGGATACCACAACCTATAAATAATATCCATGTGGATACGGATGACCATGAGCCGAGAACAACTCCGGATGGAGATGGATGCGGACAGATTCGAGGACTATCTTTCGAGCCTCGAAGCCCGCCGAGACCTGAGCGGGTCGTGGGACTGATGAGGGAGCCATCCCTCCACGACTTCAGGGAACTGAAGGGCGGAGAAATCGCCAACAGGCTGGGTTGGGTCAGGCGGGTGAGCGACACCCAATATGCGGTTCACTCTCAGACGCTTGACAAGGAGTATGAGGTTGTTTCTACTGAGCTGGGTTGGTATTGTTCGTGTCCGGATTCCGTCTATCGAAGGATGAAATGCAAGCACGTCTACGCCGTTGAGCTTAGTCTTACTCTGAGGGAGGTCGTGGCGAGGGAGCCGATTCGGATTCTCCCTGTCAACGTCCAAGGGTGCATATTCTGTCGCTCGGAGAACCTGAGGAAGTTCGGGGTCAGAAAGACCAAAGCCGGAGGAATCCAGAGGTTCCAGTGCGCTGATTGTCGGAGGACGTTCAGCGTGAACATCGGCTTCGAAAGGATGCGGGCAAGCCCTCAGGCGATAACCTCGGCCATGCAGTTGTATTTCACGGGCGAATCGTTCAGGAACGTCCAGAAGTTCCTAAGGCTCCAAGGGGTGAACGTCTCGCACGTCTCGGTGATGAACTGGATACGCAAGTATGTCGGGCTGATGCAGGGATACCTCGACAAGCTGACCCCGCAACTCGGAGACGCTTGGAGGACAGACGAGCTATACCTGAAGGTGAAGGGCAACATGAAGTATCTCTTCGCCATGATGGACGACGAGACGCGCTTCTGGATATCGCAACAGGTGGCAGACAACAAGGGAACCTCTGACGTGCGGCCCATGTTCAGGGAGGCCATCGAGAGAGCGGGGAAGAAGCCCAAGGCACTCATCAGCGACGGAGCGAACAACTTCCACGAGGCTTGGAGGAAGGAGATGTGGAGCCAGTTCGGAGAAGTCCGGAGTCCTGACCACATCAGAGACATCCGGATTGACGGGACGGTTCACAACAACAAGATGGAACGGATGAACGGCGAAGTCCGAGACAGGGAAAAGGTCTTTCGAGGACTCAAGAAGGAGGACTCGCCCATCCTGAAGGGGTATCAGATTTACCACAACTATCTCAGGCCGCATGAAGGGCTGAAAGGGGAGACGCCTGCGGAGCGGGCGGGCATCAAGGTCGAGGGAAAAGACAAGTGGATGACTATTATACAGAACGCGGCGAAGCACCAATGATTGAGCCAAACCCACGGATAGAAGCGTCGAGGTCAGAAATCAAGAGGTTGCTAGAGAGGAGAGCAGTTCTGACAAACGAACTCAACGCGAGCAAGCACCCGAACAGGTCGCTATACGACCTTCGGAATGACAACAGACCTGACCTCGCCCCAACGTTCCTTGAATTGGATGATATCACACTAAGAATTGAGGCAGAGAGACAGGAGATTCTTTCGTTGGAACTTGGCATCCTTAACCAGACCACGAAGCGGCTAGAGCAGTCCTCGAAGTGGCTTCAATGGCTGACAGTCGGACTCATCGCTCTGACTTCGATACTCGTAATACTGACTGCCCTGCTCGCGAAGGTGATTCCCTGATGCCCAAGTGGAAGAAGGACGCCAAGGAGTTCACGGTCGCCGTCCACCACAACGAGACGAGCGGATACTACACAACCTCGATTCCCAAGCCCGTGATTGACCACCTCGGCAAGGGGGAAGGTGTCGACGCGATTACTTACAAAATCAAGGGAACGAGAACCGAGATATCGCTAGCGTCCGATGGCTAGCTGAGCCTGTCTTGGACGGCGGTTCCTCTTCTGTCTCTTTTGACCTCGAAAGAGTGTAGCGAGCCAGAGGTCAGTGTTTCGTTCTTCCCTTCTGGTGTTCTCTTAGAAACCTGAGCTTCTTGATATGGGTTGATTGTGGGAGGAATGTCCGGCATCTTCCCCCTGAGCATGTCCTTGATTGTCAGAATCTGAATTGCAGGGTATTCGTGTTGCCACGTCGGATGCTTGAACGGTTCCGTCGCTCTCTCCTCTTTGACCATCTCACTTGTGGGCTCTTCGAGCGTGATGAAGATGCCTATGGCCGCTCTCTGTCTTTGGACGACATCTCGCAGCTCCCTGATGTCTTTGACGCCGACGTGCCCGCTCTTGACTTGGACAACTATACGTTCAACGTGGCCGTTGCCGTCACCGAATCTGAGCCACCCATCTATGCCTTCGTCGGCTCCCTTCATTCCTTCTCTGCTACCGACAGATGAACCCACTGGCCTCGCCCCTATCAGCGACAAAGCCCACCACTGAAACTGGTAACGGTCCTTGGCGAGTTCTTGGGCGGCCGCGAGTTCTTGTGGTTCTCCTTCTATCCTGAATTTGGCGCGGGGATACGCGTCGCGCATGCGGCGTTTGATTACATTGATTGCAAGATAGGTGATGTCGATTCCGACCCAATGTCTGTGCATCTTTTCGGCCGCGTCGATGGCCGTTCCACACCCACAGAATGGGTCGAGGACCCAGTCTCCCTTGTCTGAGCAGGAATCAATGATTCTTTCCAGCAACGCGGTCGGCTTCTGAGTCGGATAGCCTAACCGTTCATCAGAAGTTCTTCCAAGGCCCTTTACGTCTTTGTCTATCCAGAGGTCGCCGACCGTCGAGCCCATGTCTTCCGTCATGTAGACCTTGAGTTTTGGATACTGGCCTCGCTCAGGCCAGTATATCATTCCATCAGCGTCGAGTTTGTCGAGTTTGTCCGGAGTATAACGCCAATGACGCCCTGCTCCTATTTTCGCAGGGTCAACCCCACGCCAAGGCATGCCGCTCGGGCCGTTAGTGGTTCCGGCCCCCGTGAGGTTGTCAACCATGTAGCTACCGCGTGAATCCTGATGGTGGTATTCGCGTTCAACCCAACCTTCGTCAGGTGGCAACTTCGGTGGGTGGAACTTGACCGCGCTTTCGTCCTTCGCGTAGCTTAGGACGACATCATGGAGTCGGGCCCACCTTCGACTTGTGACATGGCTCGTTGTTCTTCTCCAAATGACTTCACCCATGAAACCCTTGGGACTGAAAATCGCATCTAGGACCATCCGGAGGTAACTGTCTGCGGTTGGGTCACAGTGCAAGAACAACGACCCTGTTGGTTTCAAGACGCGACGTAACTCCGTCAGCCTGATTGCCATCATGAAGAGATATGCAGTCATGTCGTTCTTGCCTAGTAACCGATAGAGTGAGTCTGCGACTGTCGCAACCCTATTGTCTACCTCATTGCTCACAAGATACTCGTAGGTCTTTCTGGCCGCCGAGTCCCAATGCCAGAAGTCAGAGAAGGCGCGTATCTGCGCGTTCGATTCTTCTCCGCTCACTTCCTTGAATAGTATGTTGTAGTCCGCCTTGCTGTTGAAGGGCGGGTCAAGGTAGACTAGGTCGATTGATTCGTCGGGGATGAACCGCCTGAGTATGTCGAGGTTGTCGCCATAGAACAGGACGTTGTCTTGCAGGGCGAGCGGAGGCAATTCGGTCGATTGGGACGAAACTCGACCCATCTCCTAATTCGAAGGAAAGACAGATTTCGTTGACGAATTTGTTAATGACCTCAAAGGAAAGGCCTTCAACCGCCCCTTAACACCGCCCTGAATCCACCGTCAACTTACCAGAACCGACATGAGACGCCCTGGAAACCTTAATGGCGAGCGCGCGGTTGAACGGGAATGATGTCCATCAGGGCCAGGCTGACCGAGCCCTCAGGCAGGCAGGCGGAGCTGTACAGGGAGCTCCCCAACGGCCGGGTGCAGTGCACAGCCTGCGCGCGCAACTGTCAGATCGGGGAAGGGCAGATAGGCTTCTGCGGCGTCCGCGGAGTGGTCGGGGGGAAGCTCTACCTCCTGGTCTATGGCAGGGTGATGGCCGGGCACATAGACCCGATCGAGAAGAAGCCCGTGGTCCACTACCGTCCAGGCTCGAAGATCTTCTCTATAGCGACGAGCGGCTGCAGTTGGGCATGCGCGTACTGCTTCACCCCGGCGACTCCGATTCTGACAGACAGAGGCATCATCCCAATCGAGCAGATCTACAACTCGTCCGGTTCGTCGGACGAAGTTGCCTTTCCTGACTCGACGCGAGTGCTTTCGCACTCCGGCCACTGGAGATTTGTGGACAAGGTGTTCCGGCACAAGTACGCCGGGAAGATGCTCAGAATCAGGCCATTCTACCTACCGGAGCTCGAATGCACGCCCGACCACAATATCTTGGTCGCTGACAGGGAGTCAGGGGAACTGGTCAAGCGGAGGGCGGACCAGGTGGCCACTGGGGACTTCCTGGCCGTGCCCAAGCCGAAATCAAGCATGGTCACTTCCGAAATAGACATCGCGATGGTTCTGCTGGAAGCGACGGGGCCCCGTCCGCTTGGAAAGATCCAGGACGACTTGGTCTTCGACGAGAGGCATGTCAGGTTCAAACGTTCGAAAAGAGGGGGGATATTACGTCTGGTCGTCCTCAACGGGGAGTTCGGAGAGCTCCTGGGGCTTTATGCCGCGGAAGGATCAAGCATCCGTTTTTCGGCGAGACCTAACAGCTGGTCAGTCTGCTTCTCGTTCGGTGCCCACGAAGCCGAACTCATCACCCGGACAGAAGACCTTCTGAGGAGGATCTTCGGGGTCAACCCCTACCGCATCACGCAGGGCCCGGTCACTCGGGTCACGGTGGGGAGCAGCGAACTCGGGAGTTTCTTCAATCACGTGATGGGGGCGGACTGTTATACGAAGAAGGTTCCCGACTTCGTCCTCCTCAACGGTTCGGACGAGGTGCGCCGCGGGTTCCTCAGAGGGTACATGCGGGGCGACGGTTTCTCGACAGGGAGCCGCGGAAAGAGATGGATGGGGACGACGTCGGTTTCGCAGGCCCTCACGCTTGGCGCTTGGTACCTCATGTTCAGGCTCGGGCTGTCTCCTAGGTTCTATGTCTCGAACAACGAACCGTACTACGAGATCCAGGGCAGGACGGTCAATCGGCACAACGACTACATGACCCGCATGATGGTGAGCAGTTCAGCGGGCTCTGACTTTGGTCATGCTACCAAGATTGTCGAAAGGGATGATCTCTGGCTCGTCCCTGTCCGATCAGTCAGAGAGAAGGATTACGATGGCTACGTCTACAACATGGAGGTCGAAGAGGACCACTCCTACACTTCCTCCTTCGTGGCGGTAAGCAACTGCCAGAATTCTGACATCAGTCAGCTCAGGAAGATCGAGGGGGTCGAAGCCACCCCGGACGAGCTCGTCGACAGCGCCCTCTCCTATGGCTGCGAGGGGATGGCCTACACCTATAACCAGCCGACCATCTTCATGGAGTACGCCAGGGACGTGGGGAGGATCGCCAGGTCGAAGGGGCTCTTCAACATCTTCGTCTCCAACGGCTACGATACCCCAGAGACCGTCGCGATGATGGACGACTTTCTCGACTGCGTGACCGTGGACTTCAAGGGGAGCGGGGAGACAGGCTTCGTAAGGAAGTACATATCGATCCCGAACGCAGACCCGATATTCCAGAGCCTCCTCGAGATCAAGCGCAGGGCGAAGGTCCACATCGAAATCACCGACCTCATCGTCCCCAGAGTGGGCGAGTCCCTCGAGGCTGCGGAGAAGCTCTGCAGGTTCGTATACGACAACCTCGGCCCCGAGACCCCGGTCCACTTCCTCCGCTTCCACCCCGACTACAAGATGATGGACTTCCCCTGGACCCCGGTCGAGACCCTCGAGAAGCACGTGGCCGTCGGCCGGAAGGTCGGGCTCGACTACGTCTACATCGGGAACGTCCCAGGCCACCCCGACGAGAGCACCTACTGCCCTGGATGCAAGAAGGTGCTGATCAAGAGATACGGCTACGAGATCCTGGAATACAACCTGGACGGGGGGAACAGGTGCAGGGCTTGCGGCCACAAGACCCCCATAGTGGGCCCGCTCAGCAAGTCCTTCGCCGAGGACAGGTTCGCCTCCGTGATCAGCTAGGGACCGTTACTTCCAGTTTCTGCTTCACGAACTTCTCCGCGTCGAGGAGCGCCTTGCACCCGTCTGCGGCTGCAGTTATCGCCTGCCTGTAGCGGAAGTCGTGCACGTCCCCGGCCACGAACACCCCTGGGACGCTGCTCTCTGTCCCGTTCTTCAGCGCGACGTACCCCTTCTGGTCGAGCTCCACCTGCCCCCTGAATACCTCCGTGGCAGGGTCGTACCCGATCGCGACGAAGAGCCCGTCCACCTGGAGCGTGCTTTCCGCTCCGGTCTTCAGGTTCCTCACCTTCA
This sequence comes from bacterium, assembly GCA_027310575.1. Lineage (GTDB taxonomy): Archaea > Thermoproteota > Nitrososphaeria > Nitrososphaerales > Gagatemarchaeaceae > UBA183. The sequence continues at coordinate 22,695 of DAIDAO010000004.1, read as the reverse complement.
CCCCCTGGACCTTCCCCTCGCCGAGGACGTCCGTGACAGCCGAGTCCCAGACGAAGCTGATCTTCGGGTTCTCGGTCGCCTCCTTCTTCAGCGCAGCGCTCGCCCTGAGCTCGTCCCTCCTGTGGATGACCTGCACGGACGAGGCGAACTTGGTCAGGAACGTCGCCTCCTCCATGGCGGTGTCCCCTCCTCCGACCACCGCGACCTTCTTCCCCCTGAAGAAGAAGCCGTCGCAGACGGCGCAGTTCGAGACCCCCTTCCCCATCAGCCTCATCTCGGAGGGGAGGTTCAGGCGCCTGGGGTTCGCCCCGGTAGCTATGATCACCGACAGCGCCTTCGTGACCCCGGAGGGGGTGTAGACCTCGAACGGGTACTTCTTGAAGTCCACCCTCACCACGTCGTCCTGGACCAGCCTCGCCCCCAGCCTCTCTGCCTGGGACTTCATCTTGTTGATCAGGTCAGGCCCGAGGACCGGGTCTGGGAAGCCTGGGAAGTTCTCCACCTCGCTCGTGAGCATGAGCTGGCCCCCGTACTTGGTCCCCATGTAGACCAGCGGCTCCAGGTCGGCCCTGCACCCGTAGATGGCCGCGGTCAGCCCTGCGGGGCCCGACCCGATTATCACCAGCTTCTCCGTCTTCCCTTCCATGTCCGTTTCAGTCGCGCCGGTTTCCGCCTCATAAATGTGCCCCCGGCGGACGCCGGCTGTTACAGGAGCTTCGCTTCCCGCTGCACGTTGTGGAGCTCGTCCGAAAGCTGATTGAGGGCCTTCTCGAGCCTCTTCGTGTACTGCGGGAGGAGCCTCTCGTACACCTCCTTCCGCATCTGCCGCATGTAGTACTGCTGGTACAGGTTCAGCTTGTCCTTCGCCGCCCTGTCCACCTCCCTCTCCGTCGCCTGCATCTGGTTCAGGACGTCGGAGAACCTCTGGCTCGATGACCTCTGCCTGGCCTCGTTCAGCCTCTGCAGGGCCCTGCTGCGGAACGTGTCGAGCCTCCCACGCAGCTCGTCGAAGTAGTCCTTGTCCACCTCGTTGGGGTCCTTGCCTTCAATCTCCGGCCACAGGCTGTTGATGAGGTTCGTCTTCTCTTCGAAGGCCTTGATCATGGTCGAGGTGAGCTCTGTGGACGACTCTTCCTCTTCTGTCTCTTCCGCCTGCGCGGTGGTCGTCCTGGAGACGAAGAGCCCTATCAGAAGGAGGAGGAATATCACCGACGCTGCGGGCACGCCGGCCTCGACCCCCCAGCCGAAGGCCAGGGCGTAGGAGAACGTCGTCGCGCCCCCCTGCCACGGCGTCACGTTCGAAAGCACGGTCGGAGCCGACCGCGGGGCGGAGGTCCCCAGTGGGACGGAAAGGCTGATCGCATAGGAGTCGACGAACGCCCTGATCGGCGGCGTGTCAGGGAGCGCCAGAGTGACCTGCCCGCCCGAGGTCGAATAGAACTTCGGCCCCAGCGGGTACTGGTAGGATATCGTGAAGTTGGCCCCGCCTGCGACGCCAGGGTTCGGATACCCTGACGCGAAGTACCCCAGCTGTATGGCGCCGTTCTGGAGAGGCAGCGTCACGGGGTTGACGAGCCGCGGCCCCGCCCCTGGCAGCACGGTCACCTTGGTGGTCGACGGCGCGAGGAGGCTCACGCGGAGCGACGCCAGAGGCACGGTCCCCATGTTCTGGAATTCGAGCGTGTCCGTGACTGTCGGGCTCCCGTTCGCAGCGACAGTGATCGTCCTCTGCGCGCTGAAGACGCGCAGCGGGTTGAAGTCCTGCGGGTTCTGCAGGTTCGATTCCGTGACCACCCTCACCGAGGTCACAGCCGACGGCGTAGTCCCTGTGGCGCTCGACCAGTAGGTGTTGTTGGTCCCTCCGAGGCTGGCCTTGAGCTTCGAGGGGGCGGTGTTGAAGGCGGTCGACGCCGGCATCCTGACGGCGTTGAAGAGGCTGTCGACCTTGGCGTCGATGGAAGGGGACGAGAGCGTCATGACCTGGAGGCTCCCGTTCTTCATCGTGGAGACGACCCCGTCGAGCAGCACGCTGAGGGTGAACGTCGCGTTCCCGCCGCCCTGGATGGAGCCTGAGCTGCTCACCTGGAACGGCCCCCCGGCGGAGGCTGCGTTCAGAGTGAACCCGGCCCCGGTGAGGTTCGACTGCGCCACCATCGACGTGAGGTTCCCGAAGCCTATCGTGAGGCTGGGGATGGGGACTGACGCGGAGCCGTTGTTCGCGAACCTGACGCTCTCGTTGACTGTCGCGAAGCCGTACCTGTCGAGCGTGTACGTGCTCCTGACCGAGATCGTGGGTGCGCCCTGGGCGTGAGCCGTGAACGGCACCGGCAGGGCCGCCATCAGCAGCAAGAGCAAGAGAACGAGTGCAACCGAACGCTTCAAAGCGAATGCGCCCTCGCCGCTACGTTCTTATTTTAAGCATTTTTCGGCCTATGAAAGATGCAAAGGTCTCGGGCGCGCCACCCGCTACTCCCGAACCTGGACGAATCGATAGTCTCCGCCATGCTTCAGAGGGCAGGCGCGTCCTCGGTGGACGACCTGTTCTCAGACATCCCCCCAAAGCTGAGGCTGAAGCGCAGGCTGAATCTTCCAGAGGGGGGATCCGAATACGCAGTCCGCAGGGAGGTCCAGGCCAGGCTCGCCCAGAACAAGACCCCGCCGGGCTCCCTCTGCTTCCTCGGGGGCGGCGTCTGGCCGCACTACGTGCCCGCAGCCGTCGAGTCGATCACCTCCCGGCAGGAGTTCTACACCGCCTACACGCCGTACCAGGCTGAGATGTCCCAGGGGATGCTGCAGGCCCTCTTCGAGTACCAGAGCCTGATGTGCGAGCTCCTCGGCATGGAGGCCTGCAACAGCTCGCTCTACGACTGGGCCTCGGCAGCGGGGGAGGCCGTGAGGATGGCTGGGAGGGTGACTGGGAGGAAGCGGGTCCTGATCGCCGGAAGCGCCGGCTCGCAGAGGGTGGACGTCATCCGGACGTACACGGAGCCGATGGGGCTGCAGCTCGAGAGCGTGGCCTTCGACCCTGGCAGGGGGACGCTGGACGCAGCCGACCTGAAGAAGAAGCTCTCGGACGACGTCGCCTGCCTGTACATGGAGAACCCGAACTTCTTCGGGGTGATCGAAGACCAGATCCCCGGGCTCCTGGAGGACGTGCACCGGGCAGGCGGCCTGGCCGTGGTGGGAGTCGACCCGATCTCGCTCTCGCTCGTCAGGGAGCCGGGGGCATGCGGCGCCGACGTCGCCGTCGGCGAAGGCCAGCCCTTGGGGATAGCTATGAACTACGGCGGGCCTCACCTGGGGATCTTCGGAGTCAGGGACATCAAGCTCGCCAGGAGCATGCCGGGGAGGCTCATCGGGATCACGAGCGCGGTCGCCGACCCCAACAGGAGGGCCTTCGCGATGGTGCTTCAGGCGAGGGAGCAGCACATACGCAGGGAGGGGGCTACGTCGAACGTCTGCACCAACCAGTCGCTCATGGCGGTGGCTGCTGCGAGCTACCTTTCGTTGCTGGGGAAGGAGGGCTTCCGAAGGCTGGGCGAGACGATCATCTCCAACTCGCACTACGCGGCGAGGCGGCTCTCCCGGATCCAGGGGCTGAGGTCCCCTCACTTCAGGGGCGCCTTCTTCAAGGAGTTCGCAGTCTCATACCGCAAGGCGAAGGCTGAAGCGGTCTACAGGCGTCTCGCCAGGAAGGGGGTGCTCGCCGGGTACCCTCTGCGCAGGAGCTATGGCCTCGGCGCAGAAGCGGGGCTCTACTGCGTGACCGAGGTGCACACAGCGGAAGACATCGACCGGCTGGCGGAAGCCCTGGAGGGCGCGGTCTAGGTGAAGTTCAGGCAGGCCTACTGGGACGAGCCCCTGCTCAACGAGCTGAGCAGGCCGGGGAGGGTCGGCACCTCGGTCCCGTCCGACCCCAAGGTGGCGTCCCGGTTCGCAGACCCGGCTTCGCTCGTCCCCGCCTCCGTCCGGCGGGGATCGGTCGACCTCCCAGAGCTGTCCGAGCTCCAGGTCCTGAGGCACTTCAACCGGCTGTCGCAGATGAACTTCTCGGTCGAGCTGGGAATGTACCCGCTCGGGAGCTGCACCATGAAGTACAACCCCAAGGTCTCTGAAGCGCTGGCAGGGGCCGACCAGATGAAGAACGCCCACCCCCTTCAGCCAGCGGAGACCGTGCAGGGGCTCCTCTCGATCTTCTACGAGCTGGAAAGGTCGCTCAGCGAAGTGACGGGGATGCACCGCTTCTCCCTGTCCACGGCCGCCGGGGCACAGGGGGAGCTGGCCGGCGTCCTGATGATCCGGAAGTACCTGAGGGAGCACGGAGGAGCGGGGAGGGACGAGATCCTGGTCCCGGACTCGGCCCACGGAACCAACCCGGCGAGCGCTGCGATGGCAGGATTCAAGGTCGTGAAGATACCCTCCGACGCGTCGGGGCAGGTCAGGGCCTCGGCCGTGCGGGACCTCTGCTCTGACAGGACAGCGGGGATGATGTTCACAGTCCCCAACACCCTCGGGCTGTTCGAGGGCGAGGTCGCCGAGGTCTGCCAGGCAGTCCACAGCGCTGGAGGGCTGATGTACTACGACGGGGCCAACATGAACGCGCTGCTCGGGAGGGCCAGGCCCGGGGACATGGGCTTCGACATAGTGCACCTCAACCTCCACAAGACGTTCGCGACCCCCCACGGCGGCGGGGGCCCTGGGGCCGGGCCCGTGGGCGTGGCCAAGAAGCTGGCCGACTACCTCCCGGTCCCCGTGATCGCGAAGAAGAAGGGGGTCTACGGTCTCGACTACGGGCTTCCTCACACGATCGGGCCCCTGAAGGGGTTCGTAGGGAACTCGGCGATCCTTCTGAGGGCCTACGTCTACATCCGCCTCCTGGGGGCGAGCGGCCTCGCGGACGTCTCCTCCCTCGCAGTCCTTGCGGCCAACTACCTGTGGAAGAGCTTGGACCCTGAAGCCTTCCCCGCGTCGCAGGGCGGAGGCCTCGTCAGGAAGCACGAGGCGGTCGTTTCTGTGAAGAGCGAGCTCCCGGGCGCCGCCCTGACAGTGGCGAAGGCGATCCTCGACTACGGGATGCACGCCCCGACAGTCTACTTCCCTCTCATCGTCCACGAGGCCCTGATGCTCGAGCCGACCGAGTCGGAGCCGGTCGAGATGCTCGACGAGTACGCCGCCGCGCTGGCTGAGATCTACAGGGGGATGAAGGACGGCACGCTGGGGCCGGTCCCCAAGAACACCAGCGTCGGGAAGATAGACGAGGTCAAAGCTTCACACCCCATGACCCTCCGCGTCCACTGGTGAGCCAAAAGTCATATAGGCTCTGAAAAAATCAAGAGGCCTCGGGTTGCCCAGCGAGCTTTCCAAGCGCGTCACAGAGCGTCTCGGCGATGTAGTGGACGAGGAGACCAAGCGCAAGCTCGGAGAGCTGAACATAGTCACCGAGGTCTCCGAGATGGCCACGGGCTCGATAAGGATCAGGTTCCAGCCCCTCTCGGCGTACAGCCCCATAGCTGTGGATACGGGGAGGAGCATCAGGGAAGCGGCGCTCTCGGTCGAAGGCGTCCAGGCGGTCAGGGTCGAGTGCGCGGGGCACATGATGGACGAGCTGGTCAACAGGCTCGTCAACGAGGCCGCGGCCGGATCGAGATCGGGAAAATAGGACGGAAGACGTCATCGGACGCAGGGTAAACAAATACTACTTCGTCGTCAACAATATTGAGTAGTGGGCTTGTTTATTCCAACGGTTAGCTAGGTCTGCGCCCCAGAATTGGTTGTCAATAATCGAGCAGAGGTCACGGCCATAGGCATCGGATCCGCAGGGATCAAGATCGTCTCCCTCCTGAGCAGGAAGTCCCTCCTTGTGGACAGGTACGTGTACATCTCCTGCGATGGCGGCGACTTCTCCACAGTCGAGCAGAAGGACACGATACTGGTGGAGTCCCCCGTCGACCAGAAGCTCACCCCGGCCATAGTCAGGGGGCTGGCGCTCGGCTCGGCCGCGAAGGTGAGGAAGGCGGTCGGCGAGTCGAAGTTCGTCTTCGTGGTCGCAGGGCTCGGAGGGGCCACTGGGAGCGGGCTCGCGCCCCTCGTAGCGGCGCTGGCCCAGGAGCGCGGCGCGACGACCGTCGGGGTCGCGGTAATGCCGTTCGAGTTCGAGAAGAAGATGAAGTTCTACGCCGGGGTCTCGCTCAGACGCCTGAGAGCGTCGTCCAGAGGCGTAGTTGTGATAGACAACGACACGCTCATGCGCTCGTCCCCCGAAGACGCCACGCTGGCGAACCTGTACGACTCGGCCAACAAGGCGGCGGTCAAGGCCCTCGGCTCCCTGCTTTCATCTGGGAACCCGAAGCCGCTCGGCCTGAACAAGCTGTTCGGGACCGTCCTCCAGGACGGCTACTCCCTCCTGGGCGTGTCCAGCAGCGGCACCGAAGACAAGGCAGAGGACGCGCTGGCCGGGGCGGTCGTCTCGCTCGGCAAGCTGGCAGAGACGAGAGAGGCGAGCCACGCAGTGGTCAGCCTGAACGGCGACCCGACCTTCTCTGCGCGGGAGGTGGGGCTGGCCGTGGACAGGCTGGGCTCCCTGATGGACAACGAGGAGGTCGACGTCGAGTACGGCGTCGACGACAGCGGCTCGGCCCAGCTCCAGGTGAGCGTGCTGGCTTCCGGGTTCAGGTCGACGAAGTACGACGACTACGACCCGCTAGCGAAGATACTCGGGGACCGCGTCATCGACGACGAGATGGACGCAGCGCTCCCGGAAGGGCTCGAAGCCCTGCAGCCGTGCGACTGATCACCCGAGAAGGACCCGCACCTTACCCAGGTCCGCTTCTTCCACCTTCCTGAACACGGGCTTGGGTTCGCTGATCTTCCTCCCGGCCTCCACCCTCAGCCCCCCAGCAGAGTCCCAGCCAAAGTCCTCCAGCTTCCTGCCGAACGACAGCTGGTCCCAGATCTTCTGCGAGCTGTGGGGCAGGAAGGGAGCGAGCAGGGTGGCGAGCCCGGCGACGAGGTTGCACGAGTAGAAGACTGCGGTCGGCTCGTCGTCGTTGTTCTCCCACGGCGCCTTCTTCTGGAAGTACTGGTTGCACGCAGCAGAGAAGTCGAGGACCCTTCTGAGGGCCCTGTCGTAGTGCCCCTGCTCTACGAGCTCCCCAGTGTCCTTCACTGCGGATCTCAGCTCTGCCAGGACCGCCTCGTCGGCCGCTCCCGGCGTCCCCGGTTCAGGGACCACCCCGCCGTGCTTGGTCTGCACGAACGACAGTGCCCTGTACACGAAGTTCCCGACGCTCGCCACGAGCTCGTTGTTGATCTTGTCGGCGAACTCCTTCAGGTCGAAGTTCGAGTCCGCCTGGCTCAGGGGCGTTATCCTGGTCAGGTAGAACCGGAGGTAGTCAGGGGGGAAGTGCTCGACGAACTCCCTCACAGTGATCATCCACCGCTTGCTCCTCGACACCTTCTTCCCCAGCAGGAGCAGGTGCCCTCTCGTGGGGATGTAGTCGGGGAGCTTGTACTCCCCCTCCCCCATCCTCATGCTCGGGAGGAACAGGTAGTGGTGGTAGACGATGTCCTTCCCGATGAAGTGGTAGAGCTTCGCCCCGTTCCAGTACCTCCTTCCCTCCTCCCCGGACTTCCCGGCGGCCTTGAGCGCCGTAGTGATGTAGCAGAGGTGGTTGTCGAACCAGCCGTACAGCACCTTGCCCTGCGCGTCCTCGAGCGGGATGGGGACCCCCCACGGGATGTCCCTGGTTATGTCCCAGTCCTGGAGCCCGTCCTTTATCCAGTTGAGGACGTAGTTCTTGACGTCCCCCTGGAGCCCTGGGGTCCCGACGAGCCAGTCCTCAAGCTTCTTGGCGAAGGCCGAGAGCTTGAAGAAATAGTGGGCGCTCTTCCTGAGCACCGGCGGCCTCCCGCAGATCGAGCAGTGGGGCGCGAGGATCTGCCCGGGCTGCAGCGTCCTCCCGCAGTTCTCGCACACGTCCGAGTACTGCTCTTCGGCCCCGCAGTAGGGGCACTTGCCCTTCACGTACCTGTCCGGGAGGTACTTGCGGTCGAACTCGCAGTAGAACTGGTCTACCTCAGATACGAAGATGTAGCCGTTCTCGTCGAGCTTCGTGAAGAACCTCTGCACCATCTGCACGTTCTCCGGGGAGCTGGTCCTGTCGAACAGGTCGTAGACTATCCCGAGCTTCTCCAGGTCCTCCCTGAACCTGGCGTTCCAGCGGGCGACGTACTCGGCCGGGTCCTTCCCCTGCTTCTCGGCTGCGATGAGTATGGGGGTGCCGAAGTCGTCCGAGGCGCAGACCTGGATGACCCTCCTCCCCTTCAGCTTGAGGTAGCGGTAGAGTATGTCCGGGGGGAGGTGCGTGCTAGCCACGTGCCCGAGGTGGAGGTCGTCATACGCGTACGGGAGTGCGGCTGTGATTATGACGTCTTGCTGGCTGAGCTCATCCACCGAGCGAAAATCCCCTCCGCGCCGTCTTAAACCTTCCAGGGGCTACAGCTTCCAGCTCTTCGCGTACTGCTTCTGCTGCCTCGTCTGCGTCCCTATGGATATCCCCATTGACTTCAGGGCCGCCCGCGCGACCTCGTCCTCCAGCTCCCGAGGGACCCCATAGACCCGCTTCTGCATCTTCCCGTGGTCGTCGTGGATGCGGATGGCCGCCATCATCTGGTTGGCGAACGACATCTGCATCACCTCGGGAGGGTGCCCCTCGGCTGCGACCAGGTTCGCTATCCTCCCCTTCCCTATCAGGTACACCTTCTTTCCTGAGGGGAGCGTGACCTCGTCGACGTTTGGCCTCACCGCCTTCACCCCCTTCGCCTTCGATATCATCGTCTTCACATCGATCTCGACGTCGAAGTGCCCAGCGTTGGCAAGGATCGCTCCTTCCTTCATCTTCTCGACCGCGTCGTAGGGGATCACCCCCTTCATCCCTGTAGTCGTTATGAACAGCTCGCCGTGCGGAGCCGCAGCCCCGATGTCCGAGACGTCGAACCCGTCGAGATGGGCCTCGAGCGCGCTGATGGGGTCGACCTCCACCACGGTCACTCGCGCCCCCATCCCCCTCGCCCTCATGGCTACCCCCTTCCCGACCCAGCCGTACCCTACGACCACGGTCTTCACGCCTGCGAGCAGGAGGGCGGTGGCCCTCATGATTCCGTCGAGCGTGCTCTGGCCTGTCCCGTACCTGTTGTCGAACATGAACTTGGTCTTCGCGTCGTTGACCGCTATCACCGGATAGGTCAGCTTCCCATCGGCTTCCAGCGCCTTCAGCCTGACCACGCCCGTGGTCGTCTCCTCGGAGCCGCCGACTATCCCCTTCGCGCGAGAGACGTGGGCCGCGACGTGCATGTCAGCGCCGTCGTCGATCAGCTGCTCAGGGCGCGACCTGAGGACCTGGTCTATGCACCAGTCGTACTCTTTCGCAGACTGCCCCCTCCATGCCCACACCTCCGTCCTCGTCGAAAGGTAGGCCGCTATGTCGTCCTGGGTCGACAGGGGGTTGGCACCGGCGAGCCTGACGTCTGCGCCCGCGGCGAGGAGGGCGTCGATGAGCACCGACGTCTCCTTGGTGACGTGGAGGCAGACCCCGAGCTTCACGCCTTCCAGCGGCTTCGACTTCGCATACTTCTCCGCGAGGGTCGTCAGCGCGCCCATGTGCGCCTTCGCCCATAGGAAGTTCCTCTCCCCTTCCCTGCTCAGCTTCGGATCAGCGACCTTCGTCATTTCTCTCCCCTCAGGGCACTCACCGTCGACTCTATCAACTGTTTGACGACCTTCCCGGACTTCCTCATGACCTTGAGGACCTCCTCGTGGCTCACCTTGGGCTGCATCCCGGCGGCCCAGTTCGTGGCTATGACAAGGGAGGCGTACTCCAGCTTCTTCTCGTTCGCCAGCACGACCTCCGGGACCCCGGTCATGCCCACGACGTCCCCTCCCAGGATCTTGTACATCTTGATCTCGGCCGCGGTCTCGTACCTCGGCCCCTCCGCGCAGACGTAGACGAGGTGGGGACGGATGCCGATCCCCATCCGCTTCGCGGCGACGGACAGCTCCAGGTTGAGGCGCCTGCTGTAAGGGTGGGTCATGTCCGTGTGGACCACGGTCCGCTCGAAGAACGTCGTCTGCCTCCGCTTGGTGAAGTCCAGGAACTGTTCGACGAGGCCTATCTCGCCGACCCCGAACCCCTGGTTCATCGAACCAACGGCGCTCGTGGCTATGACCTCCTTCACCCCGAGCTCCTCGAGGGCGGCTATGTTCGCCCTGTAGTTGATGCCGTGCGGCGGGGAGCGGTGCGCCGCCCCGTGCCTCGGGATCACGACGTAGCGCCCCTCGCGGGGTTCGTACACAGTGGCTCTGCCGAAACGTGTCTTGACCGTCCTCGGCCTGCTCAGGTCGAACTGCTCCGAGACCCCGGTCCCGGTTACGATCCCTATCGGCCTAGTCATACTTCGCGATGGAGTAGACCTCGTAGCCAGAGAGCTTCTTCCTCCCCTTGAGCGAAGAGAGCTCGGTGACGAAGGCGAAGCCGACCACCTTCCCCCCCAACTTCTCCACGAGGGTCGCCGCGGCCTTCGACGTCCCCCCAGTCGCGAGGAGGTCGTCGACGACCAGCACCCTTTCCCCCTTCGAGATCGAGTCCGTGTGCATCTCCAGTCCCTGCCGCCCGTATTCGAGCTCGTAGTTCACGCTGATCTTCGAAGCAGGGAGCCTCCCGACCTTCCTTGCAGGGACGAAACCCACCCCCAGCCTGTCCGCGAGCGGAGCCCCGACTATGAAGCCCCTCGCCTCCACCCCGACCAGCTTGTCCAGCTTCTCCCCCTTCCAGCGCCTGGCCAGGTCGTCCGTGACCCTTCTGGTGAGCTTCCCGTTCCTCCAGAGGGTAGTAAGGTCCTTGAACGGCACCCCCTTCTTCGGGTAGTCAGGGATCGTCCGGATGGCCCTCTTCACGTCCGTCTCGAGCTTCCCCACTAGGCGCTCAGCCTCGCGTGCGACAGGGCCGAGCCGCAGTCGCAGGTCCGCTCTTCGGGCATCGCCTTCACGATCTCCAATATGAGCTTCCGCAGGCTCCCCATGTTCTTCTCGAAGACCCTGACCACCTCCGCATGGGAGACGGGCTTCACCTTCGGGTCCCCCTCCAGTCCCGCGTCGTAGTCCGTCGCCAGGGAGATGTTGAGGTAGCAGAGCTCCTGCTCCCTCGCCAGCACCACCTCGGGGTACTGGGTCATGTTGATCACGTCCCACCCCTGCCTGCTGAAGAAGCGGCTCTCCGCCGTCGTCGAGAAGCGCGGGCCTTCTATGACAACGACCGTCCCTGTCCTGTGGAACCTGAGCCCGAGCTTCTCCGCCGCCTCTATTGCGACCCTGCGCATCTGGGGGCAGTACGGCTGCGCCATCCCTACGTGCGTGGTCACGGGCCCGTCGTAGAAGGTCGCCGCCCTGCCTGTAGCGAAGTTCACGAACTGGTCGCAGAAAACGAGGTCCCCGGGCCCTATCTCGGCCCTCAGGCTCCCGACCGCGTTCGGCGCGACGATCCTCGAGACCCCGAGCCTCTTGAACGCAAAGACGTTGGCGCGGTACGGCACCCTGTGCGGCGGGTACTGGTGGTGCACGCCGTGCCTGGGAAGGAACGCCACCTTCCTCTCCCCAATCTCCGACAGCGTGATGCTCCCGCTCGGCATCCCGTACGGCGTCTTCACCTGGACAGACTTGGCCCCCTTGAAGAAGCTGTAGAACCCCGAGCCGCCAAAGACGCCGATTTCCGCCTTCGGCTTCACGGTGCGCCCTTCACAGTTTCCGATTTAATCTTTTGAAGAGCCGCAGGGCTTCACCCGCCCGAGAATACTTGAAATACCGTACTCCGGGGATTCGCCCGATGCCGCGTTCGTACGACGAGCTGCTTTCAAGGGCGAGGGCGGGCCTGGACAAGGACGCAAAGAAGTCGGGCGCGCTGAGGCTCGAGCTGCCCGAACCAGACGTGATCTGGGTGGGGAACAAGACGATCTTCCGCAACTACGCCGAGTTCCCCAAGCGGCTCCGGCGCGAATCCGGCAGGGTCCTGATGTACCTCGCGAAGGAGCTCGCCACGGCCGCGTCCCTCGACGGGGAGAGGGCGATCTTCATCGGGCGCAAGGACCGCGACTCCTTCTCGCAGCTCCTGCAGCGGTACGTCAAGGAGGGGGTCATCTGCCCTGTCTGCGGGAGCCCGGACACGCGCCTCGAGAAGGACAAGCGGATGTGGTTCATGGTCTGCGAAGCCTGCGGCGCGAGGTCGGTGGCCAAGGTTGCCTAGCGGGGACGCGAGGGGCTTCTCCGTCCGTACCGCCGAGTTCAGGGGGACCATCCTGGTCAACATCTGCGACGAGGAGCTCGTGGGGCGGACCGTGAGCGAGGGGAGGCTGCAGGTGCACCTCTCGAAGGACTTCTACTCGGGGGAGGTCGTGGACAAGGGGGAGGCGCTGAGGCTCATCCGCACCTGCTCGATAGTCAACCTGGCCGGTTCGAGGTCTGTGTCCCTCGCTGTGGAGAACAACGTGGGGGCCCCTGAGGCGGTACGCCAGATACAGGAAGTGCCGTTCCTGATGATCTACAAGTTCTCGGGCTAGCGCTGCTCCCCGAACTTCCTGAGGAGCTCCTTCTGCTGCTCGCTGAGGCTCTTCGGGACCTCGACGTTCACCTTGACGAACTGGTCCCCCTTCCCCCACCCGCCGTAGCTGGGGAGCCCCTTCCCCTTGATCTTGAAGACGGTCCCTGGCTGGGTTCCGTGGGGGACGGTCAGCTTGACGTCGCCGTACAGCGTCGGTACAGTCAGCTCTGCCCCGAGCATCGCCTGGACGACCCCGACCCTGGTCTCCAGGTAGACGTCGCTCTCTCTCCTCGCGAACACCCTGTGAGGGACGACGTTCACCACGACGTAGAGGTCGCCCGGCGGCACCCCTGCCTGCCCTGCGTTCCCTTCCCCCCTCAGCCTGAGGGTGTGCCCGTCCTCGACCCCGGCCGGAATCATGATCTGTATCCTCCGCTTCCTGTCGACGGTCCCCCGCCCCCTGCACTCCTTGCAGGGCGCGTCGACTATGTACCCCCTCCCTCCGCACTTGCTGCACGCTGTGATCCTCACGAGGCGCGCGAACCCGGCCGACTGCACCTTCTGCACCTGACCCGTGCCTCCGCACGTCCCGCACCTCTGGGGGGTGCTCCCCGGCCTCGCGCCGCTGCCGTTGCAGGTGCGGCAGACCTCGCTCCGCGGGATCTCTATCTCCCTGTCGGAGTCTTGGATGATGTCTTCCAGGTTCACCTCGAGGTGGTAGGTCAGGTCCTCGCCCCGTCTGGGCTGCGACACGCCTCCTCCGAAGAACTGCGAGAATATGTCGTCGAAGCCCCCGAAGCCCATGCCGCGGAAGAACTCGCCGAAGTCCACTCCGCGGAATATGTCCTCCTGGCTGTACCGCTGGTAGACCCCCTCCCTCCCGTACGCGTCGTACTGCCTGCGTTTCTCGTCGTCGGAAAGCACGGCGTACGCCTCCGAGATCTCCTTGAACCTCGCCTCCGCCTCAGGGGCCTTGTTCCTGTCCGGGTGGAACTGCAGGGCCAGCTTCCTGTAGGCGTCCTTGATCTGTTCCTTTGTGGCCCCTTTCTGCACGCCGAGTACTTCGTAGTAGTCCTTCGCAGACACGGCCCGAAGCCCCCTACTTCCCTTCGTCCACTACCTTGTAGTCTGCGTCGCTGACCTTCGAGCCGTCCCCAGTCCCCCCGGTCGCCCCTGGCGCGCCCTGCTGCTTCTGAGCCTGCTGCTGGTAGACCGACGCGCCCACGTCCTGAAGGACCTTCTTCAGGGCCTCGTTCTTCTCCCTGATCTGGCCCGAATCCTGGCTCCCGACGGCCTTCCTCAGCTCCTGGGCGGCCGCGTCCAGCCTGTCAAGGTTCGCCTTGTCGACCTTCCCTTCCAGGTCCCTCTTGGTCTTCTCGGCGGTGTACAGCATCGAGTCCGCCTCGTTCCTGAGCTCCGCCTCCTCGCGCTTCTTCTTGTCCTGCTCGGCGAAGGACTCGGCCTCCTTGACCAGCCTCTCCTTCTCGTCCTTAGAGAGCTTGGTCGACGCGGTGATCGTGATCTTGTTCTCCTTCCCCGTCCCGATGTCCTTGGCTGTCACGGTGAGAATCCCGTTGGCGTCGATGTCGAAGGTCACTTCGATCTGCGGGACTCCGCGCGGCGCAGGGGGTATCCCAGCGAGGTTGAACATCCCCAGCGACACGTTGTCCGCTGCCATGCTCCTCTCCCCCTGGACCACATGTATCGTCACGGCTGTCTGGAAGTCGGCGGCCGTGGTGAACGTCTTGCTCCTCTTCGTGGGGATCGTCGCGTTCTTCTCGATCAGGTGCTCCGTGATCCCGCCCAGAGTCTCCACCCCGAGGGAGAGCGGCGTGACGTCGAGGAGAAGTATGTCCTTGATCTCCCCTGCGAGGACCGCGCCCTGGATCGCCGCGCCTATCGCGACGGCCTCCATCGGGTCCACCCCTCTCTCTGCCGGCTTCCCTGCCACGTCTTCGACGAACTTCCTGACCAGGGGCATCCTGGTCATCCCTCCGATGAGGATCACCTTGTCGACCTGCTCCGGCGTGAGCTTGGCCTCGCTCATCACCCTCCTGATCGTGTCTTCGGTCTTGGAGACTATCGGCCTGGCCACCTCTTCGAGCTTCGTCCTGGTCAGGGTGTAGTGGAGGTTCTTCGGGCCCGCGGGGTCGCTCGCGATGAACGGGAGGTCGACGTCCGTTGACGTGAGGTTCGAGAGCTGTATCTTCGCCTGCTCGGCCGCCTCCTTGAGCCGCGCCATCGCAGTCCTGTCTGACGACAGGTCAATGCCCGTCCTGGACAGGAAATCCTGCAGGAGGACCTGGATGACCGCCTTGTCTATGTCGGTCCCTCCAGTCTGGGTGTCCCCGGACGTGGCAAGGACCTGGAAGACCCCCTTCCCGAACTCCATGATCGTGGCGTCGTGCGTACCACCTCCGAAGCTGAACACGAGGATCTTCATCTCCTTCTCCGCCTTGTCCAGCCCGTAGGCGAGCGAAGCGGCGGTCGGCTCGTTGATTATCCTGACGACCTCGAGCCCTGCGATCTCCCCCGCGTCCTTCGTCGACTGGCGCTGGTTGTCGTTGAAGTGGGCCGGGACAGTGATCACCGCCTTCTTGACCGGATATCCGAGGAAGACCTCGGCGTCGTGCTTGATCTTCTGCAGGATGTAGGAGCTCAGCTGCTCTGGGGAGTACTCCTTTCCGTAGATGCCGACCCTGTAGTCTGTCCCCATCTTCCTCTTGATCTCGAATACCGTGCCATCCGGGTTGGTCACGACCTGGCGTCTCGCCGGGTCGCCGACGAGCAGCTGCCCGTCCTTGGTGTAGGCGACGACCGAGGGGAACATCTTCCCAGCCGGGGTGGCCCCTTCTGCGCTCGGTATGACCACAGGCCGCCCCGCCTCCACGACCGCAGCCGCGGAGTTGGTTGTGCCAAGGTCTATGCCCAGGATCTTCTCCCTCGCGCTACTCAACTCTCTTCTCCTCCCTGGCCGGCTTCGAGGCCAATTCAACCTTTACCATGCTCGGCCTCAAGAGCTGCCCCCTGAACATGAAACCTGGCCGCACCTCTTCGACGACCAGGTCCTCCTTCGACGAGCCCTGAACCTTCTCCACCGCTTCGTGCACTGCCGGGTCGAACGGCATCCCCACAGCCGCGACCCTCTCGACCCCCACCGACTCCAGCGCCGCCTCGAGCTTCTTCCTGACCATCGCTATGCCCTCCCTGAACTCCTTCCCGTCCCCCTCGCCCTCGGCCTGCTTCGCCGCCAGATCCAGCTCGTCCTGCACCACGAGCACCCTCGCCAGCAGGTTCCTGGCCAGCGACTCGCCGGCCTCCTTCATCTCCTTGTCCATCCTCTTCCTGTAGTTCTCCAGGTCTGCCTGCGCGTACTTCAGCCGGTTCAGCAGCTCGTCGCTCTTCTTCTTCTCCTGCGTCAGCTGAGCCTTCAGCGCCTCCACTTCGCCCCTGGGTTTCTCAGCCTCTTCATCGCCGTTAGCTTTCAACTCGTCTCATCACATCAGGCAGGTCGGGATTTTCCCGCGCCCAGCCTCCAATCTATAAAAATTTCCTCGCTTTGGGTGGCGCGTGGCCGAGCCGGAAGAATCGCGCAAGATGAAAGAGAGGCTCCTCCGCTACGAGCGGGAGAGCAGATACCTGAGGAAGGACTCGGACCAGCGGAAGGTCCTCGAGGAGGTCTTCGACCAGGCCACGCTGCTCGCAATCGAGGAGCTGGTCGCAAGGAAGGACCTGGGGGAGCTGCACGGGGTGGTCAACGCGGGGAAGGAGGCCCGCGTCTACTACGGCGAGGACCGCGGAGGCAAGCCTGTCGCGGTGAAGATCTACCTCATATCGGCCTCCGATTTCCGCAAGCGCATCGCCTACATCGCCGGCGACAGGAGGTTCGGGAGGCTGCCGTCTGGGTCCAGGGACACCATCTACCTCTGGACCAGGAAGGAGTTCAAGAACCTGCAGGTGGCCGACCGTGCAGGGGTCAGGGTCCCCAGGCCCCTCGCCTTCCACAAGAACATCCTCGTCATGGAGTACATCGGGAACCCTCCTGAGCCTGCCCGCACCTTCGCCGAGTCGGAGGTGGACGAGGACGACTGCGCGTGGACGTTCAGGGCCATCCGCAGGCTCTGGAAGGAGGCCGGCCTCGTGCACGCGGACTTCTCGGAGTTCAACGTCTTCAAGTCGGGAGGGGAGCGGGTCCTCTTCGACATGGGCTCGGCAGTTGTCGCCTCCCATCCGCAGTCAGAGGACTTCCTAAGGAGGGACGTGGCCAATATGGTGAGGTTCTTTAGGAAGCGCGGCATCGCGACAAAGGACGCCGATTCTTGGATCAGGGAGATATCGAAATGAGCTTCGAGCAGGTCGTGAGGATACCGATAGAGCGCGTGGGCGCTGTCATCGGGAAGGAGGGGGCGACTAAGCGGTTCCTGGAGAGCGAGATGGGGGTGACCCTCAGCGTCGACAGCAGAGAGGGGCTCGTGACAGTGAAGGCCGACTCGGCTCTCAAGACCGACCCATTCTCGGCCACCAGGGTCATCGAGGCCATCGGCCGCGGGTTCTCCCCCCAGAGGGCAAGGAGGCTCCTCGACGAGGGGACCGCCCTCGAAGTCATCGACCTGCGCGACTACGCCGGGCGGAGCACCAACTCGCTCGAAAGGATCAGGGGGCGGGTCATCGGCCTCAGAGGCAAGTCCAGGAGGGTCATAGAGGAGCTCACGTCCTGCAACCTCTCAGTCTACGGGCGGACAGTGGCGATAATCGGGGAGGCAGGAGAGGTGCAGCTGGCGTCGCAGGCTGTAAGGTCACTCGCCACGGGGAGCCAGCACAAGACGGTCTACAACTCCCTGCAGAAGGCGAGGACCAAGCGCAAGATGGAGAAGATGTTCCTTTGGGAAGGGACCTCCCCCGAGACCCTTGAGGAAAAACTCGACAAACTCGGCCGCTAGCATATATCCCGTTCACGTCGATACCCGAGGGGCGGGCGCAGACTCCGAGGAAATCTGACAAAGAGAATTGGGAGACTTATTACGAACCCCACGGGCGGACGGGATAATTGAAGCTGGCATGCCGGTGCCAATGGAGGCGGTGAAGACTGAGTAGCAAGACCACCTTCGCAGAGATTTCGCCATCGGACATCTCTGGGCTTTACCGAAATGGAATGTCGATTGACGAAATTGCGGTTCGATTGGGACGGTCCTACACATTTACTAGGAATAGACTACTCGCCCTCGAAGTATTACTTCGAACAAGAGGAGAAGGAACGAGAGTCTTCATCTCTCGTCATCCGGAGTGGTCGGAGCAATTCGTGAAGTACAAGGTCATGGGCGGAGGCCCAATGACCGATGAAAAGGCCTCTCTCTTGACCATGATTGTGACGGAGGGTTACACGGATGCCAGTTCCTTCGGATTCACAAACACGCAAGAATTATTGCACGCCAATTTCAGCGGCCTCGTTGAAAAGGTATATGGTAACGTGAACATCGGAAGGAACAAGCTAACATCACGCGTCTCGAGCATTGCGATTGCCAAGGACCTGTCCAACTTATTACCCGACAAGACGTTCAGGGACGATGTTCTTGACTTCATTCTCAGTTCGCAGTCAACACTGAGGAATGTTCTGCGAATAGTCACTGACACGCAGGGATCCTTGTTGGTATCGATAAAGCGAGCCAGCAAGAACTTCACTGTCGAGTGCAGAATAGTCCTGGCAAGTTCCAATCCTGCTTTCAGCTCTCAGATTGGCATCATGCTCAGCGCTTTGCGAATCGGAAACAACGTCACAAAGTACGGGGTTGTCATCGGGAAGAAGAGTGAAATTTCTCGCTTCATCGGAACGGTCGGGTTCTCACAAGGCGTGAAGGTAGTTAGAAAGAAGGCAGGAGAGTCCTTATGGTTCGGATGCGAGAAAGCTACTCTGCAGCGACTGTTCTTCAGAATATCCAAGGAGCAGGAGAGGGCCAGAGATTCAGGATTCCGTGGAGCCTTTGCAGATTGCCTTACTAGAGAACAAACCTTGAGGCGACTAAAGACGTGGTACGCCGAGGTTAGTGGAGGTGGTGTAATCTGAGCAGCAAGACTACTTTCGCGGAGATCTCGCCCTCAGAATTCTTTCTACCGTAACCGCGACCTCGCCGGGTTCACCAACCCCGCCCGAGCGCTCTACATGGCAGTCAGGGAGCTCGTGGAGAACTCGCTCGACGCCGCCGAGATGGCCGGGATCCTCCCAGACATCTACGTGAGGATCATCCCGGAGACCACGAACGGCGAGATACCTGACCCCAGGCCGTACCGGCTCACGGTCATAGACAACGGGACCGGGGTGGCGCCTCAGCACGTCCCGAGCGCCTTCGGCAAGGTGTTCTACGGTTCCAAATACGTCCTCAGGCAGTCGAGAGGGATGTTCGGCCTGGGCGGGACCATGGCCATACTCTACGGCCAGATCACCACCAACAGGCCGGTCGTGGTGACGACCTCCGTCGATGGAAAATGGAAGCACATGTTCCAGATGATCATCGACATCGGGGAGAACAGGCCCACGGTCCTGAAGCGCCAGAGGACCGAGGCCAACGGGACCACGGGGACTAGAGTAGACCTCATCCTCGAAGGGGACTACCTCAGGGCTTCGCAGAAGATCAACGAGTACTTCAAACAGACCGCGGTGGTAGCGAGCTACGCGAACCTGACCTTCGTGGACCCGAACGGACTGGTGACGTTCTACGAGCGGGCGACGACTTCGATGCCCCCTGCGCCGAAGGAGACGCTCCCGCACCCGTACGGCATAGACGTCGAGGCGCTCAAGCGCATCATCAAAATCTCAGAGACCCACGACATGAAGACCTTCATGGTCACACACTTCCACCGGGTCGGGGACAAGATAGCCACGAAGTTCCTCGAGTTCGCCGGGATCAGCCCGCGGCTCCCGCCGAAGCGCCTCAACAACAACCAGGTGGTCGCGATAGTGGACGCCCTGCAGCGCTTCCCGGACTTCCTCCAGCCCGACGCCGCCGTCCTCTCACCCGTCGGCGAAGAGATCCTCATGGCGGGCATCAACAAGGAGCTGCAGCCCGAGTTCTCCACGGTCGTGACCAGGCCCCCGTCGTCGTATTCCGGGTTCCCCTTCCTCGTAGAGGTGGGAGTGGCGTACGGCGGGAAGATCCTCCAGCCAGGCGTCAAGCTGTTCAGGTTCGCCAACCGGATCCCGCTCCTCTATGACGAGAGCAGCGACGTGAGCTTCGAAGTGCTGAACCAGGAGGTCGACTGGCGGAGGTACCACGTCCCCTCCGAAGCCCCCGTCGGCGTGATAACCCACATCTGTTCGACGCGCATCCCGTACAAGACGGTCGGGAAGGAGTACATAGCCGACAGGCCGGAGATACAGAGGGAGATCAGGAACGCTGCCAGGGAGGCGCTCAGGCGCCTGGGGATCTTCCTGTCGAAGAAAGGGAGCATGGAAGCGGTCCAGAGGAAGATGAACATCTACGGCAAGTACCTCCCTCTGATCGCGCAGTTCTCGACGGACCTTGCGGGGAAGAAGGAGCTGCCTCGCTACAGGGCGCTCATAGGGGAAGGCGGCGAGATGGTGGAAGAAAACGAAGCCGCCAAGGCAGAGCAGGAGCCGGAGCGTGAGGAGCGGGCCCCGGAAGGAGTCGAAAATGCCAACCAAGAAGAAGCAGGGCAAGAAACGATCGACAGGTACGGCGGAGACTAGGCAGAGCGCGGTCCAGGGTCTCCTCAGAGACCTCGGCGGGACCGTCTACTCAGACCTTGACGAGGGCCGCTTCCCGAGCCTCACCCTCGCCAGCCGCTCCGTGAGGAACATAGTCTACGACAAGAAGCTGCAGCAGTTCGTCCTCGGGCCAACCACCGTCAAGAAGTCGTCCGGGAACATCAAGCACATCCGGCCCTTCACCCAGCTGGTCTGGCTCGCCTACTTCGCGAAGAAGCTCGTCGACGAGAAGAGGACCTCCACCCTTAGAGACGTCTTCTACTCTGCGCAGGCTTTCAACGTCGAGTTCCAGGACCAGGCGGAGTCTGACGAGCTGATCACCGACCTGGAAGTGTTGATGCAGATGGCGCGCGAAGGGATGAACATCTACCCTGAGGAGAGGAGCGCCATCTTCGGTAACATGACCATCGAATACACCGTCCCAGGCTACGAGGGGAAGACGGCCGACCTCTCGGCAAACCCCGACGGCGTGATGATAGGCCCTGCGCTCACCACCGCGGAGTTCAGGGACACGGATGCGGAGATGGTCCTGGCCATCGAGAAGGGCGGCCTCTTCACCAGGTTCACTGAGGAGAGGGTCCACGAGAAGCACAAGGCGCTTCTGATCAACACTGCGGGTCAGCCCCCGAGGTCCACGAGGTATCTCATCAGGAGGCTGAACCAGGAGCTGGGCCTGCCGGTCGGGATCCTCTGCGACGCCGACCCATGGGGGGCCCACATAGCGATGGTGATCAAGTCGGGCTCAGCCAACGCCGCGCACCTGCGCGAGCTCACCACCCCCAACTCCGTCTGGCTGGGCGTCTGGGCGAGCGACATCCAGAAGTACAAACTGCCGTCAGACAAGCTGACAGAAGTGGACATCAAGAGGCTGTACGAGCTCAAGGCGGACCCGCGGTACACGGAGAAGATGTGGCACGACGAGCTTGAGACGTTCCTCAAGTACAGGCGCAAGAGCGAGCAGGAGGCCTTCGCCCGATACGGCCTGAGCTACATAGTCGACACGTATCTGCCCGAGAAGCTCGAGCTCATGAAGAGCGCCTGACCCCCCTTTCACCGCGAATAAGCGCTAAATACCCTGAGCCTTCTGCCTCGAAAAGCAGCCGATGTCCACTTTCACCGCGCAGCAGTCAAGGGTCGACGCCCTCATCCGGCTCCTCGGCCTGATCGTTCTCGTGTTCGGGCTTCTCATGGTATACTACACCTACTCCAACGCTTCCGTGGCGTCCATCGCTCCTGAGATAATCACGATAAACTACGCCCTGGGCGCCCTGCTCACGATCGTGGGGCTCTTCGCGACGTTTGCGAAGTTCAAGTGAAGGAGTTGGCCGCAAAGATAGCTCTGGCCGGGGTCGGGAACCTGGCTTCGGTGTTCCTCCAGGGGTTGAAGTTCTACTCCGGGGACGAGCGGAGGGGGCTCTGGCATCCTAACGTCGCAGGGCTCAGGCCTGGGGACATCCAGGTGGTCGCTGCCTTCGACGTGGACTCCAGGAAGGTCGGGCTTGAGCTGTCCAAGGCTGCCTTCGCTCCGCCGAACGTGGCGCGGAGGTACCTGGCCCTCCCCAGGGGCAAGGTGGTTGTCGACGCGGGCATATCGAAGGGGGACGCTGCCCCCCATCTGAGCGGGATGAGGCTCGAGAAAGCAGGCATCGACGATGTCACCAGGCGGCTGGAAGAGTCAGGCGCGGAGATGCTCGTGAACCTGATCTCCTCAGGCTCCGGCGCTTCTTCCGAAGAGTACGCGAGGTCCGCCCTCAAGGCAGGGTGCGGCTTCGTCAACTGCACTCCGAGCCTCGTCCTCAGGAACAACAGGCTCGCAGCCGACTTCGCAAAGGCGAAGCTCCCGCTGGTCGGGGACGACCTGATGAGCCAGTTCGGGGGGACGATCTTCCACAAGGGCCTGCTCGGCCTGATGGTCAAGCGCGGGGTCAAGGTGTCGAAGAGCTACCAGCTCGACGTCGGAGGTGGGTCGGAGACGCTCAACACCATAGACGAGGGGATCAAGCTGGCGAAGCGGGCGGTCAAGACCACCGCAGTCGCGTCAGAGGTGCCCTACAAGTTCGAGACCATCGCGGGCACGACCGACTTCGTCGACTACATGGGGAACGACAGGACGAGCTACTTCTGGTTCGAGGGCAGCACATTCATGAACACGGGCATCTCCGTCGACATCTACCTCAAATCGTCTGACGGGGCCAACGGGGGAAACGTCCTCTTCGACGTCCTCAGGGCGACCCACCGCTGCATGAAGGTCGGGCGGCTGGGGACCGTGGGAGAGATTTGCGCCTACGGCTTCAAGTCACCTCCGAAGCCCATGCGCTTCGACGAGGCCTACGCGAAATTCGCCGCGTTGTACGTCCGATAGCGGGCTCTGAAAGGCGGCGACGGTCG
>DAIDAO010000044.1 GCA_027310575.1 bacterium | reverse complement strand
GGGTCAGGACGGGCGGCTGTCGAGCCCCGCCCTGGCCAACGCCGCGGTCTCCGGCCTGATGAGCGCTGGCAGAGACGTGGCAGAGGCGGGCCTCGTCCCGACGCCTGCGCTCCAGTTCGCAGTCAAGACGATGGGCTTCGGGGGAGGGGTGATGATCACGGCATCCCACAACCCGCCGCAGTACAACGGCCTCAAGGTGGTCAGCCCGGACGGCGCGGAGGTGCCGCACCTCGACGAGCAGAGGATAGAGAAGGTCTACTTCGACAGGTCCCAGACCAGGGCCGACTGGAAGTCCATTGGCGTCGCGCGCAGCGAGCCCTCGGCCGTCAGGGACTACATCGGCGGCATCCGCTCGAAGGTCAACGCCAAGGCGATCGCCGACAGAAAGCTCACGGTCGTGATGGACCTGGGGAACGGTGCGCAGTCTGTGGCGGCTCCCTACTTGGTCGAGTCCCTGGGGTGCAAGCTCATCACCCTGAACTCCGTCGTCGACGGGAACTTCCCGGGCCGGGGGCCAGAGCCGACACCTGACACGCTGAAGGACCTCTCCGCAGCCGTGAAGTCCGTGGGCGCGGACCTCGGGGTGGCATACGACGGCGACGGCGACAGGGCCATCTTCTGCGACGAAGAGGGGAGAATCCTGTGGGGGGACCAGAGTGGCTGCCTCATCGCCGACTTCGTCCTGGGGACCCACACCGGCGCCACGGTGGTAACGTCCATCGCGTCGAGTCAGGCGATAGAGGCCGTGGCGAAGAGGCACGGCGCGAAGGTCATGCGGACGCGGGTAGGCAGCGTCGAGATCTCGCGGACGATGCTGGAGCGGAACGCCATATTCGGGTTCGAGGAGAACGGCGGATGCCTGTACCTCCCCCACATCGCTGTCCGGGACGGCGCGATGGCCACAGCGCTGATGCTCGGATGCCTCGCGGGGAGGGGGATGTCGTTCTCGAAGGCCCTGGCGTTCGTCGTCCCGAAGTTCCACCAGGCGAAGACGAAGGTCGAAGTGAATCACAAGAAGGTCGAGGCGGCGATGAAGGCCGTCGAAAGACAGGCGAAAGGCAGGGTCGAGCGGACCGACGGTATCAAGGCCTGGACAGACGAGCACTCCTGGGTCCTCGTCAGGCCGAGCGGGACAGAGCCGATCATCAGGGTCTTCGCAGAGTCGGACAGCCAGGAAGGGGCGGATCAGCTCGTCAAGAAGTTCGCCAAGATCGTGAAGACGGCTTCATCGTAGGTGCGTCCACCCTTCGTCCTTTACCCGCCTTCTCGACCCCCCGACACTGAGCTCCACCCGCCCCGCTTTCGGGGTGGCCTTCCCTATCTCGAGCAGCTCCCCGCCCTCCTTACGCACAGCGCGCCTGGCGGCGTCCACGTCGCGCCCCTTGACCGTCCCCACGACCAGGTACTCCTCCCCCCCTACAAGGACTAGCGCTTCGGGGTCCAGCCCGTTCGCACGTGCGAACTCCTCCACCCCTTCGCCCGTCGGGAGCGACACGAGCTCGAAGCCCACCCCGCCGGCCCTCGCAAGGGTGTGGACGCTCCTCGCAAGCCCGTCGCTCGAGTCCATCCCGGACGTCAGATAGGGCGCAAGAGCCATCCCCACGCGGAGGCTGGGGCTCGGCCTGAGGACGCTCGTCGTGGCCATCTTGCGGAACCTGGCTGCAGCCTTCGCAGACTTCATGAGAACCTTCAGGCCGGCCGGGGGGTAGCCGAAGCGGCCGCTCACGACGAGCGCGTCCCCGGGAGACGCGCCGCTCCTGGCGACGAAGCGCTCGGCGAAACCCACCATGGTGCAGTCGATGACGAGCTCCTCTGACTCGTTGGTGTCCCCGCCCACCATGTGCACCTTCCATTCCCTCTCCGCATCTCTGAAGCCCGACGCCAGCTCTGCAACCTGTTCCTCGGTCACCCCCTTTCTGAGCCCGATCGAGACCATGAACGAGTCTGGCTTCACCCCCTTGGCAGCGAAGTCGCTGACGCACATGGCCACAGACTTACGGGCGGCCTGCCTGTAGGTCATCCCTGGCGGGACGTCTGTGTGCTCCACGAGCATGTCGACCTTCAACACCAGGTTCCCCCTCCTGCGAGGGACCACCGCTACGTCGTCCCCTATCGCGGCGTACCCGGCGGGGACCCTGCCTGCGCGGCGCACGATCGACTCGATCACGTCCAGCTCGTCTGGCACTCTACCTGCTCAGCCCCTTCAGCTTCTTGGCGAACGTCGCAGCGAGGCGGGAGGCCTCTTCCGCAGTCCTGGCCTCGGCCGAAACGCGTACTACGTCTTCGGTCCCTGACGGCCTTATCAGCACCCAGGACCGCCGTGGCAGGAAGAGCTTGAGCCCGTCTGCAGAATCAGCATCCCTGTAGTCTGACGCCATCCTCCTGATGCTCTTCTGAGCCCTGGCCCTGGGGACCTCGAGAGCGACCCTCTCCTGGCAGTAGACCGGCACCGACTCGTAGAACTTCCTCCCCGCGCGCTTCAGCTCCCGGATTATCGCGAGCGCAGCCAGCATGGAGTCACGGCAGTAGTTGAACGAGCCGTCGATCAGTCCGCCGCTGCTCCCCTCCCCCCCGAGCCTGGCCCCCTGCTCGTTCATGAGCCCGACCACGTTCGCCTCCCCCACCCTGGACCTGAACACCTTCGCGCCGTACTTCTTCGCGAGGTCGTCGACCGCCTGGGTCGTGTCAAGAGACACTGCGACCTTCTTCTCCCCTGTCCGCTCGAGCATCGCGGAAAGCGCGAGCGTCAGCATGTAGTCCCCGGTCCTCTTCCTCCCCAGCGCGTCGACTATCACGAGCCTGTCCCCGTCACAGTCGAATCCGAGGCCTATGTCGCACCCCTTCTGCTTCACTACCTTCCTCAGCAGGACCAGCTCGTCGGCGACCGGGTCCACCCTCCTGTTGAACACCCCGTAGCTGTCGTTCATGGACGACACGACGCACCCTAGCCTGCTCAGCAGAGGGACAGCGTGCGAGATGGCCGCCCCTCCGCCAAGGTCCACCGCGACCTTGATGCCCTCGCACGACCCAGCGCCGAACATCTCCACGAGGTCGTCGACGTAGGTCGGCCTCCGCGCCCGCTTCAGCGACCCGGGCTTGAACCCCGCCCTGTCGGGCCCCTTCTCCGCCAGCACTGCGTCCAGCGTCCCCTTTCCTATCCCCGCACCTCCTTCGACGAACTTCAGCCCGTTGAACTGAGGCTCGTTGTGCGACGCGGTCACCATCACTGCGGGGAGCCGCTTCCTCCTGCTCTCTCTGAAGAGCGCGGGGGTCGAGACTATCCCGTAGTCGAAGACCGTGGCTCCGAGGGACATCAGCCCTGCCGCTGCCGCGCGGCTGATGGCCGGACCTGTCCCCCTCGAATCCCGGGCCAGAAGGAACTCCCTCGAGCCTGCCTCCCTCCCGAAGTTGGCCGCGAACCTCGTGACGTCCGCGAGGCTCAGGTCCGCGTTCAGGACGCCCCTGATCCCGCTGATTGAAGCTATCAACCCGTCCGCCCACCTTTCTCTGCCGAAGTTTAGATAAACTAGGGGTCTCCCGCGCCAGCGCCGGTTTCACACTCCGGTGCTCTCTGCGGCACGAACGCTTTTCACGGCCTCAACCTCGGCTCCGCAGGGAGGAGAGGCAGACCCTCGTGCCGCCGGTCCAAAGAAGCCGCGCCGAGCCGGCCTTGAGCCACCCTACCCCTCATGGCCCCGTCAGACCGTATCGGGGGCAGAAGCACTTCGACGTGTCAATCGGGGGCCTGAGGCGTCGCCTGGCTATCGTGAAGATGGGGGGAGGGGTCTGGATAGCCTCCGACGCGGACCTCATACTGGGGGACACCCTCTTCATCCAGCGTTCAGCCGAGATGCTCGCGGGCAGGCTGAGGCGGCGGCCCTTCGACATGGTGCTCACGGCCGAAGCGAAGTCGATACCCCTTGCGTTCGCGCTCTCATCGCTCCTGGGGAAGGAGAGGTTTCTCGTCGCCCGCAAGAGCGTGAAGAAGTACATGGAGGGGTTCGTCGAGGTCCCGGTGCGCTCCATCACGACGAGGGGAGGCCAGAGGCTGGTCCTCCCTGCGAACGACGCGCGGCTGGTCAGCGGGAAGCGGGTCTGCATCCTGGACGACGTCGTCTCGACAGGCGGGACCTTCGATGCCCTGTCCCGCCTCGCGGTCAAGGCTGGCGGGCGGGTCGTGGCGAAGTGCGCCATATGGAAGGAAGGCCCCTGGTACCCTTCCCGGGGCCTGATACACATCGGCACCCTTCCTATCTTCACCGAAGCGGACGCGCGCTAGCGGCTATGCCCCTCTCAACGGCGAATCCGCGCCGCTCACATGTGAACCAATCTTCACCGCGCCAATACTACTTTTTGAGTTCCAGACTTTTGATTGGCCGGCAGGCTCTCAATCGCGTTTGAGGGTAAGGTCATTCCGCGTCCGACGGAGCGCGGCCGTGGGAGAGTACAAGCTGTCGGAGGTCTTCGACGGACTCGAGACGTCCTCGGCCCTGATCAAGGTCTTCGGCTCGAAGGGCCAGATGACCAAGGTCATGAAGCACCTCAAGCTCCGGGTCGAGCGGGGCGACTCCGGTCTCTGGCTCGACAGGGCGACCGGGACCGTCTGCATAGGCTCGAAACACCTTACCTCCGCCAAGAACGACTTCCTCTACCTCGACGTCATCCACGTCCTCGTCCACGTCCGGCAGTTCCTCGAGGGGAAGGAGCTCTACGACCAGGCGTTCGAATACGTTGACAGGCCGACGGAGCTGGAGGCGTACCGCACGACCGTGGCCGAGGCGAAGAGGATCGGGATGGAGGAGAGCGAGATCCTCCGCTATCTCAGAATGGACGCAGCCGACGACTCCGAGCTTGGGAAGCTCATGGAGAAGATCGGGGTCAGGGTCCGGCGCTGAATACCCCCGTTTTCGCCTGAAAACTTCACTTGACCTTCTTCGAGGGGATCCCTGGCTCCACCAGGTCCTTCATGTCCAGCATGGCGTCGATCTCCTTCTCCCCGAACCCGAGCTTCTTCAGCGCAGCCCTGATCGAGACCCCCTTGGCCATCTCCTTCCCGATCCCGGACGCCTTGTCGTACCCTATCTTGGGGGACACCAGCGTAATGAGCGCGGGGCTCATCTCCGCGTACCCCCTGGCCTTGTCCTTCATGGGGACGACGTGGTCGATCACCATCGACGAGAGCTTGTTGAGCGCCTCGGACAGCAGCTTCGCCTGGAGGACGACGTTGTATCCCATCAGAGGCACCCCCATCGTGAGCTCGAACTCCCCGAGCTGGGCTGCGAACGCGTTCGCCCCGTCCAGCCCCACGACCTCAGCGCAGGCGAGCAGCGTGCTCTCGACGGTCACCGGGTTGGTCTTCCCGGGCATGATGCTGCTTCCAGCCACCTCCTCCTGGGTGGGGATGTCGATCTCGCCGAGCGCCGTGCGCGGCCCTGAGAACATCAGTCGCAGGTCCTGGCAGAGCCTGTAGAGGTCGATGCTCACCGACCTCATGGTCCCGCTAAGCGACGACATGTCGGTCAGCAGCCTCGTCGGTCTGAACTTGTTCTTGGCGCTGGTGAACCCGAGGCCGCTGAGTTCGGCCACCTCCTTGGCCACTAGCCCTCCGAACTTCGGGTCTGCGTTGAGCCCAGTGCCGACGGCCGTGCCGCCGATGGGCAGCTCCAGCATGTAGCGCATCGTCTTCTCCACCAGGTCGGCGTCCCTGGAGAACTCGTCAGCGTAGGCTCCGAACTCCTGCCCCATAGTCACTGGGAGCGCGTCCCGCAGGTGCGTCCTCCCAGACTTGTAGACCGTGGACGTCTTCTTCGAAAGCGCGGTCAGGCTGCTGCTCATCCCGTTGAGAGCCGGCAGGAGGTTCTTGCTCACGGCCATCGCCGCAGCCACCCTGATGGCCGTAGGCCCCACGTCGTTGGAAGACTGGCCCATGTTCACATGGTCGTTGGGATGGACCTTCTTCCCCAGCTCAGCCGAGGAGAGCTCGGAGATGATCTCGTTGGCGTTCATGTTCAGGCCCGTGCCGGAGCCCGTCTGGAACACGTCCACCTGGACCATGTCGTCATGGGTCCCCTTCATCAGCTCCTTCGCCTTCGCCTGGATGGCGCGGCCGATCTCCCTGTCGAGGAGGCCGAGCTCGACGTTGGACTTCGCAGCAGAGTACTTTATCGCCCCGACCGCCCAGATGACTTCACGCGGGAACCTAGTCCCCGTGTTGAGAAAGACCCTCTTCGAACCCTCGACGTACTTCATGGTTCGGGCGCGGGAGGCCTTCCGCTCTTAGGTCTTTAGCCGAACCCCTTAGTGGCTCTCGTGCCCGCCGCAGCCGCAGGCTTCGACGTGGATGTTTGGGTTCTCGATCTTGAACCCCGTCTTCTGGAGGCTTTCGACGAAGTCGATCTTCGAGCCCCTGAGGATGTCGACGTCAGCCTTCGCGGCCATGACCTTCAGGCCGTCGAGACTCTCCACGACGTCGGACTCGCCGGGCGCCTTCTCAAGGCTCAGCGCGTACCTGTAGCCGCCGCTGCACGCGCAACCCTGACCCTGGTATACCTCGATTTTCAGATAAGACTCGGTGGCCTTCTCATCCTCGAGCACCTCGCCCAGCTTCTGCCTCGCCAGAGGCGTGAACAACACTAGTGGCTGCGATTTCTGCATACAGTGCCGAATATTGGTTTGTTTCTATTTATTCCTTTCTTGACTTCAGTCTTCCTTCGTCTTGGAGAACCGCCACCCCCAGAGGAGCAGCAGCGCGACCATGGCCCCTCCGATGACCACAGACAGCAATGCCAGATCCCATCCTGCAGGGCCGGACCCGAACACGATTGGGAAAGGCCCGATGAATATGACCCCTCCAGTCGACACGTTCCCCTGACCCAGCGAGCCTCCGACGATCAGGCCGAACCCTGCCAGGATGACCAACATGCCGACCATCAGCAGCCTCTGCACCGTCTACACCACCCAGAAGAGGAAGTACAGCAGGATCAGCACTATGGCGAGCCCGATGGCCGCGCTCGCCCACTTCGCGTCCGACCCGAAGATTATCGGGACTGGCCCGATCATCACCACCCCTCCACCCTTCACCTCGGTCCGACCCCCACCGGTGCCTGAGAACATCGAGACGACTATGATCGCGAATCCAGCGATGACGAGGATCAGCCCAGCGGAGACAAGGTCCATCTCGGAGGCTTCTCACGCAGGCACGCCGCTAAATGTTTTTGCGGGGCTTTCTTGGCCGCTCCCTGTCTCATGGCAGAGTACCGGTGGTGCGAGAAGTGCGGCATGAGGACGGAGCATGAAGCGATAGTCGACACCAGGGACTACAACCCCAGGGGGAGGGGGCTGTACAAGTGCAAGCGGTGCGGCAGGGTCAAGTCGATGCGCCATCTGCGTCCGAGCTCGGAGATCGGGTACTGATTTTCACACCCCCTAGCAGGATTTAGGGGTTCGTGTTAAAGACAGCTAATATACTATAGTCCTTTTGCATGGCCTGTTGGACGACGACAAGCCGGACGCCCAAGGCAGCCCGACCGTCTTCGTCAGGGAAAGCACCGGGCTCGTGAAGAACGTCTCGTTCTTCGACAGCATAGCCATGAACCTGAGCAACATGTCCGTGGGCGCTCTTCTCGGCGTCATCGGGATTTCCGGACTCATTCCGATGTTCTTCGCCGGGGTCGACATGACGGGAGTGAACCTTGTCCTCCTCTCAGTGTTGGCGTTCGTCGTCTCCTTCCCTCAGATCATAATCTACACGATAATGTCGAGGAGGTATCCCCGCACCGGCGGGGACTACATCTACGTCAGCAGGAACCTGGGCGGCCCTCTGGGCAGCGTGCTCTCGTTCATGGGCTACACCGCAGAAACGAGCGCGTACATGGCGCTCATAGTGCTCAGCACCGTCTTCGCTATCGGCTCTGTCGGGCTCTTCTTCACGTTCGACCCCAACCTTCTGGGGCTCGCGGTCCCCTCCGGCCCTGTTACGGACCCTGAAGGCCTGGCAATTCCCGGCCTCCAGTTCCTGGTCGGGGCAGTGATCTTCGCAGCGATCATCGCAGTCAACATACTGAAGCCCAAGGCCGGCTACAGGGTCGTCTCCGCCTTCACGATCTTCGGCTTCTTCGCCCTGCTCCTCGCGATGGGCGTTCTCCTGTTCGCAGGGCAGACCGGCGTCGAGAACTACATCAACAGCGCAGGCGGCGCATTCGCGATCAACGGATCGAACACCTTCAACGTGGTCTCGTCCCAGTATCCCGGTGGCTCGTTCAACTGGGCCTCCAACATCTTCCTGCTCCCCCTGATGGCGGCGTTCGTCTACCCGTGGCTCAACGCATCCCCTGCCGTCGCGTCTGAGATCAAGGGGGACACGGCGCGCAGGTGGAACGTGCCGATATCGGCCTTCCTGGTCTTTGCCTTCCTCACTGCGGCCCTTGGCGTCATGTATGTCACCGCAGGCCAGGCGTTCACGAACGCGGCCTACAGCAACCCGACTCTGGTCTTCGGGCTCCCGCCTGCTACCACGAGCTTCAACTTCTGGACCCTCGCGATGGGCGTCTCGGGTAACTCGGTCGTGGCCTTCCTGATAGGCCTCGGATGGATAGTCGCCAACATGAGCGTCCTCGCGTACGGGATAATCGTGATTTCGAGGTATCTGCTTGCGCAGTCGTTCGACAGGTTCCTTCCTTCGAGGATCTCGAACGTCAGCTCCAGGTTCGGCTCGCCGTACGTGGCCCTCCTGGTCAGCCTGGTCCTCACAGTGGCGCTCGTCGGCTTCGCTGCCTTCGCCTACAGCTCAGGAGGGATCGGCGGGGCAGACGCCCTCTTCGGGGCCATACTCGCGGCCATGATCTACTTCATGTTCGTCAGCCTGGCCGCCATCCTGCACGGCCTGCGCAAGGAGCAGGGACTCACGAAGTGGATCCTGGTCGTCGCCGGCCTCCTCAACATCCCTGTGTTCGGTTACATGGCCTACCTCTTCCTCGCGTACCCAGGCGTCTGGACGCTTGAGCCGCTGACCTACTACTACATCGCCGGTTCGATAATCGTCGGCGCCCTCCTCTACGCGGGCTCCTACTATTACAACAAGAAGCGCGGGATCAACATCTCCCTGGCGTACAAAGAGCTCCCGCCCGAGTAGGCGCGCAGCTTCAGCCGCGTAAGCCCGTATCCGGTTTCGCATCCAGATACACGCACCCGTCTCTGAAGACCTTGGAGAGGCCCCGTGAGGTGAGGTATGGAGCGAGCAGCAGCACCGGGATGCTCAGCAGGATGAAGGCGGGCTGGTAGTATCCCAGGAATGTCGCGAAGGATACCGCTCCTGCCCCTCCCAGGAAGCTCGCGAAGAATAGGCCCGCGCAGGTCGGGCAGCCGGTGAACAGGCCGACCACCGCCCCCATCCCACTGACCCACCCCCGGCCAGCTGCGCGTGCTCGGCTGTCAAACGCAAAGCCTGAGAGCGCGAAGTTCAGACCTACAAGGACGGAGGTGGCCACCAACAGTATGACAGTAAGGGGGATGAGCAGGAGGCCGAGATGGTTGACCAAGTATACCGTGATGACTGGCGTGAAGAGCGGGGCCGACCGGAGAGGCGTGACCAGCACTGACGGAACCTGGGCTCCGTATGCCTGCGCGAAGTCTACAGTCGGCTGGTACACGATCATGCTCGTGATGACCGCGTAGAATGCGCCGTAGAGCAACGCGGACCCGACGAAGTACCTCCGATATCTGCGCACTGACAGGACGTAAGGGATTATCCAACCGGGCGAGAGCAGCGCGGCTCCCTTGACTCCGATCTCGGCGATGCGGTAGCGCACGAGGCGTCTGATGTCAAGGAGGACCATCACGATGCCGAGCAGGAGGATCGCGAAGAAAGTCTCGGCGGCGGGCACCAGATCGGCGACTGCCTGGGGGGTGGGAATCAAGACGGCTGCCAGCTGAAGCGAGTAGACAACCATGGCTACCGCTCCCATGACGACTCCCAGGACCGCCAGGGCTGGAAGGCGTCTCATGCTTCTCACGTAGGTCAAACTACCCTCAGGAATCTCGTCGCGCCTGATTCGTTAAACGTTTTCGGGTAGAGAAGAGCCGGCGGAGGGCTCTGCCCCCTCGACCCCGCGCTTACGAGGCGCCTAAGCCCCAGATTGGGAGTGCTCTGCTGGCTGAGCTACGCCGGCACGTTTCTGACCCGCGTCGCAGACTCGTTAAAGCCTTGTTGGACGGACAACGCTTTTAGAATTCCCGAAGTCGGCCTGCCCTTGCGCGGGGGTCGCCCAGCATGGTCAACGGCGTGGGACTGAGGCTCCCATCCCTTAGGGGTTCGTGGGTTCGAATCCCACCCCCCGCACCAAATGCCCCTACCGGATGGAATGCTCTCACATGGGAAGGTGTCGAAGAAGCGATCACGAAGATGAGTGTATTGGCCGACCTCGTTGACCGTCATCTGGCAATATAACACTCTAATACGTTCAGGAGTAAGAACGCAGGTGTTGAATCAGGAGTCGCAGGTGGGAATCCGAGACCTTGCTCCTGGCCTCTGGATATGGAGGGCGCGTCACCCTTTCTGGAGCCAGGGCGACGACTGGCAGCAGGTCGTGACTTCGGCCTTCATCGAGTCAGGAAACGAGCGGCTGGTGCTGGACCCTCTCGCCCCCACTTTGGACAGCATCGGCCTGTGGGAGCGGCTGGACAAGTCGCCGCCCACCGCCGCAGTGGTCGTGATAGCGGACCATGTCCGCGACGTCGACCTGTTTGTGAAGCGCTACGGGGCGCGCCCCTTCGGACCCCTGCTCTTCTACCCTGACGACATTCCAAAGACCAGGCTGGAGCCGCTCATCGCTGACAGCGTTCTTCCCGGAGGTCTGGTCGCGCTGTATGACGGCAGAGGACGTCTTGAAACTCCAATCTGGGACCCCAGCCACCGGGTGATCTTCTTCGGGGACGCCCTCACCGAACGCAATGGGGAACTCAGGGTCTGGGACTGCAGGGCTGGGCACGTGAAGCGGGAGCTGCCGGCCCTTAGGGCGATGCTCGACCTCCCCTTCGAGCGGGTGATAATCTCGCACTGCGATACCGAGCCTGTCCACACCAGGGCGGAATTCGAGAAGGCGCTCGGACGGCCCCCCTGGAG
>DAIDAO010000038.1 GCA_027310575.1 bacterium | reverse complement strand
GTTAATCATAAAGAAGTGGCCAGACTGAGCCCTACTCCCGTAGGTCCGTCGCGGTCCGGCCGCTTGGGAAGTGGGCTCCAAGGGTTATCCTCTCCCTCTACGCCCACTGGCACTGTAGGTCGAAGCTCTCCGAACTCGCAGCCGCAGAGGCCCATCCGACTATGGCGATGTACCCTGTGCCGCTGGCTGCCAACGTCTTGCCGCTGGCTACGGTCGTTGTTGAGCTGATGTCGCTGGTGATTGCGCCGTTCGTAGTGCAGTTCGCGTCACCGACTGGGTTGGTTGTTGCTGCAGTGCAGTAGTAGATCGTAAGACTTCCGTAGAAAGTACCTGACTGTGTTGCGCTTGTAATTGACGTTGTGACTGTCCTGGACGTGGACCCGGCGTTGTTGAGTTCGAGCACGTCAGTGAAGTACGTCTGGGGTTGGGGAACGCCGCTTGATTCGATTCCTAGGTTGAGGCTGATTGCTGCTGAGTCTGCAGACCCGCTGAGTGTCGTATGCACGCAAGGCGTTATGGTGCCGCAAGCGCTTCCGTGGTCATCCCCTCCGACGACCAGGCTGACGTTGTTCGTCTGTGCAGTCGCCGTGCCTGATCCGTAGTAGATGACGAAGACAGATGCGCTGGCTGTGGTCACAAGGCCCGCTATGATGAGGACGGGAAGGATCTTCCCGAGCTTCGAGCCGTACAGTGCTTTGATTGCCTTCTTTACAGAGGCCATTTTATTCGTCGAACTCCGCGGACCTGAATTCTTAATAAAAGGATTATAGAACGAAAATCAGTATTTTGTAGCGTTTCATTGACAAAACGGCAAAATGCCCGCAAACACCCAACAATCGGCTCTCTGTCTCATGTGTTGTTCAGTTTTCCCGCAACTTGAGAATACGCACAGGAGGAAGAGGCTGCTATTCGGCTGCGCTGCGGTAGACCCCCTGCGGGGGGAGCGCAAGCTGTGCAGTCGCGACCGCGGGAGGCGCTCCGTCCCTCAGCCACTGCGCGTAGAAGCCTGTGCAAAGGCCGAAGGGTATGCCAAACCCGAGCAGCGCGACCAGTGGGGACGAAAAGAGAGCGACGATGAAGAGCGTCCCCATCGAAGAAGCGACGGCGGCGCCGACGATCGTCTTCGTCTTCTCGCTGACTGAGTGGACTCCTAGACTGCGTGAGGATACCCTGGAGCCCTGGCCGTTGCACTTGCAGTAGGTGGTTAGGTAGCCGCAGAGCGAGCATGTCCGCAGGGACTCGTCCCCAGGGACTGCGTATGTGCTTCTCCCGCACCTGCACCTCACGAGCTCGTCCGGGACCGCCGTCAGCCCGCGGTCACCTCGATCGTGAAAGAGATCGCGTCCCCTGCCTGTGCCGACGGGCCGGCGAACCCAGCGAGCTCGATGTACCTCGTCGCTCCCGGTGCGAGAATGTCGTTCCCAGAGAACAGGACGCCCCCTGTCTG
This sequence comes from bacterium, assembly GCA_027310575.1. Classification (GTDB taxonomy): domain Archaea; phylum Thermoproteota; class Nitrososphaeria; order Nitrososphaerales; family Gagatemarchaeaceae; genus UBA183. Next base: position 10,824 of record DAIDAO010000038.1, on the reverse strand, counting down.
CCCTTGGCTGGTGAACGACCCTGCGCAGCTCCCTTCAGGCGCGTTCGTCTGCACCATGCAGTAAAAGATGGTAATGGAACCGATGTCGCCGGGCCGGGCTTCGGAAACCCCGCTCAGTGCGACAGAGACCACCGTGAGGTCCGACCCTGTAGGGTTCGTCAGACGAAGGAGATCGGTATAGTACGTCTCTGGTTGGGGAGCCTCGACGGATTCCTTTCCGAGGCTAAGCGAAATCAGAGAATCGCCCTGTCCTGGGATGACCGTTGCGCACGGGTAAGATGGGCACGACGGGGAGGAGTCTGACCCGGCGTAGAACGCCAGTCCGGATCTCTGCCCGCCGTCAGCCTCGCCGGCCACATACGCAGGCACGGCAGCCAGGGCTACCAAAGACGCGGCGGCGAAGACTAGCAGCGCCACCTTCATCTCGGAAGTATTCCCCCTTATGCGCCGCAAGACCCGCGCTGGCCGCAACCTGTCCACATTATTAGCAGACTCCCTAAAGATATGCCTTTGCTTTATGATTCTTCGGTAAGAATGTTCCGAGACGGGCTTACGAGACCAGGAGAGCCCTGGACCCCAATCGGCTCCTACCGTCAACACCGGACATAGGGGAAGTTCTGGATAAATCGCATGTAGAAACCCTGCAACAGAGCCCGGCTCTATTGGCTGTGTGTTGAAGCGCTTACAGGGTACCTGGTTCCTAGACTATCAGCGTCAGGTGAGCCAGCAGAGGGTTCTCCTGCGAGTGTTCAAGCGCGAAAGCGGGCGTGCTCGGCTTCTCCCCGGTGATGACGATCGACCTGTCCTTCACGAATAGCCTGGCGTACTTCCCGCTCAAGGCGAGTATCCTGGAGCTGATGGGCGAATCGTGCTGCAGCAGGAGCAAGAGCGCGTCGGTCCCGCTGGAGCGGACCTGGCCAGCCCTGCCACCGATCCCCTCCAGGACAGCCTCGATTCTGGTGGCGAAGGGCGCCTCGAAGGTCCCCACGCTCTCTATCACCAGCACGCTCTTGGTCTCGGAGCTGTTCCGAACCTTGGCGACCAGCTCGTCCAGCCGCGCGGTGGTGTCCTTCTGTGCCTGGGCTGCCACAGAGTACAGCGGCGGCTCGAGGTCGGTGTCACTCCCGAGCGAGGCGATGGCAAGGCAGTTGCGGTACGTCTTGGGAGAGACGAAGGGCTTCATGACCTCCGCCAGGTCCTTGTCTGCGGAGCCAGGGAGGGGTACCGCCACCACCCCCTTCCCCACGTTGAGGGCGTTGACCAGAGCTGACACGGCTATGAGCCGCAGGATGGAATAGGGGACCTTTTCGTCATAGACTGCGGCGAAGGTCCCGCCCTTCCTCAGCCCCTCGAAGATCTCGTCCAGTCCCGGCGACCCGAACGAGAAGTAGTCCCCCCGGTCGGATATCGGCGTCGGGGCCTGCGCCTTGCTGATGGGAGGGACATCATAGGGAGGGATCAGAACGAACCTCCCCCCCGCAAGGGTGTAGAGGTACTTGTGCTGCTCGATGAGGGTCCCCCTCAGCTTCTGCACCTCGATCTCGCGGAAGACCCTCCCGAACTCTTCCTCCCGCTTCAGTTCTACGATGCCGTCGACGAGGTAGTCCATCGTCGTCCGCTCCGGCTCCTCGCTGACGAACACGAGGCGGGTCTTCGACGCGTCGGCGAGCGCGATCAGCATCTTCTCTGATTTCAGCCTCTCCTTCGCCTCCATCTCCTTGGCTATGCCGTCCCAGGTGTCGAGAACGACGACCGGAGGAGAGGGGCGACCCTTCGGCACCACGGCCTTCATGACTTCTTCGACGAAGCTTGCTGCGGAGCCGAGCCTGAGGTCGGAGAACCCTGTCCCAGGCTGCGTCCGGGTGCCGAACCCCGACCATGGGAGCTCGCGCTGCAGCTTCTCCCTGGAGACCCTCGACGAGACGTACACCCCGTTCCCCTTCGGAGCCAGCTCTTCCAGCAGCTGGATGGCGAGGGTGGTCTTGCCCGCGCCAGCGTACCCCTTGATCAGCAGGGTGTTCCCTTCGTGCCTGAGGAACCTTGCCAGCCCGTCGAGGGCGGTGAACCGGCCCGAAGAAGCTTGGGGCGCGTGCGCGGCCGAGGTGCGTGACTGGCCCGCCCGACCGCTAGTCCTGCTCATCCTAGCTTTCGCTCCCCTTGAGCCTTTGGTACGCCTTCTTGGCGTCCCCCACGTAGCTCGCAAACGTCTTGCTCTCTTCCGGTTCGAATCGGGAGCCGACCCTGGCGAAGAGCTCTCGGAGTATGGTCGACTCGAGGGCTTGGGTCCCTGCGCCGAACACGCGGACCAGGCCCTCATGTATGTGCTTCGCGTCAGCGGAGCCGTTGAACCCCAGGTGGAAGAAAGCGGCACGCGCGCCCGCAGAGCCGAGGACGTCGGTCATGGCCACGGTCACGGAGTCGCTGAGCATCATCTGGAACCGCGCGTGCAGGGTCGAGGGGGAGCGCACTTCTTGCATGGTCATAGCCTTCTCTGGAGCGCCCAAGAATCCACTAGCCTCTCTTGGATCTTCTATTTCCTGTCTTGGGGAGAAAACGGACGGTCTCGCTCAATCGTTTGTAATTATTTGCGCGCAGTACTTGAACTTTTTTGATATTACTGGGGCTTGCGGCTGATGAGAGACCAGAATGCTCCGGGCGGGACGCAGGAATGGTCGCTCGGTCGGGATGGCCAGACTAGTCTCTGCGACGACGACCGGGCGGATTCCGCTGTTTCATTTTTCCCGGGCGGCGCTGATGCGCTTCGACAGCGCGGCCATGATATGCGTAGGATTCATAAGCGCGAGGGACGAAAGTCTCCAAGGGAAGCACGTGGCAGCGTTCTCTGCGGAGGAATCTGAGCAGACTCGGCGGCGGTCGAAGGCGGAGATGATCTGCGAGCTCATGCTCGCTATCTCGAATGGTGCCGTGAGGCCGACCAGGATCATGCAGCGGGCCAACCTCACGTGGAACGCCCTGCTGGTGTATCTCAACGCCCTCGCGGCGAACGGCCTCATCAGGCGGGAAGAGAGGGGGTCGGTCTCCATCTATCACCTGACGGAGAAGGGCGAGGCCGTGCTCGGTTCGTACGTAGCCCTGAAGGAGGCGCTGGGACCCCTGAAGCTGGAAAGCGTAAACACGAGGACCTTCGTGGAGACCATGAAGGCGCCGGTCACGCCCGCGCCGCCGGGCAGAGAAAGGGAGGCGCTGGTGGCCGAGCTCCAGAGCCTCGGGTACGATTTCAGGCCTGCGGTCGTGAAAGGCAAGTCGGGGGTCGACCACGAGTTCGGGGTCGTCGCGAGGGACCCCGCAGGGATCATCCACGCGTACGTGTTCGCAGACCGGCCGGACGAGAAGCTGATCCTGGGCCTCTTCGTCCGCCAGCTCGACACTGGCATCAAGGTCCATGTCGCCTACAGGGACGACCCGACAATCGCCGCTGTCGAGAGAGCGAGAGAATACGGCCTGGAGCTGACCCGGCTCGGCCCGCAGTCCAGTCCGAGGCAGGTCCTCCCGGAGACGCGGGGCGCGACTACTTCGAGTCCGTCATCCACGGGAAATAGACCGAGGTCTTCCAGTCGGTCGTGAGGTCCTTCTTCCGCTCGTCCAGCACGAGCTTGCACGTCCTCTCTTCCCCCTCCTTGACTTCGGTCTGGACGCACTCGTACTCCCGCCCGTAGGCGGACTTCGCGACGCCGACCGCCACCCCTGCCATGAAATCGCACCTTCCAACGTGCGTCGCCGGCGCCGCGTTGCAGAACGCGCAGTTCCGGACCTGCACTTCGATCTTGTGCCCCCGATCCGAGTCCATGCTGACCTTCAGTTCGCCCCACCCCGAGACCGTGGCCACCTCCTCCAGCGAGGAGAGCACATCCTGGGGCTTCAGCCCATCAGCAATGCGCCTTTCCGCGTACTCCTCCCCCCACTCTTCAGCGAAGCGCGTGAGCACCATGTCGACCGAGCTGCCGTACGCACTCTCGAGGAAGCCCTTGACGCCCGCCCAGAACTTCGCCGGGACGACGAGCAGCCTGTCCCCTGTCGCAGCCCCTTTCAGGACCCCCATCGAAGAGACCAGGCCGGGCCTGCGCTGAGTCTCAGTTTCCACGGACCCCCGACCCGGCAGGTCACTTTAAGCAGAGTGAAGTCTGGGAATAGAGCAACGCACCATTCCCCTCGGGTGCAGGCTATCCCTGCAGCGACCCGAGGACCTTCCTGTAGGCGGCCTCGGTGGTCTGGAGCTTGGCCAGTTCGGCAGCCCTGGACCATACCCTGTCGGCGAACTCCCTCATCGACATCGTCGCGAACTTCGGGTCGTTGACCGCTGCGGAGACGACGACGTCCACGTCCGCCCTCGTCTGTCCCTCGAGGGATATCACGTCCTGGAGCCTCTGCGCGAGCCTGAGGCGGACTGCTTCCGCTGCCGACGCGAGCCCTCGGTAGCTCGCGGCCCCCTTGTCCGTGGCCTTCAGGATCGACCTGATCCTCTCCGCCTCGGCCAGGACCGGGTCGGGAGCTCCCGCGTCCATGTACGGGATCCTGGGGTCGAGGGCCCTGTTCAGGGTGCTGGTGTCCTCTGCGACCATGAACTTCCCCCCGGAACGGGACGCGATCGCCTCGAACGCCTTCCTGTCAGCCGCAGTCCCAAGGGCGACGACGTCGATTATCGCCCTCCGCGTCAGCTTGGGGTCGATGATCTTCTCGGGCTTGGGCCCGACGTTCGACTTCTCGTCTGTCACAAGGATGACCTTCTTGATGCGCTTCTGCCCGTCGGAGCCCTCGTGGACCATCTCGACAGCCGCCCGCAGGGCTTCGCCCGTCGGGGTCGCCCCCCCTATCGCGAGCCCGTCGAGGTAGCCGCGGAGCACCCCCTCCGGGCCGGTGAGCTCCGCGACCGGCTTGAGGGCGAGGACCTTCTGCACCATCTCCTGCTTGCTGTCCACCATCATCCCCATCGCCTTTGTGGGGGCGCGGAACCCGATCACCCCGACCCTGGAACCGAATGGGAGCGAGCTGCCGTTCACCACATGGATTATGCCTTCTTTCACTGCCGAGACCTTGGACTGCCCCTCGGCCCCTCGGAGCCTAGAGGCTTCGCCCATGCTGGTCGACGCGTCAACTGCGTAGAGGATGTCCCACACGGCGGCCGGGCGAGCGTAGCCGGTCAGCCATTTAATCATGACTGGAGGCGACGCCGTGGTCTGACGGCAGAGCCCTTTTTCTAGGCACCCGCGGATGTACCCCTCCATGGAAGTCCCTGCCAGCCCGCACGCTGACAGGTTCCACTGGACGCTCCTGAAACGGCTGGTCACGGTCACCTTCGCCGAGTTCGCGGCCCTGCTCATCGTGGTCCTCGTCCATGGCTTCGTAGGCGGCCAGTCGCTGGTCTTCCCTGCCGAGGTGCTCACCTGGGCCCTCGCGGCCCTCGCAGCGGCGTCCATTATCGAGGGGGTCGTCTGGGGCTGGGTCGCGTACCCGCAGCACAGGAGGGCGGTGGCGTTCGTGGCAGCTGTCACCCTGATCACCCTGCTCGCCCACGCCTACATCATAGACACCCCGGCTGCGAGCACCTCTGGGTCTGCCTCCGGGCAGGGGGGGACGACGTTCAGCAGCGACCAGGCCGTGGCTGACACCTCGGTCACGAACGGCACGCTCAAGGTAACGCTCACGGCCAACGGCAACGCGATAGCCCAGGCGAGCGTATCAGCTAACGGCGCGCCCCTGTCCGGCGGATGGGATGGCTCCCCGCCCTCGTTTGTTTCACCCCTCCAGCCGGGGACATCCATCACAGGGACCTGGAACTTCGTCCCGACTGGACCCAGCGAAAGGGTGACGGTCTCGTACCAGTATCTCACCTGCTACGACACCAAGACCAGGTCCTATGGGTGCATAATGGACGAGATCTTCTATGTCCCCGAAGGGATGGGGATGCTCGCAGGGCAGCACTGCTCGACGGGCCCCGGAGCCCCCTCCAACTGCCATCTGGAGCACCCGCCGCTGGTCACGGCCCTCATAGCGTCTGGGATGGCGATGTTCGGGACGTACAGCGCTGTGGGATGGAGGGTCATGCCTGCGCTTCTCGGGGCGTTCAGCATACCGCTGCTCTTCGGGATAGTCTGGAAGGTGTCGGAGAGCAAGAAGGCCGCCTACCTGTCGGCGACCCTGCTCGCGCTCGACGTGATGTTCTTCTCGCAGTCGAGCGCCGCGGTGCTGGATGTCCCGGAGGTCTTCTTCGGCCTTGCCGCCTTCTTCGTGTACTTCGCAGGGCTGAGGGTCTGGAAGTTCGACAGGACAGTCCTGGCGGGGGTGTTCCTCGGGGTCGCGGCGCTCGCGAAGGAGACTGCCCTGTTCATCGCTCTGGCGTTCGTGACCTACGTCCTCTTCTTCGGGGAGGGGAGGCGCTGGACGAGGGTGTATTCGGTGTTCAAGGTCGCTCTGGTCGTCGCGCTGGTCTTCGCAGCCGGGCTCCAGGTGTACGACTCAGCGCTCGCTACCCCCCAGTACCCCACGTTCGTGGGCCACGTGGGGTACATCCTGAGCTACGGGTCGTCTCTGATAGCGGACAAGCTCGCCTGCCAGCCGACTACAGGCTACTGGTGCAAGTTCCCGGGCGACGCCGGGGGTGCCCCGATCCTCCCCACCGACTGGCTCACCTACTACAGCCCGGTAGAATACTTGGGCATCTGCGCGACGATCAACGGGGTCTGCCAGAGCGGCTATCTCGCGGTCGCGTACTACGGGGTGACCAACCTGCTCGAGACCTGGACGGTGTACGTCTGGGTGCCTCTGGTCGCCTTCGGGCTCTACACCTTCCGGAAGGGGTCGAAGGCACCCTCTGGCGGGGAATCGGCGGGTGAGGAGCCAGCGGGTGGGGGGCCCGAGGTGACCGTGGAGCCGCCTCCTCCGTCCCGGACGCTGACCGGGGACGTGAAGTTCGCAGGGCTCGCGTTGATACTCTTCCTGTGGTCCTATGTCCCCTACCTCTTCCTCTTCCTAGCCGGGAGGGTCACCTACCCGTTCTACATCATCCCCGGTATCCCGGCGATGGCTATGGGGACAGCGTTCTGGCTGTCGAGGGACTGGTTCCCCCGCTGGCTGTTGTACCTCTACATGGTCATGGTCTTCGTCTTCTTCCTGGTCTACTTCCCGGACAAGGCTTTCCTCCCGGTCTGGCTGAGGATACTGATAGGGCACTAGGACCAGCCCAAACCCTAACCGATTAGGCTTAACTACCGACCCGCAGAAAGGTCCGCGTTGGCAGGTAACAGGCCTACCGGCATATCGGTCCTCGCGGTCCTTACGGTCCTCGGCAGCCTCGCCGGGCTCTACAACGGGAGCCTGTACCTCAGCGGAGGGGAGTATCTGACTTCGCTCGGGGTCACGGGCTACGACCTCTTCTTCTACGCGGAGGGGGTCGTCGGGATAGTCTTCGCGATCTGGGGGCTGTTGGTCGGCTACTCGTTCTGGACGGCGAAGCCATGGGGGTGGACGTCAGGCGTGGCATACACGATCGTCGGGCTGGTGAACGGCGTCATCATCGTCGCGGTCCTGCCGTATGGCAACGTCGTCGCGGGCATCGCCATCGGCTTCATAATCGACCTGATAGTACTCGTCTACCTGTTCAGGGGGAACGTGAAGGCGTACTTCGGCAGAGGCATGCCCGTCGAGCCGATGGCCCCACCTCCGCCGCCTCCTCCAGCTTAGGCCAGTCGCGGTCCTCATCGTATCCTCGGATTGACAAGATAGAGCCTGGGGCTTGCCGGATGGGTAGCGGCGTCCGTGGGTCCTACATGTACTTCTTTTCGCCGTAGCAGTACCAGCGCTTGTACTGGGGGATCCACGTCAGCGGCTTGCCGCAGCTCGTGCAGAACTTCTTGGCTCCGGGAGCAGGCTCCGCCTGCGGAGCGGTGGAAGCGGCTGCGGGGGCTGACGCCTGGGCTGTGCGCCTGAACTTCGACGGGTCCACCTGGTCCTTCATCAGGACCACGTCCTTCGCCGCTCCCACAGAGCTCCAGGGGAGCTCCATGACGTTCCCGTCTGCGCCAGTGACTATGAGCGTCGGCTGTCCTTCGCCGATTGGGAATCCGAGGTCCGAGACCTCGCCGACGAGGCCTGCGTCCGGGTTGTACACCTTCTTGCCTAGGATCTGGTTGCGGGTTATGGACAGGCTGTGTTTCCCTCTTACAGCGCCGGGCAGGTGTCCATGGCCCTTATGAGCCTTATTCAGGCGGCCCGGGCGGACTCCGTCCGCGACCGCCACCGCCCTAGCCCCGGCCTCTAGGGGACCACTGAACTCGCAGCCAAGGCTTTAACACCCCGCGGGCCGCGCCGGCGCTCTTCCTGATTGAGCACAGCCCTGCTGGCCCAGTTCGACCCGGCCATCTACGTCTCGCTCGCCTTCCTCTTCGGCATAGCCGCGCAGTTCAGGGCGATGGACGGGTACGCCTTCCTTCGCAGGGTGCTGGCGGCAATCGAGCCCAGGCTGGGGATGGTCTACGCGGTCTCCCTCGTGACCTTCGTCTTCTCCCCCTTCGTGCTGAACGACGTCCTCGTCCTGATACTGACCCCTGCCCTGATCAAGTACGCGAAGCAGCACGGGCTTGACGCAGCGCCCCTGATTGTGGCCGAGATCACATTCACGAACATCTCGAGCTCCATAACCCCGATCGGGAACCCTCAGAACATCCTGCTCTGGACATCGTCCGGGATCAGCTTCTCAGCCTTCGTCGGGGGGGCGTGGCCGCTCGCTGCAGCTTCCGCGGTGATAGCCGCGTTCGCACTCCTCCCCCTCGCCCTGCGCTTCAGGGGGCCGAAGGAGGAGCACGGGCCCCTGGGTTCGCTCGCGCCGGCCTACTATCTGGCCGCTGTCACGCTGGTGATATTGGGGTCGGAGGCGATCGGCCTGCAGTCGTACGTGCCCCTTGCCATAGGGTTCGCGCTCGGGTTCGCCTTCAACCGCAGGAGCCTGGCGCAGGTCAGGAGGGAGTACGACCTGAAGAGCCTGGCCACGCTCTGGGCCTTCGTCGCGTCGATAACAGTGGCGTCATACGTCCTGCTGCCATACCTGGGCCCGTACGTCGACCCAGCTGCGAAGGGGACCCAGCCGTATTCGGGGGCATTCCTCGGCGTCGTGTCGAACCTGATAAGCAACGTCCCCGCTACCCAGCTGCTGATCAACACTGCCGGGGTGGCGCCCGCCGTGGCTCCCAAGATCGCCGTCGAGGCTGGGCTCGCGGGGAACCTGGGCCCGATAGCGTCGTTCGCCAACCTGCTCGCCCTGCAGATGGCTTCGAGGGGAGGGGTCTCGGTGAGGAAGACGCTCGCACTTCAAGTGGCGGTGGGGGTCGTCGCCTATGTCCCCGCCCTGCTCTGACACGGGCTCGCGGGGCACCGTAGGGGGAATGAAGCAGGAGCCCAGTCCGGCCTAATCCTGCTAAATCCAGATGCGACGTCACGAAATCGCTTAAATAAGGAGCGAGAAATCGAGTGTCACCCTTGTCTGTAACGAAGACAAACCGTACATCCGTCCTCCAGGCTATGGCTGTCCTGGTGGCAATCTCTGGCACAATCCTGGTGGTACCTGCCCTCGCGGCGGGCAACCCATACGTCACACCCACCATCTCCCTCAGCCCGAACAACGGTCCTTCAGGCACGAGCGTGACCGTGACCGGGTCAGGCTTCAACCCCAACGTGGGCATCACCCTGCACTCTTCCACAGGCACGATAACCGTCACTTCCGGCGCTATCACGACCAGCTCTTCTGGCGGGTTCACGGCAACGATCACCATCGTTGCTGCGTCTGCTCCCCAGATCAACATCAGGGCGTCAGGCAGCGACATCGCAAGCATCCCGAAGGACACGGCTGTCGCCCTCTTCACAGTGACAAACGTCCAAGCTGGACACTCCAGCAACGTCAAGCTCTCCGGAGGCTCGGGGACAGTTGACGACTCGGCTACGACTGGCGTGAGCGTCACAATCTCCGGCGCGACCGGACTCACCAATGCAAACGTAACCACCAGCAAGCTGAACGGCCCAGGAGCGGGCGTATCCCTGGTGTCGGGCGGCGGGACAACTCTGTACTTCGACGTCCAAGTGACACTGCCGAGCGGATCTTCGGCGCCGTCGGGAGCGACCGTCCAGGTCTGCTTCACCGACCCGTCGGTGACATCCAGCTCCACCATCCAGTACTTCTCCGGAGGCTCGTGGGCAACCGCGACCGGCGTCACTGTATCAGGGACGCAGGTCTGCGGCAACGTCCCACTCTCAGCGCTCACGGGGACCAACTTCGCGGTCGTAGCATCAGCTGCAGCTGACTACACCTGGGTATACATCACTGTGATAGTGGTCGTACTCGTGGTGATAATCGCCGTCGGCGCCATAATGATGCGACGCCGGAAGACCTAGGTACAATCCAGAGCCAGAAGCCCATAGACGCAGCCGAGTTAGCGCGAGCCATGCTGGGGGAGGGCATCCTCCAGCCTCGTCCATTTTTTGCGTGTGAAGACGCAATAACTGCACAATATGGATTTCGCTTACGGAACCCCTAAATATTCTATGCAGATTCTAACGCTCTCAATGAAGAACACAGGGAAGACGCTGGCTGTGCTGGCTTCGACAGTCGCACTGCTGGCGATAGTAGCCATACCAACGTTCGCGGCACCGGCCTCTCAGACCTACCAGGTCATGACTGCGCCGAACCGCCTTCTCTCAGGCATGCCCACGCAGATAACGGCGACCATCAAGCAGGGGCAGCCAGGCTGCGCCTACGCCACCACCATCAGCGTGACGGGCCCAGGCGGGGTCTCGGCTGTGGACAACGTCGTAGTCCAG
>DAIDAO010000014.1 GCA_027310575.1 bacterium | reverse complement strand
TGCAGGTCCGGAGTGGCGATTGAGGGGACTGCTTTCACGACCACGGCCAGCGCCAGGAAGACCAGGAAGGCGAAGACCGACAGCGCGAGGACAGACCTGTCCTTCAACAGGGCTCACGGCATAGACTGGCTATATCATCCTAGCGGATTTCCTGGGCCCTGTACGGAAGCAGCGGCCGTTAAGATGCACGAGGCGCTAGTGAACCGCATCACGCGCCTTAACTTAACACCCAGACGAGGGCATCTAGACCTCTGACCGGGCGTTTGGGGCAACGATTATAATCGCTGCACGGCGGCCAACCCACAGGCGCCATGCCCATCAAGATGCTGACGCTGGAGGACCTCGACCTCGATGGGAAGCGGGTTTTTGCACGCGTAGACATCAACACCCCGATCCACCCCGAAACAGGGGAGCTGATGGAGCAGGCCAGGTTCGAGGAAGCCGCGATGACCATAGGCGACCTCGGCAGGTCCAGGGTGGTCGTGGCCTCCCACCAGGGCAGGGTCGCGCGGTCCGACTACGTCAGCCTGGAGGCGCACTCGAAGGTGCTGGCCAATCTGCTGGGGAAGAAGGTGAAGTTCGTCCCAGACGTCTTCGGGCCCGAAGCCCTGTCAGAGATGGACTCCCTCAAGGTCGGGGAGGTGCTGGTCCTCGACAACCTCAGGTTCGCTGCGGAGGAGAACCAGGAGTACAAGCCCCCGGACGCTGAGAAGACGTTCATGGTCCGCAGGATCAGGGAGCACATAGACGCGTGCGTCTTGGACGCGTTCTCGACCGCCCACCGCTCCTCCCCCTCGATAGTAGGGTTCGCGGGGCTCGTCCCCACCTGCGCGGGGCGTACAGTCGGGAAGGAGCTCCGCATGCTGGACCGGATATTCTCTGTGGAGAAGAGCCCGTACGTCACCGTGCTCGGGGGGGCGAAGGTGAGCGACCGCCTCGAGGCGATAGACGCCCTGATAGCCAACAACAGGGCAGACAAGGTGCTCCTGACTGGCGTGGTCGGTCTGGTCTTCCTCAAGGCGGCCGGGAAGATCAAGTGGGACCTGGGCGTCGACGGCGAGCAGAAGTTCGTGGCCAAGGCCAAGGAGCTCATGGCTGACGAGCCCGACCGCTTCGGGCTCCCGATCGACGTAGCTGTGAAAGCGAACGGGGGGAGGAAGGAGGTCGACCCGGCCCAGATAGCCGGGCCAGCCCAGATCCTCGACGTCGGTTCGAAGACCGTGGACAGCTATTCCAAGTTCATCAAGGGCGCAGGGACGGTCTTCATGAGCGGGCCCCCGGGCGCGTTCGAATACGAAGAGTTCAGCGCGGGGACCGAAGGGCTCCTCCGGGCCATGGCCTCTTCCTTCGGGACCACGATAATCAGCGGCGGCCACCTCTCGACCGCGCTCCGCAAGTACGGGATCCACGACCAGATAGACCACACCAGCACCGCAGGTGGCGCCCTCGTGCAGTACCTCGCAGGCAAGAGGCTCCCCCTGATCGACGCGCTCGAGAGGGCGGCGGACAGGTGGGGAGGGAAGGGCGCTTGAACCCGTATAAGCCCGCGGACGGGGAGGAGCGAAAGCCATGATCAAGGTGGGGGTCAACGGGTACGGAACCATAGGGCGCAGGGTGGCCGACGCGGTGAAGAAGCAGAAGGACATGGAGCTGGTCGGGGTCACCGCCGTGCACCCTCACTACAAGTACGCCCTGGCCAGGGACAAGGGGATAGACCTCTATGCCCTCGACATGAAGAGCCTCGAGGCGTTCAACGGGGCAGGGTACACCCTGAAGGGGACGCTCAACGACCTCCTCCACAGGGTGGACGTAGTCGTAGACGCGGGTCCGGACGACACGGGCCCGGCGAACCTCAAGGTCTATTCGCAGGCGAAGGTGAAGTCCGTGTTCAACGGGGGGGCCGGGGACGACATGCAGATCCCCTCGTTCGTGGCCCAGTGCAACTACGAGGCTGCGGCAGGCAAGGACGCGGTCAAGGTGGTCTCCTGCAACACGACCGGCCTCTGCAGGACGATAGACGCGATAGATGGCGCGATAGGGGTGGCGAAGGCGAGGGCGGTCCTTGCGAGGAGGGCGACCGACCCTGACGACGTCAAGAAGGGGCCGATAGACTCTGTCGTCCTGGACCCCACGACGCTCCCGTCCCACCACGGCCCGGACGTCCAGACCGTCCTGCCGCACATCAACATAGTGACAATGGCGTTCAAGGTCCCGACCACCCACATGCACCTGCACAGCCTCATACTCAGCCTGAAGAAGCCGGCGACCAGGGACGACGTGGTGAAGGCGCTCCAGGGGGCGCGGAGGATGACACTGGTGGACGGAAAGTCGGGCTTCAAATCGACCTCCAACGTCATGGACTGGGCGCGGGAGAAGGGGAGGGACAGGAACGACGTCTACGAGGCCACGGTCTGGAGAGACTCGGTGACTGTCGTGGACGACGAGGCGTACATGTTCCTAGGGGTGCACCAGGAGGCCATAGTCGTCCCGGAGGACGTCGACGCGATCAGGGCGATTGCCGGAGGCTACACCAGGGACGAATCGATGAAGCTCACGGACGAGTCCCTCGGGATATCGCACAGATAGCTAGTCGAGGAACTTCGGGAAGGACGCCAGGACGAACCTGGGCTGCTGGAACTGCCTCGCCAGTGTCCTCACCTTCTTCTGGACGAAGTCGGGGGGCTTCTTCCCGAGGATGATCAGGGAGACGAGCTCCGCCACCTCCTCCATGTCCTTCGCGCCGTACCCCATCCTCGTCAGCTCCTGCGTCCCCAGCCTCCCCCCGTTGTCGCCGATGATGTTCGCCTGCTCGAGGCGCATCGAAAGGAACTGAAGCTTGCCCGGCTCGTAGTCGAGGAGGACCTGATGGGACTTCGTGTACCCGGCGGAAGCGCCCTTCACCTTCACCCCGAGGCCCGCCAGGGCCTTCGCGAACGCCTGGGAGTTCTTCACGACCGCCTGGGCGTAGCTCTTCCCGAACTGGATCATCTCGACGAGCGACACCGCGAGCGCGGCCACCCTGTCGAGGTGGATGTTGTCGATTATGCCAGGGAAGATCTTCCCCGCGACCTTGGCGAAGACCTCCTCGTCGTTCGAGAGGATTATCCCCCCCTGCGGCCCCGGGAGGCTCTTGTGGGTGGACCCTATCAGGAGGGAGCACCCTTCCCTGAGCGGGTCCTGGAACTCGCCCCCAGCGATCAGGCCGAGCACATGAGAGCCGTCGTAGACGCAGGCCCCGTCCGCGACCGCCGAGAGCTGTTTCGCTGGGTGCGGGAACGGGATGAAGCTGGACCCGAAGAACACGACCTTCGGGTCGGCGGACTTTATGAGCGCGGCCGACCCCTTGGTCTCGATGTTCACTGTTACGTCGTCGTACGGGAAGTACAGGTTCTCGAGCTTCAGCAGCGAGCCGAGCCCGAGGTGGGTTATCCCCGGATACCCGCCGTTGTCAGGGTTCACAGAGAGTATCTTGTCCCCAGGGCTGGTCAGCGACAGCAGGACGGCCATGTCGGCCGTGTGCCCGGAAAGCGCCCTCACGTCAGCGTACCTCGCGCCGAAGGCCTTCCTCGCGAGCTCCTCGGTCAGGGAAAGGAGCTCGTCAGCGTACTTGGTCCCCCTGTAGAACTTGTCAGGGGAGTTGTACCTGTTGCCGAGGTCGGAGAGGAACATCGACCTCATCTGCGGGCTCCCGTGGTTCTCTGAAGGGATGAGGTTCAGGCACTCCTTCGTCCTCCAGTCCTGGTGCTGCTTGACCGTCCTGGAGAGCCTTTCCGAATAGCTGTACGACAGATCAGGTCCCCCCAGTCGCTTCTTGCCCCTGGGTCAAACGACAGCGGCGAACCTGACGTCGTATTATACGTTTGGAGGAGCGGGGCTAGCCGTACCTGTATCTGACGCCGTGTCCGTCCCTTTCGTGGCCGAAGGTCACCATCTCGGGCGGGCCGATCGCCCCGCATGCCCCGCACGCCACGCACGCGACGTGGTCGAACCTGAGCTGGGCTGACGCTATGTCTTCCAGCGTCTGGGCGAGTGCCCTCCTCCTGCTCCCCTCCGTGGACCCGTGGCCGAGGTTGTGCCTGTAGAGGTCCTGGAACGACGCGAAGACCCCCTTCTGGGTGAATATGGTGTAGCAGTTCGTGGGGCAGGACGGGACCCACGGCTTCGAAAGGGACCTGGAGGCGAGCTCGTGGTCCACCCTGATGTGCGAGTAGCCCTCGTCCTCGTCGTAGTCGAGGAGCCCGGTCCCCTCCTGGACCCTCGCGATCGAGTCCTTGGGGCCGTCGGGAGCGGCCCTCGGTTCGAAGGTGAAGACGCTGGTGAGGAGCCGCGTGGAGAACATCAGCCTCGGGAGGGTCTGATACGTGAAGGCGCTCTCCGCCAGGAAGCTGTCCCTCCCTGACCGGTTCACGTCCTCGTAGACCGGGGAAAGGAGGTCCCTGTACCTGGAGAGGTTCCTCCCCTTGAAGGAGCCGGAAGAGGCGGCTGAGAGGTAAGCAGAGGCAGCCATCATCCCTGACATCACCGCCCGGCGCATCCCGTCGATCATGGGCCCGAGCTTCACGAAGGACCCGAGCGCGTCCCCGGCTGCCATGAAGCCGTCCGCGTACGGGCGCTTGAGGATGGCCTTGTACCCCTTGGGTATGTTGTGCGCCGAGTACTCCACCGCCTGGGCCCCGTCGAGCAGCTCGGCCACCATCGGGTGGCGCTCGAAGCCGTCTAGGACGTCGATGGCCTTCCCCACCTGGTCGAAGTGCTCGGTAGTCCGCCTGATCAGGGAGTCGAGGGAGACCACAAGGCCCACGGACAGGGTGTCCCTGTTCGTGTAGACGAACGCCCCTCCCCCTATCCCCTGCATGAACTCGCCGAGGAACGCGACGGCCCTCCCCTCGCCCGGCTTCACCCTGAACCTCTTCTCGATGGTGGCGGCGTCCAGCCTGTAGACCCGCTTGACCCCGTGGTAGAGCTGGCGCGGGGTCAGGCGCTCCCTCAGCCCTGCTTCCGCGACCAGGTTCGAAGTCACCCCGGACGCGTCGATCACGAGCTTCGCCCTGAGCTCCTCGTGGGTGGTCCTGACGCCGGCGACCGCGCCCCCCTCGGTCAGCAGCCCCTCGACGGTCGTCTCGGTGGACAGCATAGCCCCCGCCTGGACCGCGAGGCTGGCGAACCACCTGTCAAAGGGGCGCCTGAGGACCGAATAGTCGTGCCCGGTCTCGAACTCCATCTGGAACAGCCCGGCCCGGGCCGGGAACGACGACTTCGACAGCCTGTAGTACCTGCTCTGCCCGCGGCCGTAGTCCGGGGCGCCGAGGACGACCACCTCGTGGGATATGATGCGCCTCTCGAGCGGTGCGGAGGTCTCGAAGTCAGGGACGAGGCTGATCAGCCCCCATTCGCCCGGAAAGTCGCCGTAGATCACGCCCCCGGTCATGTTCCGCTCCCCCGGATCCTCGCCTTCTCCAGCATCAGGACGTTCACCCCCTTGCGGGCGAGCGAAAGGGCGGCGGCCGCCCCTGCCGGGCCTGCCCCCACGACTATGACGTCGTATTCAGCTGGCACTCCCCGCTCCTCCCAGGGCCTTCGTCAGCTTGGGGAGCTCCTCGTAGAGGTCCCCGACTATCGGATAGTGGGCTATCTTGAATATGGGCGCCTTCGGGTCCAGGTTTATCGCCACTATCTTGGACGAATTCCGCATCCCGACCCTGTGCTGCAGCGCGCCGCTGATCCCCACGGCGATGTAGACCTTCGGCTTGACCGTCGACCCGGTCTGCCCCACCTGGTTCGACTTCCCGATGACCCCCTCAAGCTCCTTGATCTCTGCGTAGATGAGGGCGCGGGTGGCCCCGATCTCGGCCTTCATGTGGTAGCGCTCCTCGAGCAGCTTCTTCAGCTCCTGGGCGTGCCCGTAAGCCTCCCTCGGGTCCCTCGGGAGCCCTGAGCCGTCCTTCAGTATCCCGAGGCCAAGGCTGATCACCACGTCCGCGCCAGCAAGGTCGGGGACCTGAGGGGGGAGCTCGGCCACCTCCGTCACCTTGGCCGGGTAGGCCGGGGCTTCGAATCTGATCTTCTCCACCTTCCCCTTGCGCTTCGGGTCGGCGGGGAGTGGGGAGAAGCTCCCGGCCCTGACCGTCGCCATCTGCGGCCTGTGCTTCGGCGTGTAGATCCTCGCGAGCCTCGTGCCGAAGTCGGGCCTCACCTGGATGAGGAGGTCCTTGAACTGCCCGAGGGCGGGGTTGTTGTAGTCTTCCACTGCGAGCTGGACGTTGTCGGTGGCAAGGCCGGTCGGGACCCTGTAGGCGACCCTCCCAGCCACGTCCTTCCCGACCTCGTTCGAGGTGAAGAGGAACACGTACGGCTTCCGCTCCTTGACGAGGGCGTAGATCGCGTCGACGTATGCGAGGTTGAAGTAAGTCTCGAGTGCAGGGGAGTCCACGAGGAGCACGGCGTCAGCCCCGTGTTCGATGGCCTTGCGCGCCAGGGGCTCGAGGTTGTTCCCGAGGAGGACGCCGACGTTCTGCTGGCCCAGCTTGTCCGCGACCCCGCGCCCAGCCGCCAGGAGCTCGAGGGACGCCGGGAGGAGGTCCCCCTTGCTCTGCTGGAGGTAGACCCAGACCCCGGAGTACTCTCCGCTCAAGCGACCAGCTCACCCGCGAGCATCCCGTAGTCGAAGACCCCGACTGTGCCGTCCTCCCTGAACTTCGCCACCAGCCCCTCTGGGAGGGAGTTGACGAGGTCCCCCTGGGCGAAGGGGCCGTACTTCCTCCCTTCGTATTCGAGCTGGCTGGAGGGCTTGAGGAAGACCAGGCTCGTCCCCACCGTCTTCTGGACCGGAGGCTTGCCCACGTCTATGCCCGTCCCCACTATGGTGGGGGAGCCGAGGAGACCGAGCCTCTTGGGGTCGGCACCCAGGTCGTCGGCAGTCCATTTGAACGCCTGGAAGACCTTCCCCCTGTACCCGTTGGCCCTCGCTGCGATCTGCGCGGAAGCGGGCGCAGTCCTAGGCCGATATTCCGTGGACACGGTGATCAGCGCGGGGAGGCTCATCTCGAGCTTCTGCGAGAGATAGCCTATCATCCTCTGGGCAGTGATGGACGACCCCTCCGCGTCGACCTCGAAGTCCTCCACGTAGGTGGCGTGCGGCATCACGCTCCCGGTGAGCTCAGAGACCCCCTCCGCGACCTGGGGCCCGACGCTCCCGGTCTCCCCGTCCGTGGTCTTGATCCCGGCAACGATTACGAACCTGGAGACCTTCTGCTTCTCCGCCTCGAGCTCCTTTAGGGCCGTCTGCGTGGCTATCTTCCCGTCCATGAACGTCTGCACGATGCTGCCCTTCACGGCGGGGAGCTCGCTGTAGACGCTGTTGGGGAGGAGGTTCGCGCGGTAGAGCTCGGCCGCCCTTGCCTTCACGATTTCCGAATATCCCCCCTTCTTGATGGCCTCCTCGACCTCCTCGATGGGCCTGACGTGCCTCTCCACCACCTTCTTCACCCCTAGGGCGACGGCGTAGGACGTGGCGAGGGTGTCAGAGCCTGCCATCTTCCTGTCGCTCAGGACGTACTCCTCGTCAATGCCCAGGACTTCGGAGTCGAAAAGGGGCTTCATGAGAGGGATGAGCTTGCCGTCCGGCCCCATGCTGAGCGCGACCGCCTTCCCGCCGACCCTCCGCTTGAGATAGTCCGCGGCCTCGACCGCCTTGGCGTCGTGGGGGTTGAGGACGAGGTCCATCGCCTCCCTGTTGAGCACCCCCCCGATCTGGACCGCCTGGGTGGTCCTCGCGGGGACCCCCTTCAGGAGGACGATGATGAGCAAGATTGAATCGCCCGCTGAAGCGGACGGTTCTTTAGCTTTCTGATGCCGCAAAAGACTCCTCTAGGAAGGAGTCACTGCGGCGGCTGATCTTCGTGGACCAGCACGGATGGCAACACTACAAGAGGGAGCAGAAGCGCGTCTAGAGCCGCCGCACGGCAGGGACTCCGGCTCTAGACCTTCAGGGTCGCTATCGCTTCCCTGAGCGTGTCCGCGCCCTTGTTGAACCAGTCCCTCTCCTTGTCTGAGAGCTTCAGCTCGTAGATCTTCTCGATCCCCCCCTTCCCGAGCCGCAGCGGGACCCCGATGCAGATCCCGCTCACGCCGTACTCCCCCTCCAGGTAGGCGGAAGCCGGCACGACCTCCTTGGTGTCGCAGACTATCGCCTTCGCCATGTGCGCGACCACCCTCCCAGGGGCGAAGACCGTCGCCCCCTTCTTGGCGATCACCTCGGCTGCGACCTTCCGGGTGTCGTCGATGGCCTGCTGGATCTCTGCTTCGCTCAGTATGTTCGCCAGGGGCACCCCGCTGATGTACGTGTGGCTTGCGAGCGGGATCATGTTCTCCCCGTGCTCCCCGAGGACCAGCGAGGTGATGGAGCCCCTGGAGACCCCCAGCTTCTTGGCCAGGACGTACTTGAACCGCGAATTGTCGAGTAGGCCCCCCTGGCCCACGACCCTGGCCTTGGGGAAGCCCGACGCCTTGAGCGCGAGGAACGTCATCGCGTCCATCGGGTTGGTCATCATGAGGAGCACCGCGTCTGTCGCGTGCTTCGCGACCTCCTTTGTCACAGGGCCGATTATCTCAGCGTTCTTCGCGAGGAGGTCCATCCTCGTCATGCCGGGCTTCCTCCCCATCCCAGCCGCGAGGACCACGAGGTCGGCGCCCTTCAGCGTCGAGAAGTCGGTCGACCCGGTCACGTCGACGTCCACGCCCATGTCCGAAAGCTTGTGGCTGATGTCCAGCGCCTCGCCTTCCGCCAGTCCGGGGACGATGTCTACCAGGGCGATGTCGTCGAGCCCCATGGATGCCATCTCGAGCGCGGACGCTGCTCCGATCTTTCCTGCTCCTGCTACTCCGATCATCGGCGTGAGGCCTCAGGCCGCGGTATAAACCAATTTCTGCTTACCTGTAAGGCCGGAACGTCCAGCGGCAGCGAATAGGCTAGAGCCTGAGACCGAACGACTGCGCGAAGTCCTCGAACGCGTAGTAGTGCGCGAGGAACTGTATCCCCTTCTCCGAGATCATGTACTTCGAGATCTTATCCCCGCTGAGCTCGAGGAGGAGCCCGGAGCCCACGAGTTCGGAGAGGAGCTTGCTCATCCTGGTGTACGACATGTTCCCCTTGCGCAGGAGGGCGGTGACCCCGACCCCCTCGCCTTCGGTGTTCATGTCCCTGGCAGTGCTCAGCACGTCGGCTATGATCCTTACCTGGGTCCTATATTGGGCCATCTTGCTTCACTCCTCCCATCGACCTGAACGTCAGGACCGGGATGAACATCATCAGAAGACCCATCTCCTGGAGAATAATCTGCAGTAGTGTAAGAACTCCAACATACTGGTACAAAGTTGCTAACCATTGGAAGAACGTACCGAGCCCTATCAGGGACAGGCCCATGGCTATCAGGAGGGTGTCGGGCTTCTTCGTCCGGGCGTACGAGTAGAGCGTCTCGACCACGCCGTACATCACGAAGTAGAACGCGAAGAAGCTCAGGACGTCGGCCATCTGGGTCCCAGAGAGAGATATCACAGGGAAGACGAGGAGCGCCGCGCCCATCCGCTTCGAGAGCATGACGTCGACAGCGTGGGAGAAGGCGAGGAAGAAGTAACCCGTCGTTTCGAGGAGCAGCCCCCCCACCACGACGGTCGTCTCCGAAAGCGAGAAGGACGGCACCACCTGCCCAAGGCCCACGATCGCCTCGACCAGGAACCCGAAGCCGAGGAAGACGAACGCGGTGGCAAGCCTGAGCAGGGACGAGCTCTCCGTGTGCCTAACGCCCCTGAAGGCTACGTATGCGATCGAAAACGACACGAAAACCCCGATGAACTGGAGCATGTCCCCGATGAGTGCCATGTCTCCCTGGAGAGCCATGTTACAGAAAAAACGACCACATCCGGGTATAAAAGCATGATGAGCCCCTGAATCTGTAACCTCTTGTCAAGAGGCGCTTACCGGAGGGAGGCCCCTCGGTCCCGGACCTCCATCACGAAGGCCGCGTCTTACTTCGTCACTATGGTCAGCACGTCCTGGTCCATCAGCCTGTGGGCCATACCCACGCGCTGCCCGCCGAACTTCACGCTCTTTCCCCAGACCTGGGCGTACCGGAAGTCGTCCTTCATGCCCCTGTGGACCCTGTCGCACACGTCCGCTATCGTCGCCCCCCCTCTGACCACCATCGGCTCCTGAAAGTCCGTCTCCCCGGTCCTGCGCCTCATGTAGATCCTCACGAAGTCGAGCCGCCTGTAGATCTCCTCCCGGAGGGCCTGGATGTTGACGTCTGCCTCCGCAGATACGGGGACGAAGCGGTACGGGAGCTTCCGGGTCAGCTCGGAGGTGAACCCTGTGTTCACGAGGTCGATCTTGTTCATCACGGTCAGGGACGGGACGTAGACCCTGTTGCCCGACAGGACGTCGACCAGCTGCTCGTCGCTGATGTCCTGCCTTATCACCACCCGCGCCCCGTTGACGTCGTAGATTCTCAGGATGTCCTTGACCAGGGCCTCGCTGATCCTGGTGAGCCTCACCTGGGACGCCACGCTGATCCCGCCCGAGTCGACCTTCTCGATCGCGACGTTGGGGGGCGCCTCGTCCACCCTTATCCCGGTCGACCTGAGCTCCCGCTCGAGGAGGTCGCGCGCCTCGGGCTGGAACACGTCCACCACGAAGAGGACGAGGTCGGCGCTCCGCGCCACTGCGAGGACCCTCCTCCCGAGCCCCTTGCCCGAGGACGCGCCCTTGATGATCCCAGGGAGGTCGAGGACCTGTATCCTTGCCCCTCCGTGCTCCATCACCCCCGGCACCACCTCCAGGGTCGTGAACTGGTACGCGGCCACCTTCGACTTCGCGTTGGTGAGCCTGTTCAGGAGGGTGGACTTGCCCACGCTCGGGAGGCCGATGAGCACGACGGTCGCGTCCCCGGACTTCTTGACGTCGTAGCCGAGCCTCGACCCGGTCTTTCGGGTGTGCTGCTCCTCCAGCTCAGCCCGCAGCTTGGCGAGCTTCGCCCGCAGGAGGCCGATGTGGTGCTCCGTCTTCTTGTTGACCTGGGTCTTGTGGATGTCGTCCTCTATCTTCTTGATCTTCTCCGGGAGCCCCAAGCCGTGTCTCTGCCCTCTCGCCTGCGCCTCGGTATTAAGCTAGGGCCCGCTAGGCCTGCGCGTACTCTATGACGATCTTGTGGCCGGTGCCGTACGGGTAGGTCCCGCACTGGCCGGCTGCGACGCACTCCCAGGCCGGGTTGCCCCCTGCGGTCTGCGAGCACGGGAACGCGCTGGCCAGCGCAGCGCTGCAGTAGTCGAGCTGCAGGAGGTCAAGGGCCCCCCACTGCGAAGACGGGGTGCCGTCGACGAGCAGGGTCACGCTGTGGGTCGAGTCAGCCCTGAACCCGAATATGTCGGTCTGGTTGAACACGACGGGCCTGGGCGCGCCGTTCACTGTCGGGCAGAGGGAGGGGTTCTGGCTGCAGGAGTACTTCCAGATGCTGAAGAAGTCTGCGAGCGTCCAGCTCTGGCCCGCCTGGGACCGCGAAAGCTCGAGGTGGAGTATCCCCGAGGCGTCGTGCATGTGCACAGGCTCCGTGCAGGTCCCCTCCTGAAGGAGCCCCACGCCTGCCGGGATGGTGACGTTGCTGCCGCCCACCCAGATCTGGAGGTAGGGGTGGATGTGGTCGTACGCCCCCTCGGTGCTGCAGGGGAATGGGGGCTGGGCAGCCGAGGGGGCTGCGGTCAGGTAGAGCCCCAGCACCAGCGCCACCGCGACAGCCGCGATCCCTATGGCGACCGGGTGCCTGTTCCTCCTGCGCAGGCTCTTGGGCTTCCTCCTCTCCTTCGGCCCCCCGGCCACAGCCTTCGCGGAGGCGCCGGGTCCGAGGCCGTGCTTGTCCTTCAGGTGCTGGGCCAGCCCTGCCTCAGCGGCGAACTCTCTGCCGCACTCGTCGCACTTTGCCAATTCTGGGACCACAGTCGCGCGCTCTGCATAAGAATCTGGCGCTGCTTCGCTTAAATGAGCCGGCCGTGGGCAGGCCAACCAGCAGATGAAGTCGGTCCTCCTGACCTCGAGGCCTGGGCAGCACGGGCTGTGGCCCGAGGTGTCGGAGCTGGACGTCCCCTCCCCTGGGCCGGGGGACCTGGTCGTCCGGATGAGCGCCTGCGGCCTCTGCGGGACTGACCTCGAGAAGATGCGCGGGGAGTACACAGCCTCCCTCCCAGTCGTAGGGCACGAGGCGGTCGGGACGGTCTCGGCAGTGGGCAGGGGGGTGAAGGGGTTCGCGGAAGGGGACCGGGTCTTCCCCCACCACCACGTCCCGGACTACACCTGCTACCTCTGCCGAGCAGGGAACGAGACGATGTGCGACCACTACAGGGGGAGCAACTTGGACCCGGGGGGGTTCTCAGAGTATTTCCGCGTCCCGGCCTGGAACGTCTCCAGGGGCGGGGTGCTGAAGCTCCCGCGCGGCATGCCCTTCGAGGTGGCGTCTCTCATCGAGCCGCTCGGGTGCTGCGTCAGGTCTGTGAGGAAGTGCAGACCGGCGTCCAGGGACACGGTCCTCGTAGCTGGCGCCGGGCCTGTGGGGACCATGCACGCGCTCCTCCTCAGTCGGGCGGGGGCGGACGTGATCATCAGCGACGTCAGCGACGAGAGGCTCAGGGCTGCGGAGCGGCTGAAGGCGGGGAAGGTGGTCGGCGCGAGGTCCGACGTGGCCGGGGAGGTGAAGGCCGTGACAGGGGGGAGGGGCGCGGACCTGGCAATAGTCGCGAGCGGGAGCAGGGGGGCGATACTCCAGGGGCTCCGCTCTGTCAGGAAGGGCGGGCGCGTCTGTCTGTTCGGCGTCCCTCCGAGCGGCTCGGTCCTCGACTATGACATCAGCGAGCTGTACAACGCGGAGCGCGAGATCATCACGAGCTACGGCGCCACGGAGGAGGACACGAAGAGGGCCCTGAAGGTCCTCGCGGCCCGCGGCCGGGAGTTCGGCGCCCTCGTCACCCACAGGTTCCCTCTGTCTAGGTTCGGCGAAGCTGTGGAGGCGGCCTCTGGGGGGAAGGCCATGAAGGTCGTCGTGACCCCTTGAAAGCGGGGTATGCTTAAATTCCCAGCGCTGAGGAAGCGGGGTGACCAAAGTTTGAGCTGGGGACTTTCGAACAGGGTGTCGAGGCTCACGAAGGACGGCCGCATGGTGATGCTCGCCGTCGACCACGGCTACTTCCAGGGGCCGACCACCGGGCTCGAGAACCCGAGGGCGACCGTCACCCCCCTGCTCCCGTACGCGGATTCGCTCATGCTCACCAGAGGGGTCCTGAGGACGTCCGTCGACCCGTCGCAGAAGCTCCCGATCGTGCTTCGCGTGTCCGGGGGGACGAGCATCCTGAAGGAGCTGTCGGACGAGGTCGTGACCACTTCTATCGAGGAGGCGATAAGGCTCAACGCCTCGGCTGTGGCAGTATCCATCTTCGTCGGCTCTGAGCACGAGAAGGAGACGCTCGCCAACCTGTCCGAGCTGGTGAACGAGGGGGAGAGGTACGGCATGCCTGTCCTCGCGGTCACGGCGGTGGGGAGGGAGATGGCGAGGGATGCGAGGTATCTGGGACTGGCGTGCAGGATCGCGGCCGAGCTGGGAGCCAGCCTCGTGAAGACGTACTACTGTGAGGACTTCCACAAGGTGGTCGAGGGGTGCCCGGTGCCTGTGCTGATCGCAGGGGGGAAGAAGCTCCCCGAGAAGGACGCGCTGCAGCTGGCGTTCAACGCGGTGTCCGAAGGGGCTGTAGGGGTCGACATGGGGAGGAACATCTTCCAGTCGTCCAACCCGGTGGGCATGATCAAAGCAGTCAGGGCCGTGGTGCACGAAGGGAAGACCGCTGACGAAGCCCTCCGCGTCTTGGGCGGGGAGCAGGCAGCCAAGGCGCGCCTAAGGTGACGTGCGGCAATCCTGGCATCCTGCTCCGGCTGAAGGATTTCCGCGTTCACTTCGGGAGCCCAGAGACGTCTTCGCAGTCGAGGAGCGCCCCACAGTTGTTGCAGCGGAACTTGCAGGCCTGTATCTCGACCATGTCCCCGCCGCACGCGTAGCACTCCTCGGCTGTCATCAACATCGAAGATGCCTGGAACGGTTTTAAGGGCGCCGCAAGGCTCGGCGAAGACGTGCAGCCTGAGAGCGGGCATGGGGACCGCGAGCCGACCCTCGCCAGGAGGAGCCCGTTCGTCCTGTCGACGAAGCTCTGCCCGAAGTGCCTCGCCCCCCTGACCGCCCGGAGCGAGCTCGGAGGGTGGCTCGTCCCCCAGGACTACTATTGCACGAAGTGCGGCTACGCAGGGACAGCGTACCTGGAGAAGGACGCCGACGCCGGGTCGGGGACCGAGTAGCCTTGGAAGCGCAGGGCGCGCCTGCAGCCGGGGTCGCGTCGAGGTCGGCGACCGCCGTAGTCCTCCTGCTCCTAGGGCTCACCCTCGTCCTCATCGTGCTGGCGTTCCCTGCCGGGATCTACGCCGTCTTCAACGGCGGGCTGTCCTCCCAGTACACCGCAGGCTCGTTCGTCCCGACCTACCTCTGGGTCGGACCCACTGTGGCCCTGCTCCCTTTCCCTGTCCCGATCGGCGGGCTGTTCGTGCTCCTCCTGGCCATCTACGCAGGGATGTTCGCGCTCGGGTTCACCCAGGCGAAGCGCCCCCTGCAGGCGGTCGACGAGGCGCTGCACACAGGCGTCGGGGGGCTCCTTTCGAGCCCGTTCTTTGTCATCATCGTTTCCATCGGGTTCCTGAACTTCACGGCCCTGGTGGTGCTCGGCGTCACCCAGGCGGTGGCAGGCTCCCCCGGGAACCCCTTCTCGAATGTCGACCCGCTCCTGGAGTTCGGGTCCCTCACGTTCGCGCCCCTGAGGGAGACGATAGGGTTCAGGGTCGTCCTGATAGGGCTGGTGGCGCTCGTACTCTCGATGGGGAAGCCCCTCAGGGAGGCCCTGAAGTCCCTGTGGAGGCCGTCCGCAGCCTACGAGGGCCTCGCTGTGGGAGGGGCGACCTCGCTCATTATCTGGGCCGCCACTGCAGCGTCGGCTGCGACGTTCGGCGTCTGCCACGTGACCTGCGGCGGCGGCGGGGGGTGGGAGTGGGCGAAGGTCCCGGAAGCGGTCTGGGGAGGGATAGTCCTCGGATACGTCTACGTCAGGTACGGGCTGCACGTGGCCGTGCTCGCCCACTGGGGGGTCGACTACATGTGGAGCGTGTTCGCGTTCTTCGGGCAGTCGGCGTACGGCATACCGGTGAACTCGACCACCCAGGTCTTCGCGCTGAACTACCTCTTCTACGTCGACATGCTGCTGCTCTTCGGGGTGGTCTCCTTCCTCCTGGTAGTGTACCTGGGTATCAGGAGGGTCGTGGCAGGGCGGGCGCGCAGGGAACCCATCCTGGTTGATAAGGAGCCTGCGTGGGAGGGTGCGGCAGAGCCATGACAGTAATCGGCGCGCCGATCCTTCGCGAGTTAGTGTCGAAGTACAAGTCGATCTACCCCTCGGAAGACGGGTCGTTCGACGGAGACGGCTACGTCCTGACGGTGAGGGAGGACCGGACGCTGCACTA
>DAIDAO010000009.1 GCA_027310575.1 bacterium | reverse complement strand
ACGCCTTCCCTCCATCCTGAAGGCGTGTCGAAGTAGCTGCACCGCGTGTCCTGGCAGAGGTTGCCGCCCAGGGTGCCCGACGCTCTGATCTGGGGGCTCCCGACGCTCGCCGCGGCTTGGGCGAGGGCGGGATAGCGCTCGTTCACGACCCTTGACGATGCGATCTCGTCGAGCGTGGTCAGCGCACCTATGGACAGGCCGTTCTCGCCATTACCCCGAATCCCCTTCAGCCCCGTAATCCCAGACAGGCCGATAACAAGGCGGGGCTCTAGCTGCCGACGCTTGATGTTGGGGATGAGGTCTGTCCCCCCGGAGAGGAGGACAGCATGGGGAGAGGCTGCGGCCAGACCGCTGGCTTCTTCGGCGGTCTTCGCGGAGACGTACGAGAACTCTGGGAGCCTGAGCAGAGCTAGTCAGCCCTCCTGCGGCTGCCTCGCCGGCCTGCAGACGTGCGCGACATCCCTGACGGCACCCGTGTGGCCTCCCCGAAGTCGAAGCTCGGGAACCGGCCGGGTCCGACCCTCCCCGGCCCCCCTGACGTCATGTCCTTCAACGCCCTGAGGACCTTGTCCGGCGTGATTGGCACCTCGTCGAGACGTATCCCGAGAGCGTCATGCACTGCGTTGGCGATTGCCGGCGCCACTGGAAGGAGCGGCCCCTGCCCCACCTCCTTCGCACCGAGAGGGCCCTCCGGGTCGACGGTCTCGACGAGGATGGAATGGATCTCCGGCGCTTCCATCACAGTCGGGACCTTGTACCAGAGCAGAGAGGGCGACTTCAGGAACCCGTTTCGGAACGCCTGCTCCTCCATCAGCGCCTCTCCCAGACCCATCACCACGCCTCCTTCTATCTGCCCTTCGACGCTGAGCGGGTTGAGCGCCCTGCCTATGTCGTGCGCGAGCCACACCTTCTCCACCTGGACCATGCCTGTCTCCCTGTCGCAGGAGACCTCCGCGACGCAGGCCGAGAAGCTGTAGGCTGGGGAAGGGCCGACCCCCGAGCCCTTGTAGGGCCCGGCGAGGTCCTTCGGCTTGTAGCTGCCAGACGCGGCAATTGGACCGAACCTGGCTTCAGCCCCCCGGACCGCCTGCACCCAGCTCAGACGCTTCTGAGGGTCGCCTCTGCAGTGTACCCTGCCAGCCCTTGCCACCAACCCGGCGGGGGCGACCTTGAGCTCCTTGGCGGCCGACCTGAGGACAAGATCTCTCGCCCGTGTCGCGGCCTGAAGCACTGCGTTTCCTGCCATGAAGGTGACTCTGCTCGAGTAGCTCCCGAGGTCGACGGGGGTTAGGTCGGTGTCCGCTGTGACCACAGTCACGTCCGAGACCGACACCCCGAGGGTCTCCGCCGCGAGGTAGGCGAGGGTCGAGGTGGAGCCCTGCCCTATGTCCGTGGCGCCGCAGTAGACAGTCACGCCCCCTCCCCTGTCGAGCCGTACCTGCGCCGAGGAGTGGGGGAGGTCGTTCCAGTAGATGGGGAGCCCTGCCCCTGAGATGTAGCTGCTCACCGCGAATCCCACCCCCCTCCCTGCGCCGAGCCTGCCCCGCTTTTCGCGGAAGCGCGACGCCTTCACGACCCTCTCGACGCACTCTTCGAGGCCGCAGCTCGTTATCCGCAGGTGGTTCGCGGTGGTGGAGAAGGGCGTGACCGAGTTCTTCAGCCTCAGGTCGACAGGGTCGATCCCGAGCTCGCCCGCCGCCTTGTCCAGGTGGCACTCGACTGCGAACCTCGGCTGCGGGGTCCCGTGGCCGCGCTTCGGGCCGCAGGGGGGCTTGTTGGTGAACACGCGTGCGCCTTCGAACTTGTAGCTCGGGATGCGGTAGGTGGCGGGGATCAGAGCGCCGACGTAGTAGGTGGTTGCCACCCCGTAGCTCCCGTAGGCGCCGCCGTCCAGAATCGCCTTCAGGTGCATGGCCGTGATCTTCCCGTTCCGCTTGAACCCTGTCCTGACGTGAATCCGGACTGGGTGCCTCCCCCGGTGAAGGTAGAAGACCTCCTCCCTCGTGCATGTGATCTTCACCGGGCGCCCTGTCACCATGGAGAGCTTGCCTGCCGCGAGCTCGTGAGAGAAGATGTCTGTCTTCGCCCCGAACCCGCCGCCTATCGTGGGCGCGATCACCCTTATCCTCCCGGCAGGAAGGCCGAGGACCCGCTCTAGCGTCCGGTGGAGGTAGTGCGGGACCTGCGTGGAGGACCAGACGGTGAGCCTTCCGTCCGTGCCGTAGGAAGCAACCGCTGTGTGCTCTTCCAGCGCTGCGTGGTTGCTCCCCGCGTAGAAGAAATCGTCCTCTCTGATGTGATCAGCCTCCTTGAACCCTCTTTCGACGTCGCCGAACTCGAGGTTGACCCGCTTCTGGACGTTGCCGTCGGATTCGGCGTGTATGGCAGGGCCCTTCATCCCCAGCGCGTCGTCGATGTCCGTGACCTTCTCGAGGGGTCTGTAGACGACGCGTATCCTCCGCAGGGCCTCGTCGGCCGCTTCGGGGCTTGTCGCGGCAACGGCTGCGACCGCCTCCCCGGCGTACCTGGCCCTGTCAGTCGCGAATGCTGTTTCGTCCTGGCTTACGGGGAGGATGCCATACTTCTCGGGGAGGTCCTTGCCGGTCAGCACCGCTGTGACCCCCGGGACTGCGAGCGCCTGGCTGGCGTCTATCGACTCGATCGCTGCGTGAGGGTGGACGCTCCTGAGGATCCTCCCCCACAGCATCCCGGGGAGGACCAGGTCGTCCGCGTACTTCGCCTGTCCGGTGGCCTTGGCGGCGGCGTCGACCTTCGCAAGGGGTTTCCCAACCACAGCGAGACCGGCCGAGGGGCTCATCTCCTTCCCTCCAGCCTCCTCCCGGCGAGCTTCACGGCCTTCACGATCCTGACGTAGCCGGAGCACCTGCAGATGTTCCCTGAAAGCGCGTTCCTGACCTCCTCAGTGGAAGGCGCGGGGTTGCGGTTGAGCAGCGCTTGGGCCGACATGAGCACGCCCGGCGTGCAGTAGCCGCACTGGATGACGCCGAGCTCCGAGAACGCAGCCTGAAGCTCGTTCATCGCTCCACCCGCCGCCAGCCCCTCGACGGTCGTGATCTCGGCTCCTTCGACCTCGGCCGCGAGCGTCAGGCACGCGAGCCGCGGAATCCCGTTCACCAGGACGGTGCACGCCCCGCACTCCCCGAGCTCGCATCCGTGCTTGGTCCCGGTCAGCCCCAGGTCTTCGCGCAGCACCTCGAGGAGGGTCCGGTTGGCGGGGACGGTCAGCCTTCGCCGCTCTCCGTTCACTCTCAGAGCGAGAATGCGCCCCGACGGCGCGTCACTGGCCATGTCCGCAGACGGGACGGCGGAGGCTGGGCGTCCCCTCCGCGTCAACGGCCCTCCTTGGTCACCCTGACCCTGACCAGGTCCGCCCCGCTGCCTGTGCCGTCGGTCGTCTCCATCAGGACAGGGTTGAGCCTGTTCATCCCGGGCATCCCCAGGTCTTTGGCCACGGGCATCACCCAGTGCCCGAACTGACCGAGGGCCACCAGCACGTCAGGTCTCATCCCCTCCCTGAGGAGGACGTTCGCCCTTATCCTTCCAATCGGTGATTCGATGGCGATCCTGTCCCCGGTCTCCAGGCCCATTCTCCTGCCAGTCCCGGCGTTCATCATGACGGCCCTGTGCCCCATTATGTTCCCGGCCGCGTCAGCGAGCATCGGGTTCCCCGCGTTTGCGCCGTGGACGTACTGCAGGCTCTTCGTCGTGAGGAGCCAGAAGGGATAGTCCTCGGGCTTCTTGCCGAAGAGCGAAGGGACCCGCTCCCACACTCCAGGGAAGTCTTCCCAAGGAGGGAGGGCTGCGTATTCGTTCAGCTGGCTGTCCCACCACTCTATCCCGTTCTCGTGGAGCCTCCGCCTGAGTTCCTCCCCGACCCTGAAGAGCCTCTCCTGGTAGGGGACCTCGTACCTCAGCCTCTTTGCGACCATCGCCGGGTGGAGGTACCAGTTGATCCGCGCGAAAGGCACGAGGTAGGCGCCGTTCTCGCTGAACCAGTCGAGGCCGCGCTCCTCCCTGCCTCCGCTCAGTGTGAGCGTCGCGGCCCTGCATACCCTGTCCCAAATCTCGTCGGCGCCGTAGCGCTCCCCGTTCTTGAGGCTGAAGTCGTACTTCGCTGTCCTGAGCCTCGAGCCCAGCGATCCTCTGTTGATGGATGCGTAGTAGTTGTCGAGGAGCCCGGTCCTCCGTGCTATCTCCGACGATATCTCAGTCATGTCCATGGTGTCGCACACCGGGTCTACCGCCCGCTGCCTGATCGCCACTCCGATCGAGTCCCAGAACTGCTCCTGGTAGCTGGTCCCGCCCACACGCGCGAGCTGGACGCTCTCCAGGTCAGTGCTCTCGGGGAGGAGAAGGTCGGCGAACCAGTTCGTCTCGTCCTGCACGTAGGCGAAGCACACTGTGAACGGGAACTTCTCGAGCGTCTCGGCCACAGGCTTGGGGTCCATCATGGAGATCATCGGGTTGGCCTTGAAGACGATCCAGACGTCCGGGGGGCTGACCAGAGGCATGGTGGACCTCCGCTCCGAGATGAACAGGTACGGCATCGTCGAGGGGCCCAGCGCTTGGCTCCAGGACGAGTCTAGCACGAGCGGGACGAGGGTCTTGTACGCGTTCCTGACGTGAGGCTTCGCCTCCCAGTTCTCCTTCGAAGTGGGGTTGAGCTTCTGTGACATGAACCCGTCTTCGCCTATCGTCGCGCTCTCGAACCTGTCGGACATCGGCCTGTTCAGGCGCGTGTTCACCCCCATTATCGAGCCCGGTACCTCGAGCGCCCCCACGAGCGCCTGCATGACCGTCCTGGCCCAGACCGCCTGGTATGCCCCCCAGCCGTTAGTGACGGTCTTCCCCATCAGGATGGCCACTGGCCTGAAGGGGAGGGTCAAGCCGTCCACCTCGATGGTCTTGCCCACGGCGGCCGTCTTCACGAACTCCTTCGCAAGGCCCCTGATCGACTCGGCCTGGACGTCGCAGACGCTCGCGGCCCATTCAGGGGTGAAGGGCTTGACGAAGTCGATGAGGAGCTGGAACGCAGGCCTGCACGGCGTCACTTCGTGGGCCCACGAGTCGCCGTCCGGGCCCACCTCGACCCCTGCGCATGCGAAGGTCCCCGATAGTGCGGCCGAAGCCGCGCCCTTCGAGTCGAACGGTACGGCCACCCCCTCTTCCTCGTCCCAGACGAGGGGCTTGCGGGAGAGCGGGTCTCGGAGGTAGTAGCCGTGAGGGCCTATGAGGTAGGGGCTGTTTGTCATGGACCTGAGGAACGGAGCGTCGCAGGAGCCGGCCCAGTCCATCTCGTGCAGGACCACGTTGAGCATGCCGAAGAGGAAGGCTGCGTCGGTCTTCGGCCTGATCGGTATCCAGACGTCGGCCTTGGCCGCAGTCACGGACATGTGAGGCTCGATCTGGACCCGCTTCATCCCCCTCTCCCTGGCCCTCGCGTGCCTGTAGATCGCCTGCACACCGCTCGTCACGTTGTCGTTGTGCCCGAAGGAGATCAGGAGCTCTGTGCTCGGCGTGTCGGCTGCCACTATGAACGCCCTGTGCCAGAATTCTCCCAGGAGGTGCTCGGTGTGGTAGCACTTCACCCCCTGCCCGGTGCCGAACCCGAAGTCCACAGGGCCCCACGCCTGGAGCAGGGCGTTGAGGCTCCCGTAGTATGCGTCTGGGGTCCCCCCTTCCCCGAACGTGGCCGCGAGCCTCGGGTGGCCGTTCTCGTCGAGGAGCCCCTTCTCCCTTGCGGCCCTGAGCTTGCCTGCGAAGACGTCGAGGGCTTCGTCCCACGATATCTGCTGCCAACGCGGGTCTTCCCCCAGACCCTTCTTCGGGTTCGTCCTCTTCATCGGTCCCCTGACGCGCATCGGGTTGTACGTCTTCTGCACGAGCGCGTATGCGCTGGTGCAGACCGTCCCCTTCGCCGGGTGCCTGTCCGCAAGGTCGAAGTTGGGCTCTATGCCGACGGCCACCCCGTCCTCCACCAGGACCTTGCAGAGGTCGGGGCCGTTGACGCACTGGTTGCAGTATGTCGGGACCTTCTTGAGGACCAACCCCAACTCTCCTCTCTTTTCACCTCAACCTCAGTCGAACAGGATGGACTCCGCGAACGTCTCCGCCATGGTGCGGACGTGCTCGAAGCTGGAGCTGGACTCCTCGTATTCGAGGTGGAGGTACGGGGTCTTGCGCTTCTCCAGGGGCGCCTTGTAGATCATGTAGTCGTAGAGGGCGGGCTCGCAGAACTTCGGGGTGCAGAAGATGACTCCGTCGGCACGGAGAGACTTCACGAACGCCTCGATGTGCTCCTGCTTGTCGACCTCAGGGTGGAACCTGACGGTGAGGGGCTCCCTGTTCCCTATGTACGCCTCGGCCAAGGACAGGACAGGGTCGTCCCCCTCGGTCCGCACGTCCTGCAGCCATCTGTTTCCTATCAGGGCCTCGTCGTTGACGACGTAGCACCCCGCGTCTTCGATGACTTTCATGAGCATGACCGGAATCTGCTCGCAGAAGTTGCCGATCACCGCCACGCGTATCTTGTCCATGGACTTCGACGTCCGGGCAGAGGCTTCGTCCAGGTAGGAAGCGAGCGCGGACGCGTACTCCGAGGCTGGCATGACTGCGCTCGCCCTGATCACAGAGTACCATTCCGCGTACGGGATGATCTCGGGCCTCTCCCTCCTCAGGGCGGCCAGCCTCCTGAGGAGCCTGCGCTTCTCGTTGTGGAGGCTGATGCTGGCGCGCAGCTTTTCGGCGTCGAGCCTGGTCCCTGCGACGTTTGCGAGCCCCTCCCCTATCCTGAGGTACTCATCCCTCAGATATGCCGCCGCGTGGGAAGAGCTGTTGTTCACTGGGAAGTGGATGTAGTCGACGTACTTGGCCATGTTCCGCTTGGTGATGCCTGACAGGTTGCGCGCGACGTCGCAGATGTTGGAGAATATCAGACCGTCGAAGACCTCCAGGTTCCCCTGCAGCGCCATCTGGAAGACGCTCCTGCTTATGGAGCAGACGAATGACTGCGTGTGGGCTGTCGCCATGTCTAGGCTCACGCCCCCTGAGGCCCCCTGCAGGCTGACCGGAAGGATTCCCATCGAGTCGGCGAGCTCTTCAGGGAAGTAGACCGGGAAATAGCCCACCGCCTTCCCCTTTGTCTCCTGCTTCCACTTGGACACCAGGCCGAAGGTCGTGTAGGAGTCTGTCGAAGCTTCCTCGAACCTGGACGCGAGGCTCCCCTGCATCACGCCACCCCGTTCGCCGAGCTCTTCTTCATGAGCCGCCTGTACCCGAGGAGCGCGGCCCCTAGCGCGCCCGCATAGTAGAGCTCCCTTGAGCTGTTGACACCCATCTTCAGCTTCTCTTCGAGGGCCCTTACGAAGGCCGCGTTCATGACCAGCCCGCCCGTCAGGGTCACCTCGGGCTGGACCCCGACCTGCTTCAGGGTGAGCACGACCCTCCCGGCGACCGAGGAGTGGGCCCCCATCAGTATGTCCTCCATGGGTACCTCCTGCGTCACCAGGTTGATCACCTCGGACTCGGCCAGCACAGAGCAGACAGTCGACATCACGACCGGGTTGGCCGACCTGAGGGCCACGTCCCCGAGGTCCTTGAGCTCTATGCTGGTGTAGAAGGCTATCTTCTCGAGGAAGCCCCCTCCACCCGCGGCGCACTTCTCAGTGGACTTGAAGTTCACGATCTTGCCGCCTTCGTCGACCCTGGAAGCCCTGGCGTTCCCAGCCCCCACGTCCAGGACGCAGGTGGTCTTCGGACAGAGAAGCCTCGCGCCCTTGGCGTTCGCTGTTATGTCCGTGACGCTCACGTCCCTGAAAGGTATCCTGTACCTGCCGAACCCGGTCGCAGTCAGGTATGCGACTTCGCCCTTCCCGAGCCCCGCGTGGGCCAGCGCCTGGTCGTAGGCTTCTGACGCGGACTTCGCGAAGTCGAACCCGGTTCGGACCCCGGACGTCGCCAGCACCTTCTTTCCGTCCTCAAGGAGCGCAGCTTTCGTGTTCTTGGTCCCAGAGTCGACGCCGGCCGTTATCATGGCCGTGCGACCTCCCTGGCCGCGACCATGGCCTTCTCCCGCGCGAACTCCGCTGCGCCCATCGCGCCGCAGAACATGGTCATCGGGTTCGTGTTCACCTTCGAGCCGAGCTGCTCCTCGACGCACTTGACCATCCCCCTGTTCAGGGAGACCCCTCCTGTGAACGTGACCTCCTGCTCGATCCCGACCCTCCGCAGAAGGCCGATGGACCTGCTGGCTATTGACACATGGACCCCGTAGAGGATGTCTTCGAGCTTGTTTCCCCAGGCGAGCTGCTCCTGCGTCTCCATCTCTGCGAAGACGGCGCAGGTGGCCGAGATCTTGATCGGTTTCGTCGACCTCATCGATATGTCTCCGACCTCCGCCAGCGTGAGGCCGAGCGCCCTGGCCGACCCCTCGATGAACCGGCCCGTCCCAGCCGCGCACTTGTCGTTCATCGAGAAGTCGACTACCTCGCCTCTTCCGTTGATCCTGATGGCCTTGGTGTCCTGCCCACCCATGTCCAGCACGGTCCTGGTCTTCGGGAAGAGAGTGTATGCCCCCTTGGCGTGGCAGCTGATCTCGGTGACCTGGGAGTTGCCGAACGTGACCTTGTACCTCCCGTAGCCGGTGCCGACGACGTATCCCACCTCGCGCTCGTTCACCCCGGCCTTCGCGAGCATCGCATGGTAGACCTTGTCGATCGCCGAGACGATGTTGATCCCTGTCATGTCTATGGCTGTGGTGACGGGCTTGGAGTCCGAGTCGAGGAGGACCGCCTTCGTATAGGTCGAGCCTGCGTCGACGCCGGCGAAGTACGCTCCGGTCACTTTGCCCCCATCCTGAGGTCGAGCGTCTCGAAGAAGGCGTCGACCCTGTTCTTCATCTGGGCCTCGCTGTAGTACCTCGGGTCGACGTGGTCCGACTCCACCAGGAGCGTGGGGATGCCCTTCTCCACCGCCAGGTACTCCCTCATGTCCCCCTCCCCCATCGAGAAGGACCTGCAGCTCTTGATTGAATGCAGAATCACGGCGTCGGCCTTGTAGTCCCTGACGTACTTCTCGATCAGGTTGGTCCTCAGGGGCATGTTCCAGTTGCAGTACGCGTGGATCATGTATTCAGCCAGGGACTCCAGGGGCTTGTCCGGGTTGAGCCGGAACGCCCCAGTGTCCACCAGCCCCGCGACCTTGGGATAGGTGGAGGCCACAGACCGGGCGTTGTGCTGAGCGAAAAGGCCCCAGAACTTCTTGAAGAACGGATAGTTGGGGACCCCTTCGAACACGAGTCTGTACCTCTCTTCCGCAGTTGGGCCAACGCCGTGCTCCGCCCTCGACTTCAGCTCCTCGAGCAGGAACCTGTAGAAGTCGACGCACTTCTGCGACCCTCTCGCGAAGGTGATCGGGGCCATGTAGTATATCGACTCGAAGTAGGCGTCGAAGGGGGTCGGCCTCAGCTTCCCCATCTCCAGGCACTGCCTCCAGAGGTCCCAGGCCTCGGCGGAGAGCCTGACTGTCTCCTTCAGCCTGTTCTCGTCGAACCTCTTCCCGCTCGCCTTCTCCAGCCGGGCGATCACCTCCTCGAGCTGCCCCGTCACGTACCTGATGTCGTGCCTCGGGACCCTGCCCTCGAAATCGCGGACGTAGGGGATGTCGAGCAGGACGATCGGGACGCCGGCCTGATAGTGGAACTGCTCCCACCAGTGGATGTAGATCTGGCAGCCGGAATACGAGAGCAGCAGGAGGTCCGGCCCGGGCACGTTCCCTATCGTCGTGCTTGCGCCCGGCATCGTGGCCGCCACCCCCATCTTGACGTAGCCGCAGGCGTCGGTGGAGTAGCCCGCTTCCTCGGCCAGGGTGATCAGCGGGGGCGCTCCTCCACGGTAGGAGATGTTCAGGGAGGTTATCTCGGGGTAGAGCGGGAGGAAGTCGAACGACTTCAGCAGCTCGATGGGATTGGCCATGACGAAGGCGTAGGCGACCTTGGTCCCATTGGCGCGGGAGTTGGTCAGGCTGTCGAAGTACTCCTTGATCATGCCCCCCTGCATGTATTTTGCCCTGTCCAGGTCCTTGAAAGTGAGCTTCGCCGCCGGCTGGGGCATGCCTACTCGCTCACCCCTTCCCAGTACGAATCGACCGCATTCTGGATCGCCTGGACCGCGCCCCTGTTCTCCTTCGGGCTGAAGAGGTGCTGGAACCGCTTCTGCTTCTTCAGATACTCTTCGACCGGGGCCCTCCTCCTCGGGACGTAGGTGTGCACCACCCTGCCGCCGACCGCCTCCTTCAGGGGCCAGATGCCTGTCTCCACTGCGAGCCTGTCAACCCTGACCGTCTCCCTGGGCTCGCTCCCCCAGCCTGTGGGGCAGACGCCTAGGGCGATGAACAGCTTCGGCCCCCGGATCTTCGAAGCCTTTTCGAACTTCCTCAGCAGGTCCACGGGCCTCGACACGGCGACAGTCGCCACGTATGGGGGCCTGTGCGCCCTCCAGACCTCGAAGAGGTCCTTCTTCCTGAGCGGGTTGCCTGGCGTCGACTCGGTTGCATGGGTCGTGGACGTCGCGGAAGCGAAGGGGGTGGCCGAGGAGAACTGGAAGCCGGTGTTCCCGTAGGCCTCGTTGTCGTAGCAGAGGTAGTAGAAGTCCAGACGCCTGTGTATGGCCCCCGACGTCGATTGGAGGCCTATGTCGTAGGCGGCTCCGTCGCCCGTGAGGACAAGCACCTTCGACCTGGGGTCCTTGATCTCCCCCTTCTCCACCCTGATGTTGATGCCGTCCACGATTCCCTGGGCGGCAGCGGGGCCGCACGCGAACGGGGTGAAGAGCGTCGAGTTCTTCATCGAGCTATAGGGATAGAGCGTCAGCAGCCCGAAGCAGCTCGGGACGAACGCGACGATGGTCCGCTCGCCCATCGCCTTCAGGGCGAGTTTGAGCGCGATTTCGCCGCCGCACCCCGGGCAGAGTGGCGAGCCCGACACAAGGTACTCCCTTGCGGGCGTGTCCTTCATCGTCCTGAAGGCTGTCTGGTCAGCCTGCATGCTTCCTCACCGCGCTCGCCGTTCCGGGAGCGGTTCCCGCAAGACGTAGGGCCTCGGCCAGCCTGTCGCTGTCTTCCTTGCGGAAGAGCAGGACCGGCTCGTGGAGCCGTGAGTCCGCCCTGCTGGCCTTGCACTTCTTCAGCATCAACCTCATTTCGCCCAGCCCCAGTTGCGTGCCTCCCAGCCCGCCGATGAATGACTGGATGACCTCGGGGCGGTGAGGCGAGTGGTAGAGCGCCTCGGTGACCTCGGGGTAGATGATGCCACCTCTGCCTGGTGCGAGGTTCTGCTCGTAGACGGCGACGTGCCTGGCCGAGCCCAACGCCCTGGCCACCTCCTCGCTCGGGAAGGGCCTCAGCATCTTGACCCTCAGCATCCCGACGCGCTCCCCCTCCCTCCTCAGAGCCATCACCCCCGAACGCACGATGGAGCTGTACGAATTCGTCGCGACGAAGACGGTCTCCGCGTCTCCGGTCATGAACTCCTCGACTACGCCGTGCTCTCTGCCGAAGGCCGCGCTGAAGTCCTTCGCAGCCTCGGCGAAGACCTTCTTGGATTCGATGCTCGCGAGGTGCAGCTGGTGCTTGAAGTAGGAATAGACGAATCCGTCGGTGGTCGTCGGGGAGAAGGCGACGGGAGCCTCGGGGTCCCCGAGCAGGGGCGTGGGGTGCTCGTACTCGGGGAGGAACCGGCTCACGGCCCGCGCCTCGGGGATCTCGACCCTTTCCCTCGCGAAGGAGAGGACGAATCCGTCCATGTTGACTATGACGGGGAGCATGACCCTCCTGTCCTCTCCGACCCTGTACCCGAGCATGACGAAGTCGATCACGTCCTGGCAGGTCTCGGCGTGCAGCTGGATGAACCCCGAGTCCCTGGCAGCGAGCACGTCACCGTGCTCCACCTGGAGGATCATCGGCATCCCGACGCCGCGAGACACGTTCACGAGCACGATGGGGGCTCGCCACCCGGCGATCGCATACAGCATCTCAAGCCCGTAGATCAGGCCCTGGCTCGCAGTGGCAGTGAAGGTCCTGGCGCCCGTCAGCGAAGCAGCCCCCGCCGCAGCGAGCATCGAATGCTCCGAGTCGAAGTTGGTGAACTTCGCTCTCATCTCTCCCCTGTCCACCCACCCCGCAAGGGTCTCGACGATCTCCGACTGCGGGGTTATCGGGTAGCCGCAGACGTAGTCGACGTTCGAAGACCTAGCGCCCCATGCCGCGGCCATGTTCCCGGTCAGCATCCTCTTCGCGCTGGTCAAGCGTTAGGGGGCCTCCTCGGAAACCGCTCGGATTGGGCACTCGGTCAGGCATATCATGCACCCCTTGCAGTTGTCGTAGTCGATCCTGGGCGCCCCGTCTGCGTCGAGGTGGATCGCGGAGTCCGGGCAGTAGACGAAGCAGACCATGCAGTTCGTGCACTTCGAGTAGTCTATGACGGGGCGGGAAGTCCTCCAGCCCCCGGTCTTCTTCTGTGGGCTGTTCCCAGTCGACATGATCAGAGAGGTCGAGACGTAATGCGGTGCATATCGGACCTCGGCCAGCGCGTGTTCGGCTTCGGGGGAATCCTGGTCGCGGACGCCTAGGGCGGGCACGAGGCTGTAGCATTCTTCGGCGAGCGCCAGGTTCTTCTGCACGTCCTGGTCGGCCAGCCCGACCTCTCTGAGTTCGGTCTCCACTGCGCTCAGGACGTTCTCTACGCGGGAGATTCCGAGCGCCCTGCAGGTGGCCGCCGCCATCGCCGCGCTGACGTTGTCCCTGCCCACCAGCCTCCTGGCCCTCGAGGAAGCGTCTATCCGGACCACCGAGCCTTCGGTCCCTTCAGGACCTTCGTTTGCCACCAGGACCCCGGCCTTTCTGAGCCCGGCCAGCGGGTCGACCGCCTTCGAGCTCGCAAGGGACCTGTCGAAGAGCACAACCACGTCCGGAGACGTGATGTAGCCCCGCTCGTTCACCTGGTCGCGCGATATCCTGACGAAAGAAGCCACCGGCGC
Source organism: bacterium (assembly GCA_027310575.1). GTDB lineage: Archaea > Thermoproteota > Nitrososphaeria > Nitrososphaerales > Gagatemarchaeaceae > UBA183. The sequence continues at coordinate 19,135 of DAIDAO010000009.1, read as the reverse complement.
ACCGCGGCGCTCAGGGCCGTACATGGGCGAATCCTGGGCGTGATACCCCTCGAGAGTAGCGGCTAGGCTGATTATGCTCCCTGCGGTCTTCGTCCCTTGCCCTCCCCTTCCGTGGAGCCGGACCCTGAGCAACCCCTAGCCTCCCTACCCCGCCCTGTATTTATATATCTTGAAAAAGATTATATAAATTTGCCAGACGGGAACGCTCGCCGAGTTGAAGCCAAAGAGTGCAGCCCCCGGCTGGGTGGCCGACGGCGTCGGGATGGTGGACACGGGCGGGTACGGTCAATCTCACACCGTGGCCTGCTACGTGGTGAAAGGAGAGAGATCGGCTGCGCTGGTCGACGTCGGTTACTCCCCGAACTGGAGACAGACCGCAGACGGGCTCGCCGGCCTCGGCATTGCCAGGGAGAAGGTCGAGTACATCTTTCTGACCCACGTGCACCTTGACCACGCAGGTGCGGCGTGGGAGGCTTCGAGGGAGTTCCCGAACGCCCGCATCGTCGTGCACGAGAAGGGGATACGGCATCTGATCGACCCGTCCAAGCTGGTCGGCGCCACCCGGGCAGGGTTCGGGGACCAATCCGCTCACGTCGGAGACATGAGGGCCGTGCAGCCTGAGCGCATCTGGCCCGCCAGGGAGGAGAGGTATGACCTTGGCCGGCGCTCGGTCGAGCCGATATTCACCCCAGGGCACATGCCCGGCCACATGTCGCTCGTTACTGACGACGGCGTCCTGTTCGCAGGGGACGCTGTCTGCGTGAAACATGGGGGTCTCGGCCTCATCCCCGCAGGGAGCCCGCCGGTCTACGACGTCCGGGGAGCCGTCAAGAGCGTCGAGAGGCTCGAGGAGGCCAAGCCGACTGTCACCTTCGCGCCGCACTTCGGTCAGTACCCTCAGACGTGGAGGGAGCTCGAGCACCACAAGGACGCGATCCAGAGTTGGGAGGGGATCATCGCGTCGAAGGTCAACGAGGGGCTGGACCACGGCAGGATCTGCGCGGAAATGAGGCGGCACCTCCTCCAGGAGGCCGAGATGAAAGAGTCGGACTTGGACGGCTACTCTTCAGAGGTCCTGCTCGGCAGGCTCCTGGGGATGACTGTGGAAGGTTACATGGGCTATCTGCTCGCTCCAAGGCCGTGAAGGGAGCGGTCGGCGGCAGGGCGCCCGGCTAGGGGCTCAGCCGGCGGCACCGCGGAGCACCTTCCCCCAGAACGGGCCGGGGTCCGAGGGGGAGATGCTGAAGAGGGCGTCCCTGGTACCAGCCGCAAGGATGATCCTCCGCAACACCAGCCCCCCCGCGAGGCCCAGCGACATGGCCAAGGCGACGAGGACAGTGCTCGCCGGGTAGACGTCGAAGGCCAGCGGCACGAGGAGCCCGCACACCACCACCCCCACCCAGAAGGCTGGGGCGAGACTCCCTCTGAGCCACATGCGGACGCTCCCCCGCGACTGCCGAAGGGTGCGGCCCCGCTCGAGGTAGGCCGCCAGGACGAGCGATTCGATGATGACAAGGACGGCGTCGGCCTTCGCGAGGCCAGCGAGGGACCCGAGGCTCCCGCTGTAGACTGCGCCTCCGAGGACTACCGCCATTACGCCGGTCGAAGAGGCGGACGCAAGGAAGAGGACCGGGAGGACCGCTGTGCTCCAGAACGAGATGCCTCTGCAGGCCTTCAGCAGGAAGCCAGTATAGATCATGGTGGCCACGGCCAAGGCGACGGTCAGGGCGCTCACAGCGGAAGGCCACCCCCAGTGCAACAGGAGTGCCGCGAGCTGTGCCCCTGCGAGGACTACGAAGGCCGATATTATCCATGAGCCCCGGGCCATCCACGAGGTCCGGACGTTGACGAACGCCCTGAGCGCGTTCTTCTTGGCCCCGAGGTCAGATATCAGGAACAGCATGCCGATGAAGACCAGGGGCGCCCCGAGCGCGACCCCGACCTCTGGGGCTGGGTCCCACGCGGAGCCGAAGAACCCAGCAATCGTCGAGGCAGCGTAGGCGCCGCTCCCCGTGCCAGCAAGGAAGAGGTAGCTTGCTATCCTCCACCGCCACGTCACCTGGCCGCTAGCCTGCGTTTCTGGTCACCATACGTAGAACACCGAAGGGTTTGTCCCCATTTCAGGCCGGAGCTGGGTGGCGTTCCTGGCCCTGACGATAGTCGAGAGCTCGCTGTCAGGGTCTTCCAGGTCCCCGAAGACCAGGGCCTTCGCCGGGCAGGAGTTCACGCACACTGGGGTCGAGTCAGGGCTCGCCCCCGGCTTCTTCCCGTCCCCCATTCCCAGGTCTATCCTGTCGACGCAGAGGTCGCACTTCGTCGCGACCCCCAGCGGCCGTGAGCTCCTAGGGACGGGACTAGACCCCTCGAAGTAGCCTGTCTGTTCCTTGACCAGCCATCTCGCGTCGTACGGACATGCCAGGACGCAGAAGCCACACCCCATGCACTTCTTGTAGTCGATCTGCACCACCCCGTCCTCCCGCCTCCACGTCGCCTTGGTGGGGCACACTTCCATGCAGGGGGGGTTGGCGCAGTGCATGCACTGGACGGGGAGGAAGAACCTCGTCACGGCCGGGTACGTGCCCACTTCGATGTCCCTGACGTTCCTCCACATGACCTTCGGGGGGGTCGCGTTGTCCAGCTTGCAGGCCATGGTGCAGGTCTGACACCCCACGCACCCCCTCAGGTCGACGGCCAGGCCCCACCTAACCAATCTGCCACCCGGACCCCCTATCTGTCTCTCCACGAGGGAGCTCTCTTCTCGAGGAACGCGCTCAGCCCCTCCTCGGCGTCTTCGGTCTTCATCAGCTCCGTTAGGTAGAGCTTGGACGAGTCCCGGAGGGCCTCGTCGACGGGTTTGGCCAGGTTCTCGTTCACTGCCCTCTTGGCAAGGGCGAGGACCGCCCGGCTCTTTGAGCGTAGGGCGCCGACCAGCGAGCCCAGCCGGGCCTCGACTTCAGCATCGCTGGCCACGTGCGTCAGGAGGCCCATGGCATGCGCCTCGCTTGCGCTGAACACATTCCCTGTCAGGACAACGTCGAGCGTGCTCCTCCGCCCGCCGAGCCTAGGGTAGAGGGCGGTGGCTCCGGGAGGGAAGACGCCCACGCCTATCTCGGGCTGGCCGAAGGATGCGCCCTCGCTGGCCAGGACGAAGTCGCAAGCCATGGCCACCTCCATCCCCCCGCCCAGGCACTTCCCCTGGACCAGGGCGATCGTTGGGATCGGCATCGAGACGATCCTGGCCAGGAGCCTCTCGAAGGTGGTGATCATCCGCTCGGCCGCCGCGGGGAGGTGCTCCCTGACATCAGCGCCCGCGCTGAAGACCCCGCTCACTCCGGACCTCAGGACGAGCACGCGTTTGGTCTCGTCCTTTGAGACGAGGTCCAGCGCGCGGAGGAGGTCCTCCATCATTGCCTGGTTCAGAATGTTGAGCGGCGCCCTTGAGAGGACGATCGTGGCCACGTTACCGTCTTCGCTCACTGTGATGCCGCCGCTGCGCGTAGGGCCTTCGTTCATCCGAAGGTCACGACCTGCCTCCCTATGACCGTCCCCGCCTCGAGCCTCTTGAGCGCCCCGTTCACATCCTGCAGCGGCAGCTTCTCGGAGACGACGGGGCCGAGCTTCAACTTCCCGCTCCTCGCCATCTCGATTATCCTGGGGTACTCGGCCGACCTGCAGCCGAGGGAGCCGATGACCGTCAGCTCCCTGAACATGACCCTGCTCACTTTGAAGTCCCAGTTGCGCTCGCTCGAGCCCACAGTGACCAGCCTCCCTCCGGTCTTCACGGACCGCAGGGCCAGCTCCTGCACTTCGGGCTTCCCGACGACCTCGAAGGCCGCGTCCACGCCTCCGCCGTCCGTGACCCCCCTGATCTCCTTCGCCGCGTCCACCTGCTTCGAGTTGAACACCGCCGATGCGCCCAGCTGTCGCGCGAGCTCGAGCTTCCTGTCGTCTACGTCGACCGCGACGACGTTAGCGCCGAAGGCTGCGGCTATCTGTACGGCGTTGATCCCCACCCCGCCACAACCGAAGATGGCCACCCACTCCCCAGCGCGCACCATGCCCCTGTTCTTCACAGCGTGGAAAGGGGTGGACATGGCGTCGGATATCACGGCGCTCTCCTGGATAGGGAGCTCGGCCGGGAGCTTGAAGAGCATCCTGGCTGGGGCTCGCATGAACTCCGCGAAGCCCCCGTCGACGTGGTTCCCCACCATGGACATCCGCTCGCAGATGTTGTCCCTCCCCTCCCTGCAGTTTCCGCAATCCCCGCAGGACAGGACTGCCGGGACGAGAACCCTCTCCCCTCCCGAGTAGCCCGCAACGCCGTCCGAGACCTTCTCGACTACCCCCGAGACTTCGTGCCCCAGGATGATCGGCGGCTTCTTGAAGGTAGGGGTCCCGTGCATGTAGTGCAGGTCTGTCGCACATACGCCGCAGGCGGCGGTCCGGATGAGGACTTCCCCCGCGTTCAGGGTCGGCTCTGGGACGTCTTCCACCTCGAGGTCCTTCCCCGGACCTTGGAAGACGGCTGCTCTCATCTCTTCCCTTTCTCCAGCCTTGAGCCGCAGATGGGGCAGAAGACGGACGCGTGAGGAAGGTGGGGAGCGCCGCACTTCGGGCAGGACCTGTCATATGGCCCGAGCGGGTATCTGGGATCGACCCCCTTGGCGATCTGATCCCTGATCTCCCTGTACTTCCTCTTCCTCTTCTGCTCGAAGGCCGAAAGGCCCTCGGTGGGCTCGATCGAGCCGATGTTCATGGAAAAGAACTCCTTCGCATGCTCCCATGTCGGCTTCCAGACGATGTCCCTCCACCAGTTGACGTGCACCTTGAAGTACTGGAGGCTCGTCGGCGAGAGGTCGAGCATCCGCTCGATCAGTTCCCTCGTCTTCGCGTCAAGGTCAGCGCGGGGGACGACGGCGTTTACTAGCCCCCACTCGAGGGCCTTCTTGGCGTCTATCTCGCTGCTCAGCATGACGAGCTCCGACGTGCGCTTCAGCCCCATGTGAAGCGGCAGCCACTGGGAGAGTCCGCCTATGGACGTCATCCCCACCCTCGGGCCTGGCGAAAGGAACTTGGCGGCGTCGGCTGCTACGGCGAGGTCGGACGCCGCGACGAATTCCAGCCCTCCGCCAGCAGCGATTCCATTGATCCGGCATATGACCGGCTTCCCGCAGTGCATGATGACGTCCAGGAACCTGCCGTAGATCTCCCCCCACTTCCACCAGTCGTTGGGCTTGATGCCGTAGGTGTTCTTGTACTCCCCGACGTTGCCGCCGGTGCAGAACGCGCTCTCGCCGCTCCCGGTGAGGACTATGAACTGGACGTCGTCGTCCCACATGGAGTCGTCGAAGGCGTCAATCATTTCGCGCAAAGTCTTCAGAGTGTAAGAGTTGTATTCGGCCGGACGGTTAATGGCGACCAGGGCCGTATGGTCGTGCCACCCCTTCTCGTACAGGATGTCCTCGTACTTCTTGCCAGGCATTCTCCCGGTCCGCGTCGTGGGCGAACCAATATATATAAATCACCATCTGTTTCTATAAGAACCAACGGCGACTGCGATGGGCAAGACGATTCCTTCGAGGCCGACCGTAAGGAAACTCCAGCAGAACGTATCGGAGAAGAATGCGGTCGAGGGGAGCTACACAGTCACTGTCCCACAGTGGTGGGTCAAGGGTCTTGGTCTGTCAAAGGGGGCGGAGCTCTTCCTCGCCGAGGACGGGTTTTCCCTGAAGTTCACCCCGATGGAGCTCATCGCGGAGAAGAGGAGGGCCGAGATCGACATCGAGGAGCTCAGCGACGCGAAGTCCATCAGGTATCTGCTGTGGACGTACTACATGCAGGGGGCCGACGAGCTGCTGGTCAGGTCCAGGGCCGTGATCCCCGCCGAGTTCAAGAAGGCGCTGAGGGAGATAAGGCTCGACCTGCCCAGCATAGAGATAGTGAAGGAGGACACCCACACCGTGCTCCTCGCGGTCACCCTGAGCGACCAGGACAGGCTGCTGGACGACATGATACGGGAGATCCAGGGCATCGCGCTGTCCGTCCACAGAGACGCAGTCGGGGCGCTGGCTGCCGGGAGCGTGGAGCTCGCGGAGGAGGTGGTCGGACGGGAGGCCGAGATACTGAGGACCTACAGGGCGATGATAAGGAAGCTCGCGGTGTGCAGCATGAACTCCAACGTGGCGTTCAAGAGCGGCATAAGGGACAGCAGGGAGCTGATCACCTACGGCCTCGTCACGCGCGACCTGAACAGGACCGTCTATCATGCGATCTACATCGCCAAGCACGTCGTGAAGTTCGCGGAGAAGGTCGAACCCAAGATCCTGGAAAGGCTGCGCAGGCTGTCAGCGACGACCTACGAGATGCAGAAGCTGAGCGTCGAGGCGTTCCTGGAGAAGGACTACGCGAAGTCGATCAGGGTCCTGAAGCTCATGAAAGACGTCAGTGGCGTCGACGAGGCGCTGAGCGTCGATGTCCTGAAGGGGTCGAAGGAAGTCAAGAGGGCGGTGTTCGAGATGCTCGTCGCGCGAGAGATAAGGAGGATCGCGGGACACAGCGTGGGCATAGCCGACGCCGCTGCCAACAGGATTCTCTCCCCGACGGCAGACCTGCACGTGCCCGCGAAAGGCGGTTAGCAGAGGGGAAGTCGAGTTGGAGCATACCCCCAAGACAGCTGGGCTCGGAGGCGAGGAGCCTCAGGGCGAGTGGGGCTCCACCAAGGAGGTGTCCGTCACCAAGGTCGACATCGGCGCCCGGTCGGCCAGGGAGGATTCGGAGATGGTGGCTGTCGAAGGTCCGCTGGACATCGTGCTCAACGGAGAGCTGGCAGCGACCGTGTTTTCGTCCCCGACGATGAGGCAGGAGCACGTGGCGGGCTACCTGCTCGACGAAGGCATAATCACCAGCCTGAAAGAGATCGAGGACCTGAAGGTCGACGGCGCCAGGGCGAGGGTCCGCCTGTCCTTCGACCCTTCGGCGAGGGTCGCGGCTGCGAGCGTCTACAAGGTGATAACGACCGCCTGCGGGCTCTGGAACCCCGAGTTCGTGCGCCTCCTCGACAGGGTCGACAGGCCCAGCGTGGCCTCGGAGTACAGAGTGAGCCTCGACGACATAGCGAAGATGCTCGGGGAGTTCGGGAGGGGCAACAGCGCCTGGAAGGCCACGGGCGGGGTCCACAGCGCGACCATATTCGAGGAAGGCAGGGCCGTCGGTCACGGTGAAGACGTGGGGAGGCACAACGCGGTCGACAAGGCGGTCGGCCAAGCCGCCATGGCCGGGGCCGACTTCTCCAGGTGCGTGGGCATCTCTACTGGCAGGCAGCCCGCAGACATGGTCCTGAAGCTGGCGAGGGTCGGGGTGCCCATCGTCGTCTCCAACACCAGCGTGATCTACTCGGGGATCTATGCCGCCGAGAAGACCGGAGTGACGCTGATAGGGTTCGCGAGAGGCTCGCGCCTGAACATCTACACCCGGCCGGATAGAATCGCGCTAAAGGGCGGGACCGAAGGGCCCCGCGAGGCAGGACGACCCCGGCCGCGCTCACCGAACTGAGCCGGCGCGCTCACTTCTTCCTTCTCTTGGACTCGGCAGATATCCGCCCGCCGAGCTCGGCGAAGCTTGCCAGGGTCTGGCGCCGGTCGTTGGGCCCTCGGCCCTCGGGTGAGTACTTCTTCACGAAGTATGTCATGCCCCTGTCGAGGATGGCGTCCCATTCGGAGGTTGCGTCATCAAGGAGATCGTCTGGGGCACACCTTATGTGGTATACCAGGTCCCTCTCCCGGAGCCCCCAGCCGCCGCGGGACGTCGAAATCTGCTTGCCGCACGCGGCGCATGAAGCCATCTCCCCCGACGTAACGGGGCGACCTTATCAGGATTTTCTGGAGCGACATGGCCCTCTATCGGAAGATTTTCCTTGCGTTGTCGAAGAGGATCTTCTTCTTCGCCGAGGCCGAGATCCTGATGCCCTCGAACTCCTCCTTGTTCTCTCTGATGCCCTTCACCCCCGGGCTGGCCCAGTCGGAGCCGAACACCGCCCTGTCCTGGAACTCTTCGAGCTTGGGGACGAATTCGAGGAGCCGCTTCGGAGGGATTCCGGTGAGGTCCAGCATCATGTTGCGGTGCTTCCGCATCAGCAAAGAGGCCGTCTGCATCCAGATCGGCCTCCCTGCGTGGCACATGATGATCCTGAGGCTCGGGAAATCGTTCGCGACGTCGTCGACGAATATGGGGTCCCCGTACTTCAGCCCTGCACCTGGGAAGATGCTCGACCCAGTGTGGATCATGACAGGGATTTTGTGGTCGTCTAGGAACTCGTACATCTTCTTGAGCGAGGAGAGCCCGCCCTCCTCCCTGCGGTAGGCGTTGGGCTTGTAGAGCTGGTGGACAGGGTGGACCTTCACCACCCTCACCTCAAGCTTGCTGTAGAGCCACTCGAGGGTCCTGACCGGATGCTCGTCTTCGACCGGGTTCGCAGAGCCGATCTGGACGAGCCTGTCCCGGTGCTGCCGGGTGTACTTCGCTATGAATTCGACGAGCTCGTTGCCCACCCCCACGACGCGCGGGGACTGGTAGGACATGATCCCAGCCCTCTCGACGTCCGCGTCGTCGAGCATCTTCACCAGCTCCGAAGGGTCCCTGCAGACCCTGGCGTACTGCCTCTGGTCAATGTTCTTCGAGGAGAGTATCACGTCTCGGATCCCGGGTTTGACCATCTCCAGGGGGAGGATGTGGAGGTGGCAGTCGTAGGAGCGCATGCGGGCGTGCCTGACGTTTCGTTATTTCTGGATTTGCAGCCCCCGGCTACGGCAGGAGCAGGATCTTCCCCTGAACGTCCCGCGACTCCAAGGTCCTGTGGGCCTCTGATGCCGAGCTCAGCGGGAACTCGTGGAATATTGACGGCTTCAGCTTGCCGTCGGAAGCGAGCTTCATGACGAGCTGGATGTCCTCCCTCGACTGACCCCATGTGCCGAGGATTGCGAGTTCTTCCTGGTAGACGCGGCGGACGTCCACTTCGGACTTGGGCCCGGAGGTGAGCCCCAAAGTGACCATCCTCCCTCCCCTGGCAAGGCATTCGATGCTCGCGCCCCAGGTGTCCCCGCCCACGTGGTCGACGACGACCGAGGCGCCCAGCCCCCCTGTGAAAGTGCGGACAGCCTCGACGACGCTCTGGGTCCTGCTGTTGACCACCAGGTCCGCCCCCTGAGACTCGACGAAGTTCGCCTTCTTGTCGTCCCCCACGACCGCGACCACCTTGGCTCCGAGGAGCTTCGCGATCTGCGTCGCGGCGTAGCCGACGCCGCCCGCAGCCCCCCAGACCAGGACCGTGTCCCCGGAGACGACCTTCGCGCGAGACGCTAGCCCGTTCCACGCGGTCCCGAAGTTGACCGGCATGGCGGCAGCCGCCTTGAAGTCCAGCTCGCCGATTGGCATCAGGTTCGAGGCCGGGACCTTGACAAGCTCTGCGTAGCCGCCGTCGGTCACGATGCCGACGAGCCCCCTTGAGAGACACCTGCTGGGCATCCCCCGAAGGCAGTAGGCGCAGCTGCCGTCGGATAGGACCGGATAGACGGCCGTCCTCTGGCCCTCAGACACCCCTTCGGCGCCAGCGGCTTATGAATGATGCCCCGGAGTCTCAGGCTGGGGGGAGGGTCTCTTCCTTGCCGTCCAGCATGTCCCGATAATAGCGCCCTGACGTCCTTCGGGTGAAATAGTGGTCGTAGAGGGACACGTGCTCGTTTCCTATCTTCATCAGGTATTCGTGAATCCGCTGTGCCGCCTCCCTCCCCTTTGCCATAGCCCTGACAACCAGGCTTTCCCCAGTCACCACGTCCCCCGCCGCGAAGACCCCCTGAAGTGACGTCATGCAGTTCTCGTCCACCCTTATGGCCCCCCTCGGTCCAGCCTCTATTCCCGAGGTCCGCTGGAGGAACGTGTTCGGACCTCTTCCGATGGCTATGATCACAGAATCGCACTCCATGTCGACCGTCTCCCCAGTCGGGACAGGGCTCCTCCTCCCGCTGGAGTCCACGTCGCCCAGTTTCATCACTGACATGCTAACCTTGGCCACGCGCCCTTTCTGACCGACGTACGCCTTGGGTGCGAGGAGGAACCTCAGCTTCAGCCCCTCCTCCTTCCCTTCCTCTACGAGGATCTCGTCTACCGGCATCTCCGCCTCCGTCCTGCGATACACGATTGTGACATCCCCTCGCGTGAGCCTCAGGGCCGTCCGGGCGCAGTCGAGCGCGCTGTCCCCGCCCCCGATGACGAGGACCCGCTGCCCCAGATTGTACTTTGGGTCCTTGAGATACGCGTCCACCCCGCCCGCAAACACGTCCTCGAGGAACTTGTATCCGTCATACACGCCCTTGAGGTCCGAACCCGGCGTGTCGAACTTCGACACGTCCTTTGCCCCTGTGGCGACGAGGACGGCGTCGTGGTCCGACCCAAGGTCGTAGAGGCTGATGTCCCTCCCCACCTTGACTCCTGTCCTGACGTTCACCCCCATCCCGACGACCCTGGATGCCTCGTACTGCAGCACGTCCTTGGCCAGGTGGTAGTCGGGTATCCCGTACCAGGCGGTGCCGCCGAGGGCAGGGAGCTCCTCGTAGATCGTGACCGAATGTCCGTAGCGCCTCAGAAGCTCGGCCGCTGCGAGCCCGGCCGGTCCTCCGCCTATGATCCCCACGCTCAACCCAGTCTCATGCATCGTCTTCGGATCGGGCTGCCGCGACGTCGTCCTCTCCCAGTCGGCGACGAAGCGCTGAATCATCCCCGAAGCTACGGGTTGTCCCCTGGTCCCTATCACGCACACTGCCTCGCAGAGGCTGTCCAGCTGCGGGCAGCACCGAGCGGTGGTCCCCAAGAGGGCGTTCGTCTCCCTTATCCTGTGGTATGCGGCAGCGAAATCACCGCGGGCGACGGCCTCGCACATCCCCCTGACGTCCGTCTGGAGAGGGCAGATGTCGATGCAGACAGGATTGCCGCACGTGATGCACCTGCTCGCCTCGGCCATAGCCTCCTCAGCCGTGTAGGGGAGCTGGACCTCCTCGAAGTTCCCCTCCCTCAGAGAAGCGTCTAGCTTGGGGAACGGGAACTTGGATATGCGCTCTGTCTGTAGGGACATGCCCGCAGAATTTCGCACCCTCGGCGAGCGGTATTAAGCCCTTGAGGCGATTCTCAGTTGTGGAAAGTACCGAGAGATGGGGGACTGCCCTCATGGGCCGCGCTGGGGTCGGGCGAGTCCTGGGATGTGGCGATTCCTTCCAGAAGCCACCTCCAATCGGGGCATTGCGAGAACGCGCCTCCGAGACCCGCAAACGCACAAATAGGGTCCGACACTCCCGAACTCTCGTTCGACCTTGGCAGGTGGGAATAGTCCCGCAACGTCCATGTTGGGGGACCGCGCATTCGAAGCCCTGCGGGAGGACGCGAAGCGACGCGGCGTGAGCGCAGACACCCTCCTCAATCAAATCGTTCTGTCCTATGCCAACTTCGACAGGCATGTCGGGAGGCTCCACATGATTAAGCTGGCAAGACCGACATTCAAGCGAGTTCTGGACGCAGCCAGCGACGATGCCATCATCAAGGCGGGGCACGAGGCAGGTACAGATGTCCCAGGATTCTTGATCGTCGCCAAAGACAACCCCATGACGACCCAGGCTGCTCTGGCCCACCTGAAAGACCTCTCAGAGTACGCGAATCTCTTCGAGTACGCCGAGACCATCCAGGGTTGGAAGAGGACCGTAACTCTCGGCCATGAGCTAGGCAAGAAGGGTTCGCTCTTCCTCGCTCACTATGCCCAGGCAATCTTGGAAGCGGCAGGCAACCACCCCGCGTTCAGCGTAGGGGACAATTCGATTGTCATCGAGCTGAGGGAACGGGCCGGACAGAAGTAGGCTATCCCCTACGTCTTCCTTGTATTAGGTTGAAATATCAGTCTGGGGTCAGCGTGAGTTGGGATGTCCAGGGATCCGGTGTGCGGAATGAACGTGCTCAAGAAGATGGCCAAGTTCGAGTCAGTGCACGAGGGGACGATATACTACTTCTGCTCAGCCCAGTGCAATGCCATCTTTGATGCTGTACCGGGCAAGTATACAGGCCGTGGCTAGGCAGGCGCTTCTCAGCCTGGGCACTGCGTGAGGAAGCCCGATACCGTGAATTCGCCTCGCGGCCGTCACGCGCCCCATCGAGGCAGGAGGCGGGCCTGGTGGGATTCGAACCCACGGCATGCTGGTTAAGAGCCAGCCGATCTAGGACCTATCTCTCTAACCTGGCTTCTCGCGGTTGTTCCGCACTGAGCCACAGGCCCGCTGGTTCAGGGCACCCGATGAGGTGGATATTTACTTTATTTGGACGAACCAGAGGCAAGGCTACCGTTGGGACGACTCAGCTTCGTCGGCCTTGGGCTGGGCGCCAAGGGGATCACGCTGCAGGGGGTGGAGGAGATGGTCGGATCGGATGTAATCTACCTGGAGTACTACACGACCCCGCACGAGCCTCAATTGCTGAAGCAGGTCCAGTCGGCGACAGGAAAGAGCTTCACCGTCGTGGACAGGCAGTTCGTGGAGGACGGGACCCGCATCCTGGCCGAGTCTCTGACCAGGAAGGTGGTCTTGGCCGTGCTCGGAGACCCGATGATAGCAACCACGCACAACGAGCTCCGTGTGAGGGCAATCCGGCAGGGGGTGGAGACGAGGGTCATCCATTCCGCTACGATAGTGTCGGCGGCGGCGAGTGCGTCGGGGCTCCATTCCTACAAGTTCTCGCGGACCATCACGGTGACCAGGGAGACCGTCCCCAAGCTCGCGCAGGCATACCAGGTGCTGCACGAGAACCTCCTTGAGGGCGCTCACACGCTGCTGCTCCTCGAGTATGACGTTCAGAGCGGAGAGGGCGTCACCCCCGCGGACGCGATCGCCGGACTCCTGCTCGCAGAAGGCAGCTTCAAGCGCGGCGTGGTGAGCGAGGGCACGTTCGCCCTCGTCCTGTCGAGGCTGGGGAGGGGGGACGCGTCCCTGGTTGCTGGGACATTCGCTGACTTGTCGAGGAGAGACGTCGGGGGGCCGCCCCACTGCGTCGTCATCCCTGGGAAGCTCCACTTCACCGAGGTGGAGGCCGTGGCTGCCATCTTCTCGCTCGAAGAGCCGAAGGTCGGGAGCAACTCGGACAAGGTCCTGAGGACGGCGCAGACGCTCGTTCCGAAGTACGTCGCCAAGACGAAACGCGCCCTCGACTCTGTCAGGGCGAGGCTCGGGCCCCAGTACGAGCATGTGCTGGAGAACGCCGAGCTCTACATGAAAGACGCCGAGAGCTTTCTGGCGAACGGCGAGGACGAGATGGCCATGCTGAGCATCGGATACGCCGAAGGGCTTTTGGACTCCCTTTCGTTCGCCGGGGTCGTCAAGATAGACTGGTGACAATGGACCACAAACGCGTCCTCGCAGCGCTCTTCGCGATGAACCTCAAGGGGGAGGACTCGGACTACACCGCCCTTGCAGCGAGGCTCGGGCTGAGACCGGACGAAGCCAAGGAGGAGATCAGCGAAGCCGTGGGGCTCGGGCTGGCCAAGCTAGCCGAGGGGGTGGCCGTGCTCAGCGAGAAAGGGAGGAGGCAGATCAGGGTCGTATTCATGGGCGGCGGCTTCGAGATCATACACTACGGCCACGTCTACACGCTCGGGAAGGCGAAGAGCCTCGGCGACGTGCTTGTGATTTCCGTGGCTCGCGACAGCACGATCCGGAAGAGGAAGGGCAGAGAGCCCCTCATAGGCGAGGCAGACAGGGTCAAGCTGCTCTCCGCGATGAAGGACGTGGACGCTGCGATCCTGGGGGTGGAAGGGGACATCTACGTCACGCTGGAAAGGGTCAGACCCGACGTCGTGGCCCTCGGCTATGACCAGTACCACATGGAAGAGGACGTGAAGAGAGAGGCCGCAAGGAGAGGGATGGACATAGAAGTGGTGAGGCTCGACTCTCCTTACCCCAAGATCAAGACGAGCAGGATACTGAAAGAGCTCTAGTGACGCGCCTTCCGGTCCAGCTTCTCTTCGAGCCGCGCCATGGAGGCGCTCACAGAGTCTCTCCCCATCTCTTCGGCGAGGAGCCCCCTCGTGTCCTCGACGAGCATTCTGGCGACGTCGATCTTGCGCCTAGCGCCGTTCACCACATGGTCATAGACTGCAAGAGGGGAGCAGAGGGAGTAGAGCTCCTCCATGACCCCGAAGTACCTCTTCGCCCTGGTTAGTTTCCTCTGCAGGATGGAGTCCAGCACCAGCCTCTTCAGCTCGCCGACTGCGTCAAGGAGGCCGAGGAGGTACGCCTCTGGGGACGCCCCAAGGCTCTCCATCGACGGCACGGGCCTGTCCTTGGAGAGCGCAATGACCGCGGAAGCTTCGACGAACTCGGCCTCGGGGGACACCAGGTAGCGGGAGACCGACCCGTCCGAAGTCCTCTTCAGCGCTGCGAGCAGGGACTTCGCGGTCGACACCTCCTTCTCAGCCTCCTTCATCTTCCCGGTGTGCACGTCGATTATCGCCCTGGAAGACGCGGCGATGACGTCTCTGCTTTCTTTCAGGACTCTGTCCCGCCTCTCGAGCTGGCCGGAGAAGTGCGACTCCATCGACCTGATGGACTTCTTGACCTGGTCCAAGCTCGGCCTTCCGCCGGCATGCTGGCCGTGATAAGCTTGCTTGTCGGCATGAGTTTCGGCGGACCCCCCAGGGAAGAAAGACCGAATCTGACGGAACATGTTTACATCCAGCTTGGATGAGGCCGCAACCGCGTGCCGAACCGAAATTACGTCCGGGGACGATCGAAAGAATATGCAGCCATCTACTCGCTTCGGAAGCAGGGCTGGATGGCCTCCCGAAGCGCGGCGTCCCACGGCGCTGTCGACGTCTTTGCCGCGAAGGATGGGAAGGTCCTGTTGGTCCAAGTGAAGAGCGGCAGGGCCCGGGCGACGAAGGAGGAGCTGGAAGAGCTCGCGAAGTGGGGGGAGAACGCGAACGGTGATGCCGAGGTGTGGTACTACAGGGGAAGAGGGAAGGTCGTCAAGCGAAGAGTGCACGCGGCCGGGAGAGGCGGCAGTTGACCCCCAAGTGCTACTTCTGCGATACGGAGCTCGAGGCTGTCCTCCACACGTTCAGGGTTGGGCCGAGGGACGAGCCAGTCTGCGAAGAATGCCACGTCAAGACGATGAACAGGCAGAGCGCGAAGGCCGAGGAAGAGAAAGACGGAGGCTCAGGCTGACGCGCAGGCTCGCTTCAGTTCCCTTATCAGGGACGAGCATTCTGTGAACTTCTCCTCGTCGTCTCCCCTGCGATAGCAGTCCCTCGCCTTCTCGAGGTCGTCTAGAGCGTCAAGAGCCTTCACGGCAGGAGTCAGGCTCGGCTCGGACAGGATGAGGCGCCCTGCGGTTTCATACCACCCGGCAGCGTCGTCGTACTGCTCGAGCTGATAGAAGCAGGCCGCGATGGACTCGCACGCCTCCACCTTCTGCGGCGACGAAGAGAACCGCTCGAACTGGTCCTTCAGCATGTACACGGCCGCGTTGCCGCTGCGCATCTTCTCCAGCCCGAAACCCTCGGCGAAGTCTCGCATCCCGCCTTCCCGCGGGCAGGCGGCCTATGTGCTCCCTGCTCTAGTTTTGTTGAGCCGGGAATCAAGCGGCAGCCATCGGCTAGTCCCGCTTGAGGACCGCCTTCTCCGCTTCGCGCAGCCTCCTCCTGGCGAGCGCTTCCTTGAAGCGCCTCTTCTCCGCAGGAGTGGTGGGGACGAGCGGAGGGATCGGGGTCGGCTTCCCCTTCGCGTCCAGCGCGACGTACGTCAGGTAGCACGAACCGGTGTGAGTGCCCTTGCGCGTCGTGGGGTCCACAGCCTCGATTCGGACGCCGATCTCCATGGAGGTCGTCCCGACGTAGTTCACGGCCGCCTTGAGGATGAGAAGGTCTCCGACGTACACCGGGGCGTAGAAGTTCATCCTGTCGATGGACGCGGTGACCACGTTCGTCCCCGCGTGGCGCCATGCGGCTATGGCCGCCACCTCGTCCATGTATTTCATTATGGAGCCTCCGAACACGTTGCCTATGACGTTGGCGTCAGTAGGCATCATGAGGCGGGCAGTCGTCATCTCAGACTCTGAAGGCTTCCGACCTCGCAGTCTGGTCATGAACTGCGGCCCGGCCGTATCGGAACTTGATAAAGGTGCACGCCCCGGCGCGGGCGCAGGTGGCTGTCCCGTTGATCGTGAAGCAGATCCCGGTAGGGACGATGGCGAACTTCGTCTACCTTCTGGTCGATGAGCGGAGCAGGGACGCGCTGGTGGTCGACTCGGGGTGGGAGACGGAGCCGATCAAGAACGCAGTGAAGGAAACGGGGGCGACAGTGAAGTTCGTAGTTGCCACCCATGAGCACTTCGACCATGTCTCGACGCTGGAGGACCTGGGCGCGGCGCTGGGAGCCAAGGTAGTGGCACACGAGAGCTCGCCTATCCGCTGCGACGTGAGGGTGAAGGACAGGGACGTGCTCAGGCTGGGCGGGAGACGGGTGGAGGTGCTGCACACCCCTGGACACACGGAGGACAGCGTCTGCCTGTACGACGGCAGCGATGTGTTCACCGGAGACACGCTCTTCGTCGGCACGATAGGGAGGTTCGACAGGCGGATGGCCGAAGCCATGTATGCCAGCCTCCACGATGTAATCCTCCGACTCCCTCCCTCGACCGTGATGTATCCTGGGCACGACTACGGAGAGGTGCCGTCGAGGACCCTCAAGGAAGAGACGGAGTCGAACCCCTTCCTCGCAGCCAAGGACCCCCGGAGTTTCATCGCGCTCTTTTCGTGAGGATGGTGCGCAGGAGGTCCACGGAGATGTTGCCTCCGCTCACCACAAGCGCGAGCTTCCCTCCGGGCGCAGTCCTCAGCGGGCCCTTCATCACTGCGAGGGGGGAAGCGCCTGAAGGCTCGGCCAGGACCCTCCCCAAGGTCAGGAGGTCGTACACAGCGTCCTCGATTTCGGGGTCGGTGACAAGGCCGACCTTCTCGACGTACTTCCTCACAGCGGTGAATGTCAGGTCCCCAGGCACGGCAGCCTGCATCCCGTCGGCGATTGTGGGCTTCGGCTCGACCCTGTGGAGCTCCCCCCTTTGGAGAGACTCGTACATCGAGGGGATGGCCACGGTCTCGGCCCCATAGACGTGTGAGTCCTCGATCGATTCCTTCACAGCTATCGCGACCCCTGAGATCAGCCCACCGCCGCCTATGGCAACTGCGGCCGAATCCATGCCAGGGAGCTGTCTCGTCATCTCAAGACCGCACGTTCCTTGGCCGGCGATGACGTCGGGGTCGTTGAATGCGTGGACGAACGTAAGCCCCCTTTTGTGCGCAGTCGAAAGGGCCTGCTCGTAGGCGTCGTCGTAGCCGCGACCCCGGCGGATGATCTCCGCTCCCTGCTCCTCGATGGCCCTCAGCTTCTGCGGATTCACGTTCTCAGGGACGCAGATGGCCGCCCTGACTCCGAAAAGCTTCGAGGCGTATGCGATGGCCAAGCCGTGGTTCCCTGAGGATGCGGTCACCACGCCTTTCCTCAGTGCGGAGTCAGGCAGAGAGAGGAGCTTGTTGACCGCCCCCCTCAGCTTGAAGACGCGGACGGGGAGGCACGTCTCCAGTTTCAGGTACGTCTCCCGGCCGAGGAGCTCCGAGACCCCCTTGCAGTATTCGAGCGGGGTCGGAGGGAAGTACCGCCTGATCCTCCCCTCTGCGAGCTCGATGTCGCGGAGAGACGGAATCGGGGGGCCGCTCACCCGAACCACTTTTCCAGAGTCTCTGACTGGGGCGCCTTTGCGGACTGCACCCTCGCCATTGCGGCCTCCACCCTCTCTCGCGAGAAGGAGTGTTCACCGACGAGGAAGGAGACCAACCGCTCCTTGTCCATCGCCTTCCACTCGGGGCTGACCCCCTTGTTCGAAGGGGCGTCGAGGTATAGCTTCCTGATCTGCCCGTAGTCGACGGTATGGAGCGGGCCTTCCAGCTCCTTGATGTCCTCGAGCCTTCCGTACTTCTTGAGGTACTTGAGTGCGGTCGCCGGTCCCACCCCCTCGAACCCGTCCGGGTTGAAGTCCGTCCCGAGGAGGATCGCGAAATCGACGAGCTGCTCACGCGTCAGCCCCGTCGAGGAAAGGACCGAAGAGAGGGTGATCCGCTCAGGGACCACGTTGATCACGATGCCCTTGCTCGGGAGCCGCCGCTTGCCAGAGATAGTCACGTTCCGCACGAGGACCGGGGCCCCGAACACGATGGAGTCGTGGTCCTGCGACGCCACAGCGTTGACCGTCCCCTCGATAGCCATGGTCGAAGCCTGGGCCTCCCCCTCTGACGGAGCGTCTACCCAGGGTATGCCCATGGCCTCCAGGAGCTCCTTGGCGTCGGCGACCATGTCCCTCCTGAGGACGGTGGAGGCCTCGGCGTACTTCCTCGCCTGGGCCATGTCCCCGGTCTTGAGAGCCCGGAGGTACTGGTCCTTCGCCTCCCGGCGCTGCTCCGAGCGGCGCCTGATCTCTTCCATCTTCAGTTCAGGGGGCCTGCCGTCGAAGACGTAGACGAGCTTCATCCCCAGCTCGAGCAGGTTGATGTTTCGGTAGAAGAGGCCCGAGATGTGCGACGTGACCCGTCCCTGAGAGTCCTTGAGGTGCCCGCCGTCCATCCCCCGGATTATGGCCAGGAACTGGTACAGGGTGTTGTACCCGTCGACTGCGAGCTTCCACCCTGCTATGTCTTCCAGCCGGATCTTCTCTCGGGGAATGGAGTCTCCGAAGTCTACGCCCATCGGAACGGACTCCGGCAGGGCGTTCGATTTATTGGTTAGGTCACTCGCTTATGCGAGGCATCCGCGGCTCTTCGGTCGGCCTCTCCTGGAATTCTATGCGGCGCTTGTCCTTGGCCACCCACCTGATCGTGATGAGCCCGAGAATCTCGAGCTGCATCAGGATCTTGTCCAGCTCGGCTGGGGAGCACTTGCTCCCGTTCTTGTTCAGGGCCTCCAGCAGGTCGTCGTCGGTGGCGCTCTTCTTCTCCTTGATCCATTCGTATGCTGCGTATCTGAGGGGATATCTCATCTGCTTCTCATCGCGCAAGAAACGGTGA
>DAIDAO010000047.1 GCA_027310575.1 bacterium | reverse complement strand
GCTGCTTTGAGGCCTTCTGCCGAGGCCGAGAGGGCCGTCGGGATAGACTGGTTTGTGACGCGCGCCCCTCCGTGCCCCTCGATCGTCAAGGAAGCGCCCGAGGACTTCGTAGTCGAGGAGAAGATCCTGGTTCCGGAGCTGACGACCGAGCCCAGGCCTGACTACTTCCCGCTCTACAGGATCGAGAAACGGTCCGTGGACACGCTGCACATGGCGAAGGAGCTCTCCGATGTCTTGAGGAGCAGGGTCAGCTATGCGGGACTAAAAGACAAGAAGGCGGTCGCAGTGCAGTACGTGACCCCCACAAGCAGGAGGTCTGACCGCCCGCCCCGCGTCGACGGGGAGAGGTTCACCGCAAGCGTGGTCGGTTACGTCCCCAGGCCGCTCTCGCGGTCGCAGCTGGCGGGGAACGCCTTCTCCGTGGTCCTGAGGCGCTGCTGCGACGGCGTCGAGGAGGCCTTGGCAGAGGCCTTTCGCGTGGCCTCGGTGGGTGCTGTACCCAACTTCTACGGGCTGCAGAGGTTCGGCGCGTACGGCGCAGGGACCCATAGAGTAGGCAGGGCCATGGTCAGGGGCGAATTCCAGGAGGCTGTGAAGCTGCTGCTGGTCCAGGGCGGCCAGACGGGGGAGGCGAACGAGACCTTCGAGCGCGGAGACTACACCCGCCTGGCAGGTCTCCTGCCAAGAGGGAAGGACGTGGAAGCCGCGGTCGCTCAGGAACTGTCAAGGCACCCGGGCCAGTGGGTGAGGGCCCTCCGGGCCGTCCCCCTGAAGCTCAAGCGGCTCTACGTCCAGGCCTACCAGTCCTTCGTCTTCAACAGGACGATGAGCATGGCTGTCGGGGCAGGAGAAGACCTGTCGAAGTTGGCTGCAGGCGACAACTGGGCAGAGTCCTCTGCCGACGGGCTCGTCATCTCGAACGTGCGGGGGGTCAGGGAGGCGCCCTCGGAGAGCGCCGTGCCGATGGTTCAGATGGTCGGGTACGCTTACAGAGACTACGGGTCCAGGTTCGACAGGTATGCCGTGAGGGTCCTGGAGGCTGAGGGAGTCAGACCGGGCCAGTTCTACCTCGAAGACATGCAGGAAGTCTCACAGGAGGGCGGGTTCAGAAGACCCCATCTTGTCGTACGCGACCAGAGCTGGAGTGTCGAAGGCGGGACGGCCACCCTGAAGTTCACGCTCCCGAAAGGACAGTATGCGACCGTGTTGCTTCGCGAGATAGTGAAGGCAGACGACCCGGCCGGCGCCGGACTCGCCTAGGCGCCGGGAACGCTTATACATCGTTTGCAGATGGCCAGTCTGAGACGCTTTGTCCTCGGACGTCTATGACCTCACGATCATAGGGGCCGGACCGAGCGGCCTCTTCGCCACGTTCTATGCCGGCCTGAGGCAGATGAAGACGAAGCTCATCGACGCGCTCGAGCAGCCGGGGGGGCAGGTCGCAGTCCTCTATCCTGAGAAGTACATCTACGACGTCCCCGGGTACTCGAAGATACTCGCGAAGGAGCTGGTCAAGGGCCTGGTGGAGCAGGCGTTCCAGTACAAGCCCACGGTGGTCTTGGGGGAGCGCGTGACCTCGCTGCGCAAGAATGACGGCGTATTCGAGCTCGTGACCGACAGGGGGACCAAGCACCTGTCGAAGGCCGTGCTCGTGGCCGCAGGGGTGGGGGCCTTCTCGCCCAACAAGCTCGAAGCGCAGGGAGCGGCAGACTACGAAGGCAAGGGCGTCTACTACTTCGTGAAGGACAAGAGCATATTCAAGGACAAGAGCCTGCTGATAGTCGGGGGAGGGGACTCCGCGGTCGACTGGGCCCTGAACATCAAGGACACGGCGAAGAAGATCACGCTCGTCCATAGAAGGGACGTCTTCAGGGCGCATGAGGGAAGCGTCGCTGAGCTGATGAAGTCGAACGTGGAAGTCAAGCTGTTCTACGAGGTCAAGAGCGTCAGCGGCGACGGGGCGAAGGTGACCCAGGCTGTGATATTCGACAACAGGTCAAAGGCCGAGACGACGCTGGACGTGGACGCCATCCTCGTCAACATCGGGTTCAGGGCCGACCTCGGTCCCATCAAGGACTGGGGGCTGCAGATAGACGGACGTGAGATCAGGGCCAACGGCAGGATGGAGACGAACATACCAGGGGTGTATGTCGCGGGGGACATCGCCGGGCCGCACGACGGCGTCAAGCTGAACCTGATAGCGACCGGCTATGCGCAGGCTGCGCTTGCCGTAAACGTCGCGAAGGCCTTCGTAGACCCTAACTCGAAGATATTCCCAGGCCACAGCAGCGAGATGAAGAAGTAGCCTAGTCGACGATCCCGAGTACCCTTCGGTAGTTCGAGTCCTTCCTTATTGAAGGGTGCAGCGGGTCGATGAGTATGCATTCGTACCACGCGTGAATCCCGTCTTCCCAGACCGGGTAGGAACCGAGCAGCTTCATGTTGGGGTGCCTTTCCTGCACCCTCCTTTCGGCGACTGACTGGGACGACACCGCAGACTTGATCTTGAGGACGCCCATGTGCTTCGGCCTCCTCCCCGAAGTGGGGCGCTGCTTCCGCATCCCTCCCCTGGACACCCGCATCCTGACGACAATCACGCCCTCCTTGGCCTTGTAGCCCAGCGCCCTGGCCCTGTCGAGCCTCCACGGCCGGTCGACCCTGAGAGCAGCAGGCTCCTTCCTCAGCTGGACCGCTCTTGCTCTCATGTCCCCTCCCTTCTCGTGGAGTATGTCCTGCCATGTCTTCGAAATCTGCCTGTACATAGGCACTGGGCGGCTCGTTTTCGGTCAGCAAATAAACGTTCTCGGGTTTTCAGCCCGACGAGAAGAAGGCCCTGACCTTGTCCCCTATCACGGTTATGGCGCTGGCCTGCGCCTCCTCCGTCTGCCCGCCGATGTGAGGCGTGAGGATAGCGTGCGGGGCAGA
The DNA here is from genome assembly GCA_027310575.1 of bacterium. Taxonomy (GTDB): domain Archaea; phylum Thermoproteota; class Nitrososphaeria; order Nitrososphaerales; family Gagatemarchaeaceae; genus UBA183. The sequence continues at coordinate 18,204 of DAIDAO010000047.1, read as the reverse complement.
GAGTATCGCCCCCGAGGGGGGCTCCTTCTCGAAGACGTCGAGCGCTGCGCCAGCGATCCTCCCCTCCCTCAGCGCGGAAGCGAGCGCCTCCTCGTCGACCACCCCTCCCCGCGACGTGTTGACGAGGAAGGCTGTGGGTTTCATCCGGGCGAGCCTCGTCGCTCCCACCATGTGGGCCGTGCCCGGGGTCATGGGCACGTGCAGCGTGACGTAGTCGGCGGCGGCAAAGAGCTCGTCGAGAGAGACCACCTTCGCACCGAGACCAGAAGCCACTTCAGGCGGGATCGTGACGACGTCGTAGAAGAGCACCGACATCCCCAGGATCTTGGCTATCTCGGCTATGCGCCTGCCGATCCTGCCGAACCCGACCACGCCGAGGACCTTGCCCTTCAGCTCCTTCCCCATGAGGGCGTTCTTCTCCCACTTCCCAGCCCTCGTCCCCGTGTCCGCCTCGACCAGTCTCCTGCTCAGAGCGAGCATGAGGAGGACCACGTGCTCGGCTACGCCTTCGACCAGGGACTCGGGGCTGTTCACGACGGTGACCCCCTTCGACTTCGCATACTCGACGTCCACGTTGTCGAGCCCGGTCCCAGGCCTCGCGACGAGCTTCAGCCGCGCCGCCCTGTCCAGCACCTGTCGGTCGATCTTCGTCCTGCTTCTCACTAAGAACGCGTCGTAGTCCCCCGCGATCGCGAGGAGCTCGTCCTTCGTTATCGTGGGCCTGTAGTCGACGACGACCCCCTGGCCCAGAGCCAGCTTGTCCACTTCTACGTGATCACAGATCAGGACCTTCGGCATCCACCCAGCCCCAGCCTCGCGGTCTCAGAGACCAGCGATATATCGGTTGAACCTAATCCGGCGAAGGCCAGTGACCGCAGGCTCCGCTCGAGCGAGACGGGCACCTGCCCGATCAGGGCGGAGCCGGCCGCCTTCACCATCTCGATCCCCACGACCCGGTTGCTCACCGGTTCGAAGTCGATATGGCAGGACGAACTTCGGCCCCACCTCCGGCCGACCCTGAGCGCCCGGGGCGCAGCTGAGCGGCCTGGGGAGCTTCTCTCCCTTATCCTGATCCATCTCAGGCCGAAGATGATGGACTCAGCAGACGTTGAAGGGAGGAGGGAGAGCGTGTCGCCGGTGCAGTTAGCCCCCGCAACCCTTCCGGACGACGAAGGCTCGCCGTCGAGGACGTCGGGGCGGACGACGCCCTGCAGCTCGGCGCACCCTCCCGCGGCATAGATCGTCGGGTCGCTCGACGCCAGGGTCCGGCCGACCAGTACGCCTCCTCTCGGACCGAGCCGGACCCTCGCCGGCAGGACCCGCGGCTTCCGCCGCGGGACGAAGACGACCGAGTCGCATCCAACCACCTCGCCATCGGCGACCACAGCCTCGGCCCTCTCTGCCCCGACCACCCTCGCGAGTCTCCCGTGGGAGAGGGAGACCCCTCTTTGGGACGCTGCCTCCGAAAGGACGTCCCAGGCTGAAGGGGAGGGACGCCCTCGTTGCCAGCTGGAGATCATGACCCGCAGCTGTCTCCCGCTTCCGCTCAGCCTGTCTGCGACTTCGAGCGACCGCCCGCCCTCCCCCGCGACCACGATCCTGCCCAAGGAGCCCGAACTCCAGCCGAGCTCTTCGTAGCGCCGCATCGAATCGAGGACGAACACTCCCTGCTTGCGGGACCCCTGGAAGTCCGGGGGCTCGAACGCGCTTCCCGTCGCCAGGATCAGAAGGTCGTAGCGCAGGACGCCGTCCGCCGTGGACAGCGCCCCAGGGGCGGCCGACTTCGCCTCAGAGACCACGCTCTTCGCCGAAGGCCCCAGCTCGCCGTGATTGATCAGGGGCTCCGGCTCGGCGCCCGCAGGAGGAGGACGGATCAGGTCGGGCCAGGAGTTCCACGGACGCCCGGGCTTGGAGTCCCTTTCCACGACCGTGACTTCGGCGCCCCTGGCTGAGGCTTCCAAGGCTGCCTCAGAGCCGGCAGTCCCTCCGCCGACGACGCAGACCCTGACCATCGGGGCCCACTCCTGGTGAGACGTTATAACGGACTGAGGAACCGGGCGGCGTATGCTGGTGGGGGTCGTCGGTAAACCTAATGTGGGAAAATCGACCTTCTTCGCCGCAGCCACCCTGAAGGACGTCCCCATAGCCGACTACCCCTTCACTACGATCCAGCCGAACGTCGGGGTGGCCCACCTGAAGACGAAGTGCGTCTGCAAGGAGATGGGCGTGAAAGACAGCCCGAGGAACTCGGCGTGCGTGAACGGGGTGAGACTCGTCCCGGTCAAGATCGTCGACGTGGCTGGCCTGGTGGAAGGGGCGTCGAAGGGAAAGGGCCTGGGGAACCAGTTCCTTGACGACCTCAGGCAGGCTGACGCCCTGATACAGGTAGTCGACGCGTCCGGGTCGACCGACCTCGAGGGGCGGAAGGTCCCCCCCGGCTCCCACGACCCCGTGGCCGACGTTGCCATGGTAGAGCGCGAGTTCGACCTCTGGATGTTCGGCATCCTGAAGAAGGACTGGGAGAAGGCGACCAGGTCGCTCGAGCAGACGGGGGGGAAGATCGTCGAGCATCTGGCGGAGAGGCTGTCGGGGCTCTCGGTGACGTTCGCAGACGTCGAGCAGTCGGTCCTCCGTCTTCACCTCAGGACAGAGAAGCCGAGCGCCTGGACCGACGAGCAGCTGATGCAGTTCGTGGTGGAGACCCGCAGGCTGACGAAGCCTTCGCTGGTCGCAGCCAACAAGTCCGACCTTCCCTCTTCGGCTGCGAACATCGAGGCGCTCCGGAGGACCGGACGCAGGACAGTCCCCTGCGCCTCCGAAGCAGAGCTGCTGCTCAGGAAGGCGGCAGAGCACGGGCTGGTGAGCTACTCCCCTGGGGACCCTGCGTTCACGGTCAGGGACCCGCTGAAGCTGAGCCCCGCCCAGGCGAACGCGCTCAAGATGGTGGACGAAAGGGTGATGAAGGCATACGGAGGGACGGGCGTCCAGGACGCGATAAACCAGGCCTTCTTCGACCTGCTGAAGGCGATAGTGGTCTTCCCTGTCGAAGACGAGACGAAGCTCTCAGACAAGGACGGCAGGGTCCTCCCTGACGCGTTCGTGATGAAAGGGGGGTCGACCGCGCTGGACCTGGCCCGCACGGTCCACACCGAGCTTGCAGACAGCTTCCTGTACGCTGTGGACGCTAGGACTGGGAAGAGGCTGGGAGCGGATCACGTGCTCGGCGACAGAGACATCGTGAAGATCGTGTCAAGCGGCAAGCGGGGCTAGGGGCTGGGCCCTCTTGGGCTCTGGCCTCGAGATCAGCTTGCTCTTCCTCACGCCGACGTGCCTGAGGTGAGTGACCTTCTTCGCTTCGTTGTAGACGTCCGAGGCTACCTTCTGCAGCACGAGTTCCTGCACGAAGCCCTCGTAGTTCATGCCAGCGGCCTTCTCTCTGATAACCTGGTCCATGATGAGCCTCAGGTCGTGCTTCTTCGAGCTGTTCATCTTCCCCTGCGAGAGGGCGGTGCAGTATACCCTGACGACGTAGCCGTCCTTGGTGGTGTAGTCCCGGATGAAGTCGGACATCGACGAACCCCTCCTTATGAGGCTCCGCAGGAACTCACGGGAGTATTCGTGCCCCTTGAAGACTGTGTAGGCCGTCTCGCCGTCGACCCTGTCGACCTGGAAGAAGAGCTTGAAGGCGTAGTGCTGCGGGTCCTGCTTGAGGATGTCGTAGAGCGTGGTCTCGATGACCCTCCCTTCCGGCTTCTCGATGTCAGTCAACGGGATCTTGGCTATCGGGGCGTTCCCGAACGAGGGGGAGGCTGTGACCGTGACCCACGACTTCAGCTTCCACTTGTCCCTCACCTTGGCTACTTTCTTTGGCAACTGGAGGCGCCCCGTCCGCGTCGGGCTTATAACCTCAGCGTCTTTGAAGCGCGTCAATGCCCCCCATGTAGGGGGCCAGGGCCTTCGGTATTCTGACCGAACCGTCCTTCTCCTGGAAGTTCTCTACTAGTGCCACGAGGGTGCGGGTGACTACCGCGCTTGAATTGAGGGTGTGGACGAGCGTCGTGGGGTCGCTCTGCTTCTCCCTGTACCTGATCAAGAGCCTCCTGGCCTGGAAGTCTGTGATGTTGCTCGCCGACGCCATCTCCCTGTACTTCCCCTGGCCTGGGAGCCAGGCTTCCAGGTCGTAGGTCTTCGCGGACATGAACCCGGTGTCCCCGCTGCAGAGCGCGAGGATCCTGTAAGGTATGCCAAGCGCCTGGTAGATGCTCTCCGCGTTCTTGACGAGCTCCTCGTGGATGCGCCAGCTGTCCTCGGGCTTTGAGAACACCACCTGTTCCACTTTGTAGAACTGGTGCACCCGGAAGATGCCCTTCGTGTCCTTCCCGTGGGCGCCTGCCTCCACCCTGAAGCATGGGCTGAAGCCGCAGTACTTGATCGGGAGCTGGGAGGCGGCGAGGATTTCGTCCTTGTGCATCGAAACAAGGGGGTGCTCAGAGGTCGCGATGAGATGCAGGTCCTCCCCCTCTATCTTGTAGATCACGGGCCCGAAGTCGTCGATGTTCACGACCCCCTCGTAGGACGACCTGTTCAGCATGAACGGGGGCTCGACCGCAACGAACCCCTTCGACCTCAGGTGGTCGAGGGCGAACTGCATTATCGCGTGCTCCAGCTTCACCGCGTCCCCCTTGAGGAAGAAGAAGCGGGCGCCTGCAACCTTCGCTCCCCGTTCGACGTCCACCATGTCCAGGGCGGTCAGCAGGTCTATGTGGTCCTTGGCGTCGAAGCCGAAATCGGGTTTCTTCCCCCACGTCCTGACAGTGACGTCTTCAGTCTCGTCCTTTCCCGCAGGCACGCTCTCGTGAAGGACGTTAGGAAGGCCCATGAGGATTTTGTTCAGGGTCGCGCTCCTCTCCTCCGCCTTGGCGTCGAGCTCCTTGATCTTCCCCGGGATGCCCTTCACCTCCGCGAGCTTGTCCTGTATCTGCCCTCCCTTCCTCTTGATCTCTGCTACCTCGGCTGTGAGCTCGTTCTGCCTGTGCCGCAGCCTGTCGACCTCTGTCTTCAGCTTCCGCCATTCTGCGTCCGCCTTCGCGGCCTCGTCCACGAGCTGGACCTTGTCCTGGGCACCCCTTCTCCTCAGGCTCTCGACTATGGCGCCTGGGTTGTCTCTGACCAGTTTGATGTCCATCATCTGCTCTCAGGCCTTGCGACCGCCGGCATCCTGCCCTTGTGATAAAAGCCATACCTCCTGGAAGAGGGCCACGTCGCGCAGGAGCGCGAGGACCGATGAGAGGGTGGTCGATACGGAGCCCGACTCCACCCTGTACCGCAGGGAGCCCTCGGCCTCGGTCGCGAGCAGCCGGAGCCCCTTGGGGAGCCCCTCGTTGTCCGGCGCAAGGACATCGGAGAGCTTCCGCAGCGATCGGCGGTCGGGCACGCTCAGTACGAGGTCGGCCGTGACCTTCAAGGGGACACTCTGTCCAGAACCGCCTTCGAGAACGAATCCGCCTTTGACGAGGGAATCTTCGCGCCTGCGGCCATCGCATGGCCGCCCCCGACGCCGTCGACCGCCTCGGCGGCCTCGCGCATTATCGCCCCCAGATTGACGGACCCGCCGTAGGCATCCCCGACCCTGGAGGATATCTTCAGGTCGCCTCCCCTGCTCTCCGCCCTTCCGACGAGCACCTTGTCCTTGAACTCCGGCGACGACGTGAGAATCGAGATCACAGGGCCGAGGAGCTTCTCGTCTACGATGCCCTCCCCCCTGACCAAGACGAGGTTCCCGTGCTGCTCCATCCTCGAAGGCTCGGAGGCGAGGGCCTCGAGCGCCTTGTTGATCCCTGACCTGTACTCCGAAAGCGTCTTCATGGCCGACCTGAGCGCCTCCGACCTGTCGCCGAGACAGACGGAGACGCCGATTCCTGCCGCGCCCATCCTCCCGCAGGCGTTGAGCAGGGTGCCGAACTCCCTCGCGTCCCTGAGCGGGGTGAAGGGGTCTTCGAAATCGAAGGTGTACGCCTCGCCGACAAGGCTGGCAATCGCCTCGGTCGCGCCCTCCGCGGGGCCGAGGGTGGTGGCTATCACTTCGGTCAGCTTCATCTTCTCGTCGGGCGTCAGAGAGGAGATGGTCCGCCAGGTCCCCTGGTCCTTGAGGGCGAGCCCCGACTGGTGGAGGGCGGCGAGGACCGCGTCCTTGCTCCCCGTGAGCCCCTTCAGGAACGGCGACGAAGTCAGCGCTATCGCCTCATGGACGGGTCTCGTCTCCCTTCCGGTGAACATGAGGTCCTTCGTCACCCTCATGAGCCCGCGGGACTGGGCGTCTTCCGCGGCAGCCCTGTTGAGTCCGGTCACGGACCTTCCAGGTCCGCCGTCCTGCCTGTCTGCGAGCGCGCCGACGACCGCCAGCGGCGAAAGGTCCTGGTTCGTCGGGTCGATGGCGAGGGCGAAGAAGTAGGCCATGGCGGACGAGCACCCCTCCTTCCCCCCGTCGTAGCCGAAGGCCCACGCGTTGACGACGGAAGGCTTCGCGGCATCCCCCTCGGCGATCTCGTGATGGTCCAGCACGAGGTACCTTGGTCCGAACGCCGCGTCCAGTTCGTTGATCAGGGTGGAAGCGAGGTCAGTGAAGATGTAGAAGTCGAACTTCGCCGCGTCGAGCTCCCTGATCGACCCCTGGTCGAGGTCCGGAATCGCGCGGAGCGCCACGTTCGCTCCCTTCCGCATGAGGGCCGCGAAGGCTATCGACCCGCTGCAGATGCCGTCAGCGTCGATGTGGGTGGCTATCAGGATCTTCTTGCCCGCTCTCACTGTCTTCAGGAGGTCCGGTGAAAGGGCCCTGTATCTGGCGATCAGCCCGTCGAAGTCCGCCATGGGACTGCCCCGCTAGGCCAGCTGCGCGACGACGGCCGTGTACTTGAAGTCGCTTGGGAGGACGCCCTTTTCCTTGTAGTACTTCGACAGCCTGTAGATCTTGGCCTCCACCAGCTCGAGCGAGTGCACGTTCTTCTTGTCGCTCTTGTGGTTCTGGAGGTGCTTCTGGACGCGCTGGGCCCTGTCGATGAGGTCCTGCAGGTCTTGGGGGACCTTCGGAGAGGCCTTGCCCTCCGACAGCACCCTGCCAAGTGACTTGCCCATCAGGGGCCTGACAAGAGGGACGCCGTAGTCGTCGCGGAGCGTCTGGCCTATCCTGCTCGGGGAGACCCCGTCCTTCGCGAGCTTGAGGGCAACCGTCCGGACCTCCTCCGGGGTCGTCGCGACCCAGCTCGGGGTGCTCTTGCTGGTAGGCCTAGTCTGATGTGACTTGCCGTGCCTATGAGAGTGGATGCGGGCCAAGCCTAATCGTCTGGGCGAGTCCTCCGGATTAGGCTGATAAACGTTGCCCGGCCAGAGGTCGTCTCATGTGACCCGGGCATACCTCCCCCTGCGCTCGATGCTAACGAGCTGCCTCAGGACGGCCCTGGTGCGCGGCTGGCCGGCCACGGACGCGTACCCTCTGCCGAGCGCCCCCATGGCAGCCTCTGCGACCTCAGGGTGGGCGCCCACCAGGGTCTCCTTGATCAGCCTCAGATCCACTGCGTGGTCCTCCAGCCGTCCGGTCCGCACGGAGAGGCCGAAGTCTATGAAGACGAGCCCTCCGTCCCTTCTGACCACATTGGCTGTCGTCAGGTCTCCGTGCATTATCCCTGCGGCGTGGAGGCGGGCCACGTTCTTCCCGAACTCGCGGAAGATCGCCCTGGCCGCCGCGCGCTCAGACCCGATCAGGTCCTTGACCCGCGGCCCTGCAATGTACTCCATCACAAGGGTGGACGTGGGCACGTCCACGTCGTAGACGAAGGGCGCTGCGACCCCAGCCTTCTTCGCCTGGTGTATCATCTCCGCTTCGTGCAGGGTCCGCTGTCGCCGTATCTCCTCGTCCAGTTCCGGGAGCCTGTACCGAAGGGGCTTCCTCACCTTGTAGACTGCGGGGAGCCCCTGCCAATCCCCCTGGATCACGTCCGCCTCCGCCCCCCTGTAGAGGAGGCGGCCGCGGGGAAGGCTACTCGCGCCAGGGGATGTCGACTCTGTCAAGCCTCCACGACTGCTGCACCTTCGATTCAGACACCGGGACGGAGACCGAGCACCTGTGGGCCAGCCATCCGGTCCAGGCGATCTGGGCCCCGCAGTCCCCGCTGAGCTCTACCGGCGTGGACGCCACCGCTGCGGAATGCCTCTCCGCCATCCCCGCCATCATGCCCGCCAGCCTCCTGTTCGCAGCCACTCCGCCGACGATCAGCACCTCCCGCTTGCCTGTGAAGGCCAGCGCGCGCTCGGTCACTTCCGTGACCATCGCGAATGCGGTCTCCTGGAGGGAATAGGACACGTCTGCGAAGGGCTTGCCCCCGTCAAGCAGAAGCTTCGAGGCCGTGAGGAGACCGGAGAAGGAGACGTCGTTCCCCTTCACGGTGTACGGCAGCCGGAGGTAGTTGTCAGACTCCGAAGCGGCTTCCTCGATCGCCCTGCCGCACGGGGAGGAGAGGCCGTGGTGCCTCCCGAACTGGTCAAGCAGCTGGCCCAGGGTGAGGTCGAGCGACTCTCCGAGGACCCTCCATCTCCTTCCAGAGTAGGCGATTATCATTGTATGCCCCCCCGACACGAGCAGCACGACCGGGTCCCTCGCGCCGGTCAACAGGCAGCCGAGCTCGATGTGCCCTATGGCGTGGTTGACCGGGACCAGCGGCAGGTCCAGCGAGGACGCCAGGGTCCTCGCGACGACAGCACCGACCCTGAGGCAGGGCCCGAGCCCCGGGCCCATGGCATATGATATCGCGCTGACCTCGCCCAGGGGAATCCCAGAAGCACCGACCGCCTCGGAGACGACCCTCTTGGCAGACGAAAGGTGGCTCTGCGAGGCCTCGAACGGATGGATCCCGCTCCCGCCTGGGGGCTTGTAGACCGACTTCACGTTGGAGAGTATCTCCCCCTCGGACGACACGACGGAGACCGAGAAGGTGTGGGCCGTGCTTTCGACCCCGAGTACGTACTGCTTCATGTGGCCCTACATCTTGCGGGTCTGGCGGTAGAGATCCCCGAGGAGGTTGATGTACGGCTTGACCTCCACGAGGAAGTCGTCGAACTTCCCCCGCTCGAAGGTCGAGGTGCGCTTCGCTCCGTCCACGACGATCTTGGCTGCGAGCACTATGCCTGAGCTCCTGTCCGGGTTGGCCTTCAGCTTCGGAAAGTGAATCAGGGCGCCGTAGCCGACCTTCCGCTTCCCCTTGGTGAAGACGACGTTGTAGTACATGCTGAGGGTCTTGGTGAACTGGGCCAGCTGCTTCTTCCGACTCTCGCTTCTCTTGACGTTGTCGAAGTCCGCTGCCGTCAGGGTGTCAATCATCTCGCGCATGAGCTTCATCCCCCCTATCTTGTTCGTGTACCCGGCATACTCGATCGGCATCTGGTAGACGCTGTTCATAACGGAGTCCCAGTCGTCGAGGACCGCGAAGGTGTCGGTGTCGAGGTTCATCTCACGCTTGAGCTCGTCTGAGAGGATGTCCTCGACTGTCAGTTTCTTGGCCACGGAGGCGGTAGGACTGGAGGGTGTAGTTAATCTTCTCTGTGAGGCCAGGCCCGTCCTGTCGGGGCCATCGGATATATCCTGAGGATATGAAGCGGCGGGCGTGAAGGGGGTGATAAGGTCGCTCGAGGTCACCTATCTGGTGCACGCTACCGAGGACCCGCTGAAGATACAGGAAGCGGTCTCCAGGCTGCTCGGCCAGGAGGCCCGCCCCGAGACCGAGGAGCTCGAGGGCCACTTCGGGAACGCGATCGTGAAAGCAAGGCTGCATCTCACAGGGGCCGACGCAGAGAGAGGGTTCGACAAGATGGTGGCCGGCCTCCCCGCGGGGGTGGTCGACGAGATCGCGGCTGACATGGGTGCGTTCCTGGACGAGCACTCCGCGTTCTTCGTCAGGCTGGACAAGCAGCGCCTGGTTTCTGGCTCAGCGGCGTTGGGTGCCGGAGACTCGGTGAGGGTCAAGGTCAAGCCGAGGAACTTCCTGATAAGAGGGGGAGCCGTTCAGTTCTACAGAGAGCTGCTGGGGCGCGGGTAAGATGGCCAAGAGGTACGTCCTCCTCGTCTCCGATGCAGACCTCTCGGCCCCGGAGGTGAAAGAGCTCCGGACGGTGGTCGAAATGAGGGTCCCCGGCGCCAAGCTCATCGAAGTCGAAGGAAACCCCAGAGCCGTGATCGTGAAGACGACGAACGACGCGGTCCGATTCCTGAGGGAGCCCGAGCGCGTTCTGGCCGTCGGTGGGAAGGATCTGACTCCCGTCCTGACGTCAGGGGCGGTAGGTAACCTCAAAAGGAGAGCACGAGGAGCGCGAGCCAATGGCCAAGTACATGAGTGAGGAGTACATCTCCCAGGTTCAGGCCGCGCTCTCCAGCGACCCTAAGTGGTCTGAGACCTCGAAGAACTTCAAGACGAGCGTCGTCTTCAACGTCACCGACCAGGGGCAGAGCTACCTGCTCGGAGTGGACAACGGAACCACCACGATCCAGAAGGCGCCCCCGGGCGCGTCTGCTGAGTTCTCCTTCGACGGCACCTACGACTCCTGGTGCAAGGTCGCCAAGGGAGAGGTCGACATCCAGTCGGCGGTCCTCAAGGGACAGCTGAAGTTCAAGGGCTCTCTGACCAAGATCCTGATGTACAAGGACCGCTTCGTCAGGGTCGCCGAAATAATGCGGGACGTCCCCAAGGAATTCTAGGCTGGCACAAAGACGTAGTAGGGGTTGCCCTCCCCGCTCGTCCTAGCCTCCACCCTGAGCTTCATGCCGGGCCTGATCACTTCCCCGGCCCCCTCCAGCCAGGCCAGGACCTTCAGCCCCTCGCTCAGCTCGCCTATCGCGATGACGTAGGGGTCCCTGTCTGAGAAGGACGCGGGGGTGATCTGGACGCGGGTGTAGGTGACGAGTGTCGCTTCCCTGCCCAGCTCCACCCATTCAGAGTCGCTCCCCATGCACTTCGGGCAGTCTGCCTGGGGCGGGAAGGACACGTTCCCGCACTTCGCGCACTTCGTGGTGATGAACCTCCCCTCCTTGAGGGCGCTCCAGAACTCGCTGGTCTTCGAGATGGGGATGTCGAACCTGAGGGCCAGGGTCCGCCTGGAATGAAGCGTCGGAGGCTCCGACATCTCTCAGTTCCTCGAGAATATCGTCACGTAGGCGTAGTGCCCCGTCCCGCCTATGTTGTGGGCCAGCCCAAGGCCATTCCGTATGGGAGCCTGGTGCCGCCCCGCCTCTCCCCTCAGCTGCTTCGTTATCTCGACGGCCATCGACACGCCAGTGGCCCCTATGGGGTGCCCCTTGGCCTTCAGACCTCCGTCGAGGTTCACGGGTATCCTCCCTCCCAGCTCAGTCTCACCCTCTCGTATCATCTTGGCGGCGTCTCCCTTCTTGCAGAAGCCGAGGTCTTCGTAGGCCATCAGTTCGGCTATGGTGAAGCAGTCGTGGGCCGTCGCCACGTCGATGTCTTCGGGCGAGACCTTCGCCCTCGCATATGCGGACTTCGCCGCCTTCACTGCGGCTTCGAGGCCGACGTAGTCGTTCCTGCGGCTCAGGTTCGCCGTGTCGGACGAGTAGCCGACCCCCTTGATCCAGACCGGGGTGTCGGTCAGTTTCTTCGCCTCGCTCTCGGAAGCGAGAACGACCGCCGCAGAGCCGTCGGTCAGAGGGCATGCGTCGTAGAGCTTGAGGGGCCACGAGACCACCTGCGAACCCATCGCCTTCTCCAGGGTGATTTCCTTCTGGAACTGGGCCAGCGGGTTCATGGCGCCGTAGCGGTGCGCCTTTACCGAGACCCGCGACATGTCCTCCTCGGTCGTGCCGAACTTGTTCATGTGGGCGACTGCGTACAGGGCATAGTATGCGGGGAACGTCATGCCGTAGTTCTCGAACTCCCACATGTACGAGCCTGCCCTGCCGATCAGCTCGACCGAAGTCGGGGTGTCCACCTCGGTCATCTTCTCCACGCCCACGGCCATGGCCACGTCTACCTCGCCGCTCACGATGCTGTTGTACGCTGCCTTCACAGCAGCGCTCCCGCTTGCGCATGCGGCCTCCACCCTCATGGTCCCCGCCCCTGTCAGCCCCGCGTATTCGTCCACGACCACAGCGGGAAGGGACTCCTCGTACCACCCGCCGGCGCTCCCCACGACGACGTTGCCGATGTCCTTCTTGTCGACCCCTGCGTCGTCGACTGCCTGCTTGATGGACTCGAACGCGAGCTCCCCGATGTTGACGTCCGTCCTCCTCCCGAACTTGCTGTGCCCTATCCCGACGACCGCGACGCGCTCCATGGGTTTCCGCTCTCAGAGAGGAGCTCTCTCGTATTTCAACTTCCCTTGGGCCCGGCTAGCCCAGCACTCCCATTTCCTTGGCCACTTCTTTCATTATGACCAGGCGCTGGATGTCGTTGGCCCCTTCGTAGGTCTTGATGATCTGGGAGTCCCTGAGTATCCTTTCGACGTTCATGTCGGTGGAGACGCCGTAGGCTCCCATGATCATCATGGCCATGTGGGCGTTCTTCTCTGCGGCCTCGGTCGCGACTATCTTCGCGATTGACGATGCCTTGATGAAGTCCTTCTGCTTCTTGGTCAGCGCCGCAGCCCAGTAGGTGAGGAGCCGAGCCGTGTGCACGGCCGCTGTCATCTCGGCTATCTTGAACTGGACCTGCTGGTACTGGAGCAGGTAGGTGTCGAACGTCTGCCTCTGGGTCGAGTAGGTCAGGGCCGCCTCGAGCGCAGCCTGGGCGAGCCCGGTCCCCTGGGCAGCCACCCCCACCCTGCCGTGGTCGTAGCAGTTCAGCGCTATGTTGACCCCCCGTCCCACCTCCCCCACCACGTTGCTCTCCGGGACCTCGAGGTTGTCGAACATCAGCTCCACGGGCTGGTCCCCCCTCAGGCCTATGACGTCTGTTCGCTGCCCCACGTTGAGCCCGGGCATCCCCTTTTCTGCTATGAAAGCCGTGACCCCGCGGTGCCTCTTCCCTTCCTCCTTGGGGCTCGTCCTCGCGAATATGAGGAAGGTCTCTGCTTTGTCCCCGTTGGTGATGAACATCTTCTTCCCGTTTATGACGTACTTGTCCCCGTTCTTCTGGGCTGTCGTGGTGATCGCGGCCACGTCGGACCCCGTGCCCGGCTCGGTCATGGCGTGGGCGGCTATCTTCTCCCCTCTAGCAATCGGCACCAGATACTTCTTCTTCTGCTCTTCAGTACCGAACAGGAACAGCGGGGTCGAGACAAGGTAGGTCGCGCCGACGACTGCGGAGAAGGCTGCGGAGAATCTCGCTATCTCCTCGGTGGCTATCACCAGGGACAGGTCGTCCCCCCCTCCTCCTCCGTACTCCTCCGGGAACGGGACGCCGAACAGGCCTAGTTCGGCCGCCCGCTTCACAAGCTTCATGTCCATCTGGTTCTCCCTGTCGATCTTCTGGGCGACCGGGGCGAGCTCCTTCTCGGCGAACTCCCTCACTGCCTTCCTGAAGGCTTCCTGTTCTTCAGAGATCGCGATGACGTAGTCTGACGACGACGGGTTCAGCGTACTCATGGCCTCTCATCCGTCTCTCAAGCTCGTAATATCCTTTCGGTAACCTGCCTTTCCAGTGGAAAGAGAATTAAGAGGCTCCAGGTCGCCTGCTGGTCAGAGATCATGGAGATCAAGAAGGTTGCAGTCATCGGCGCGGGCGACATGGGGCACGGCATCGCCGAGCTCTTCGCTGTCAACGGGTTCGACGTGACGCTGGTCGACAAGTTCCCGCAGGCGCTCGAGAAAGCGAAGGGGAGGATCGCAGCCAGCCTGGACAAGATGGTGGAGAGGGGGAAGATCACAAAGGACCAGGCAGCCGCTGCGCTCGGCCGGCTGACCTACTCCGGGGAAGCCGGAAGCGCGGTCTCGCAGGCAGACCTAGTCGTCGAAGCGGTGCCGGAGTCTCCGGAGCTCAAGAAGGCCGTCTTCAAGGAAGTGAGCAGTCACGCGCCGCGGGGCGCAATCCTTGCCTCGAACACCTCGAACATCAGGATCTCCGACCTCGCGGAGGCCGCGTCAGGACCAGAGCGGGTCGTCGGGATGCACTTCTTCAACCCGCCCATGGTCATGAAGCTCGTCGAGGTGATCCCGGGCGCGAGGACAGACCCGGCCGTAGAGCAGCAGACCGCCGATGTCTGCGCGAAAATCGGCAGGACGGCTGTGAAGGTGCTGAAGGACAGTCCCGGTTTCATAGTGAACAGGATCAACGCGGCGGACACGCTGTTCTTCTGCCTGGTGCAGGACAGAGGGATCGCCTCGCCAGCCGAGGTCGACAACTTCGCGCGCGGCCAGGGGCTCCCCATGGGTCCCTACGAGCTCATGGACTTCGTCGGTGTTGACGTAGCGGCGGACTCGCTCGCGTACTTCGCTCAGGCCCTCTCCCCGGAGTACGGGAAGGGGAAGACCTTCGCGAGCATGGCGAAGGCGGGGCTCCTCGGCAAGAAGGCGGGCAAGGGCTTCTACGACTGGTCGACCGGGAAAGCCCAGATCCCGAAGGTCCCTGCCACGGAGAAGATATCGATAATGGACATCTTCGCGCTCGAAATCAATGAAGCGGTCAAGCTGATTGAAGAAGGCGTGGCCGGCCCCGACGACGTGGAGAGGAGCGTGATCCTCGGCATGAACCGGCCGTTCGGCCCCATATCCGTGGCGAAGGACCTGAGCAACGCCGAGGTGAAGTCGAAGCTCGAGGAGCTCACGAAGAACTACGGTTGTCAGATATTCGCCCCCGCGAAGTCGATCATGGAAGGGAGGCTCCGCGATGCCATCGAAGGGAGGCTCGCGCCAAAGGAGGCGACTGCGGCGCCGAAGGTGGAAGCGCAGGCCCCCCAGACCAAGGGGCAGGGGGTCGTCCGTCTGGAGAGGCTTCCAGGAGGAGTCGCGAGGGTGGTGCTCAACAGGCCCAAGTTCAACATGGTAAACGCCGACGTCCTCGACGGGCTCGACCGGGTCATCACAGAACTATCGAGCGACCAGGAGACCCGCGTCGTGCTGATCACAGGGGAGGGGAGCGTCTTCTCCTCGGGGGCGGACCTCTCCCAGTTCGTCAGCAGCTCCCTGGCGTTCATGGAGTTCGCCAGGAAGGGAGCCAGGACCATGCGGCGGCTGGCGGAGATGCCGAAGCTCACCATAGCCGTCCTCAAGGGATACGCGCTCGGGGGCGGCCTGGAGCTCGCTCTCTCCTGCGACCTCAGGCTGGCTACGGAGGACGTGGAGATGGGCTTCCCTGAGCTGACCAGAGGCCTCGTCCCGGCCTGGTCGGGGAGCCAGCGCCTCCCCAAGCTGCTCGGAATATCGAAGGCCTCGGCCCTTATCCTGACCAGCGAGAGGATCAAAGGGAGGCGGGGCTACGAGATGGGGCTGGTCAGCCGCCTGATCCCCCCAGGAGACCCAGATGAATTCGCCGTGCAGTACGCCACCCAGCTCGCTTCCTCGCAGGCTCCCGTCGCTGTCATGCTCGCGAAGAGGCTCATCAGCAAGGGAGCGGAGGTAGCCCTCGACGACGGACTCGAGATGGAGGCGATGGCAGCCGGTCTCCTCTTCGGGACTGAAGACCTGAAGGAAGGGATATCCGCATTCCTGGGCAAGCGGAAGCCCGAATTCAAGGGGAAGTGAACGGCTGATGGTCGAACTCAGGGACGCATATGTGGCAGGCTACCTGCGGGTCCCGTTCTCGAGGTCGAAGCCGTCTCAGCCCGAAAGGGACGTCTACAACTCCATAAGGATGGACCAGGCGCTGAGCCTCCTCATCAGGAAGCTCTTGGAGAAGACGGCGTTCAAGCCTGAAGAGATCGGAGACGTCATCACTGGGTGCGCGTTCCAGACTGGGGAGAACTGGCTCTACGGCGGGAGGCACCCCGTCCTTCTCGCAGGGCTTCCCGTCTCCGTGCCAGCCATGGCAATGGACAGGGCCTGCGCCTCGTCGATGAACGCGGCTGCCGAGGGGGCGATGGAGATAATGACAGGGAACTCGGACGTGGTCCTTGCCGGAGGGATGGAGCACCTCACGCACATCCCCCTTGCGAACAACCCTGCGCTCGCCCCGAACACCCGTCTCCTGACGAGGCCCGAGTACGTCAGATATCAGATGAACGTCGGCTACTCCATGGGGCTCACGGCGGAGAAGCTGGCGGAAGAGGAGCGGTTCGGGAGGGAAGAGATGGACAATTACTCGCTGGAGTCCCATGTCAAGGCGTCGAAGGCGGTCGATCAGGGCTGGTTCAAGGGAGAACTGATGGAGATGAAGGTCGAGGTCTCGGGGGAGGAGAAGGTCATAGACGTGGACCAGAGCATAAGGAAGGAAACCACGATGGAGCAGCTGGCTGCGCTCCAGCCTTCGTTCAAGGCAGGGGGGCTCATCACCCCGGGGAATTCGTCCCCCCTCAACGCAGGGGCATCGTTGGTGGCCCTCGCGTCGAAGGGGAAGCTCGAGGAGCACGGGCTGAAGCCTTTGGCCAAGGTCGTCTCCATGGGCTGGGCGGGGGTCGACCCCAGCGTGATGGGGAAGGGACCAGTTCCGGCCTCGCAGAAGGCTCTCGCGAGGGCAGGGCTGAAGGCCGACCAGGTGGATCTCTGGGAGATCAACGAAGCCTTCGCCGTCGTCGTGCTCTACGCCATCCGGGAGCTCGGGATCGACCCGTCGAGGATCAACCAGCGGGGCGGGGCCATCGCGATAGGGCACCCGCTTGGGGCTTCGGGCGCCAGGCTGGTGGGGACGCTCGCCCGGCAGCTGCACGAGACGGGGAAGGAGTACGGGGTGGCGACCCTCTGCGTTGGCGGAGGACAGGGGTTCGCGGTCGTCTTGCAGCGCGCCTAGCTCAGATGCGGCTGGGACGCTCGCCTGGAGTCATTCTATGGCGCCCTTGGCTCTCAACGCGCTGACCCGGCTCTTGGAGTAGCCCAGGGACCGCATCAGCGATTCGGTGTCTTCGCCCAGGGACGGCGCCCTGGCGAATGGTCTCCCCCGCATCGCAGGCTTCGACCTCAGGGGGCCGTTCAGCACCGTCTCGCCCCCCGCCAGCTCCACGAGCATCGAGAGGCCCTTGGCCCAGTCGCTGGTCAGAGCTTCCTCGACCGTGAGGACGGGGGTCACGCACGTGTCCTTGTGCATCAGGAGTCTCGCCCACTCGTCCCTCGTCTTGGTCGCGAACGTGCGCGTGAGCTCGGCCGTCACCCTGCGCCTCTCTTCAGCTGTGCCGAACCTCATCGGCGCCATCTCGGGAATCCCCAAGGCGTCCACCAGGTTCCTCCAGAAGCTCTCCTCTATCGCCGCCACGGCCACGTGCTTGCCGTCCGATGTGCTGTAGAGGTTGTAGTACGGGGTGGACCCGAAGACCAGGCTGTGCCCCTCCCTTGGGGGCTTCCCCGTCGCGAGATAGGCTGAGGCTGGTATCACCATCAACGAAAGAAGCGATCCGACTATCGGGACGTCTATGTGGACGGCCCTCTTTCTTCCTGCCAGCGCCCCGAGGATCCCGACCGCTGCGTACATGGCCGAGGCGATGTCGCCGAGCTGGAGCAGCGGGACCTCGGCTGCAGGCGAATAGGCGAGCGTGCCAGCCATCGCCTGGAAGTTGATGTCGTGCCCGGGCATGGAGCTGAACCTGCTCTCCTGGCCGTAGGCAGAGATGGAGCAGTAGACTATCTTGGGGTTGATTTTCTTCACTGCCTGGAAGGAGAACCCGAGGCGGGACATGGCGCCGGGCCTGAACCCCTCTACGAAGACGTCGGCCTTGCGGAGGAGGCGGCGCATTATCCGCTTCCCGTCAGGGGACTTCAGGTCGATCCCTACGCTGAGCTTGTTCCTGTTCACACTGGAATGGACTGGGCTGCGCCCATCCTTCGTCGGCGGCGTAGCGCGCATGTAGTCCCCCAGGCCTGGCTGCTCGACCTTGACCACCTCGGCCCCCATGTCTGACAGCATCATCGTGCAGAAGCCGCCGGGGAGCAGGCGGGTCGCGTCGACCACCCGCACACCGTCGAGGAATCCCACGCCGCGCGGTCCGGGGTGCGCAGATAAAGGCTAGGCCGGCCGCCGCCTCAGCCCTGGCAGGCGGCCCCATCGGACGCCAAAGGCTAAATCTGGGGCAGCGCGTCGGACCCTGACGATGAGGTGAACGTAATCGCAGCGTAGAGCTGCGTACAGG
>DAIDAO010000041.1 GCA_027310575.1 bacterium | reverse complement strand
CAAGAATTGAGCGCCAGAGCGCGATACGAAGACCTCTCGACCGTGCTGTACATGGTCCCGTTCATCGGGGGGATCGGCTACGCCATCGCCCTCTGGGTGCAGAACGGCGCATCCCTCATCCTTCCCAGCTCAGTCTACCTGACCGTGTCAAGGGACCCGACCCTATTCATCGTGGCTTCGCTGTCGATACTCCTCGGCATCATGATCGAAGTGAACAGCACGGAGCCCTCAGGGCGGCCCGCCAAGCTCGTCTCCCTCGGCGGCACCCTTCAGTCGATCGCAGCCGCCAGCCTCGTCCTGGCCCTGCTCTCCGCCTGGTACGCGAACGGCTTCACCGACCTCGGGGGAGCGGCCGCAGACCTCATAGTCGGGAGGTACGGGCTCGTCTTCCCAGCCATAATGGTGCTCCTCAGCTATCTGCTGACCGCGCGGTTCAGAGCCGGAGCGCTGGCCGACCGCAGGGTCATCGCGATAGTCCTCATGCTGCTCGTCCCCGCGTCCCTCTACGAGATAGGAAGGAGGCAGATCGCCGTCGGACTTCTGGTCGCGCTCGCCCTGCTCGTGGCCGGCGCTGCGATGTACGTGCTCCCTCAGAAGAAGCAGGCCCCAGCCGACAAGCGCTAGACCTCCTTCAGGCGCGGATCACAGGCCATCGGATTCAGGCATGGACAAAAGCACCCTTATCCGACCTCGGCGGGGGTAAGCGCGTCTGTCGGGCTTTTCGTTGAAGGACAGGACGCAGGTCGCCATCCTTCTGGTATGCATGGTGCCGTTCGTCGCCACGGTCTTTTTCGGGGTCTCGGCAGGGGACCCGAGGGTCGTCGTGGTGTCGACGGGCCTCGCGATAGCCTCCGCGGGGTTCGCGCTCGCGTGGGGGACGGAGTCCCTGCAGTTCATAGTCTCCCAGGCCCTGGCGCTCGCCCTCCTCGCCGTGGTCAACGTCCTCCCTGAGTACTCTGTGGAGGTCGTCCTCGCGTACAAGGGGGCCACGAACTCGACGCTGCTGCACTACGCTACCGCTTCGATGACCGGGGCCAACAGGATCCTCCTTGGTCTCGGATGGCCCGTCGTCTTCGTGTTCAGCGCCCTGGCGTCGAGAAGGGCGGGGAGGGGGTCGAGCTCGCTCCAGCTCGAGAAGGAGCAGGGCATCAGCGTCCTGTTCCTCGGCATCGCCACCCTCTACTCCTTCATCATCGTCCTGAAGGGGACCCTCGGGCCCGAGGACGCCGCGGCCCTCCTCACGATATTCGTCGTCTA
This sequence comes from bacterium, assembly GCA_027310575.1. Lineage (GTDB taxonomy): Archaea > Thermoproteota > Nitrososphaeria > Nitrososphaerales > Gagatemarchaeaceae > UBA183. The sequence goes on along the minus strand of DAIDAO010000041.1, from coordinate 11,179 downwards.
CGTCTACATAGCGAGCAGGCTCCCGGCCCGCTCCCGGGACCTCATAGGCGAGCTCGAAGGGCCAGCCGAGGCCGTCTCGAAGCTGAAAGGGTCGAGGAAGGCCCTGGCGATCGTGTTCTTCGTCGGTCTCGGCGCTGTCGCGATCGCATACGGGTCCGAACCGTTCGTGGCCAACTTCCTGGCGCTCGCTGCGTCGCTGAACCTCGGGGCAGGCACCCAGTACCTGCTGATCCAGTGGCTCACCCCGGTGCTCACAGAGCTGCCGGAGGCCATCACAGTGTTCTACTGGGCAGCGAAGACCGGGAAGGGGTCCCTCGCGCTCTCCAGCCTGATCTCCTCCAAGCTGAACCAGTGGACGATACTCGTCGCCACGATCCCTGCGGTATACGCGATGGCGCTCGGAGGATTCAACAGCATCCAGCTGACGACCCTCCAGATAGACGAGATCCTCCTCACGGCTTCGCAGTCCCTGTACGGGTTCGCGTGCCTCCTCGACCTGAAGCTGAACAGGTTCGAAGCCTCGACCCTTCTGGCCCTCTTCACAGTCCAGCTCGCAGTGCCTGAGGTGAGGCTCGAGGTGTCCGCTGCGTACCTGCTCCTCGCTGCTTTCGAGTTCGCGAGGACCCCGGGGCGGCTCGAGCTCTTCCGCTCTCTCAGCGGCGCGCTGCGGGGGCACGTTCATTAAGCGCACCGGGCGGAGGCGAATCTCTCGATGTCCGGTGCCAGCCAGGAAGGGATGACGGCGAAGAAGGCCGAGAACTTCGACGAATGGTACACCCAGGTCATACTGAAGTCCGAGATGGCCGACTACAGCCCGGTGTCCGGGTGCATGGTGTTCAGGCCTGCGGGGTACGCCATCTGGGAGAACATACAGAAGGCGACCGATTCGGAGTTCAAGAAGGCGGGGATAAGGAACTCCTACTTCCCGATCTTCATCCCGGAAAGGCTGCTCCAGAAGGAGGCCGAGCACGTCCAGGGGTTCGCGCCAGAGGTCGCCTGGGTCACCCAGGCAGGAGGCTCGCAGCTGGACGAGAAGCTCGCCATAAGGCCCACGTCTGAGACGCTGATGTACGAGGTCGTCTCGCGGTGGGTCAGGTCCTGGCGGGACCTGCCCCTGAGGCTCAACCAGTGGAACAACGTCGTGCGCTGGGAGTTCAGGCACCCCACGCCGTTCCTCCGTTCCAGGGAGTTCCTCTGGAACGAGGGGCACACCCTCTTCGCCACGAAGGCGGAGGCTGACGCCGAGCGGGACGAGGTCATGGGCATCTACAGGAGGGTGACCGAAGAGTTCATGGCCCTTCCGGGCTACTTCGGGAGGAAGTCGAAGTCGGAGACGTTCGCCGGGGCCGAGGCCACGTACAGCATAGAGCACCTCCTCCCGGACGGCAAGGCGATCCAGGGGCCTGACTGGCACTCGGACGGCCAGAACTTCTCGAAGGCGTTCGAGATCGTCTTCATCGATAAAGACGGGAACAAGCAGTACGCCTGGCAGAACACGTTCGCGCTCACGACGAGGGAGATAGGGGTGATGCTGGCGATACATGGAGACGACAGGGGCGCGGTGATACCTCCGAGGCTCGCGGAGACGCAGGTCGTGCTCGTGCCCATAGTGAACGACGAGAACAAGAAGGACGTCCTGACCGAGGCGAGGAGGCTCGCCGGGGTCCTGTCGTCGACCTTCAGGGTGTTCCTGGACGACAGGGACAACCTGACCCCCGGGCGCAAGTTCAACGAGTGGGAGCTGAAAGGGGTCCCTCTCAGGGTCGAGTTCGGGCCCAGAGACATGAAGGAGAAGCAGGCCGTGCTCGTCAGGCGCGACACGGGGGGGAAGAGGACTGTGAAGCTTGCGGCGTTGCCGGAGGAGGTCTCGAAGGAGCTCGAAGCGGTCCAGGCGAACCTCTTCCAAAAGGCCTCCGAGGCGCTCGCGAAGAACACGCACGAGGCGAGCACGATGCAGGAGCTGAAGAAGGCCCTCTCGCGCGGCGGGATAGTCCGGGTCCCCTGGTGCGGAAGAGCCGACTGCGAAGCCAGGATGAAGGAGGAGACAGGAGGGAAGGTCCTGAACGTCCCCCTTGACGAGAAGCGCGCCGGGAAGTGCGTCGCCTGCGGCCAGGACGCAGACTCTGCGAACTTCGGCAGGTCGTACTAGTCCCCGCTCAGAGCGCGGCGACCGGGCTCGCCATCGAGAAGAGCCGCAGCGCGCTTTCGTCGACGCTCATCGGGAGGTCGACCTTCGCCAGCGCTATCATGTTCAGCGACAGCGAGGACGCGGCGATGCCGAAGCAGGCGCTCCTAAGGAAGTCCCTCGTCTTCAGGTACCACGCGACCGTCGCGCCGCTGAGTATGTCCCCCGCGCCCGTGCTGTCCACCACCTGGACCCTCGGGACCCTGACTTCGTAGATCCTGCTGCCGTCCAGGACGAAGCAGGCTTCCGCCCCCTGCGTCACAACCGCCCTCCTCACCCCGATCGCCCAGACCTTCTCCAGCGCGTCCGTCGGGTTGCTCTTCCCGGTCAGCATCTCGGCTTCGGTCCTGTCCATCTTGATCGCGTCCACCTTCGACAGGATGCTCTTGTCCCTGAGCGGGGTCGGGGAGACCTTCCCGTCCCTGTCGAACGACCTGACGAAGCCCTGCGGGTCGAGGAACGTGAAGTCGGAACGGGCGGAGATCTCCGTGAGCAGGGAGGCCGTGACCTCCCCCGCGAGGGGGCTCACGAGCGATGCGCTGAACCTGGTGTCAGGCGGGATCTGGCTCGCCGCGATGTCCTCGCACCTCGCGCCCATGGCGAGCGTCCTGCTCCCTGCGGAGTTGGATATCCTGAACCGCGTCGTAGGCTTCGTAAGGCTCCTGTCCGACGCCCGCAGCACGATCCCGTTCCTGGCGAGCCACACCGCCTGCTCGTCAGGGAAGTCGTTCCCCACCTTGGTGAGGGGGGACACGGAGTGCCCGAACCTGGCGCAGATGAGCCCTGCATAGGAGGGCGGACCGCCGACGGAGGTGACCTGGCGCATCTGGAGCTGAATCGAGTCTATCGTGAGGAACCCGGCCACCAGAATCTTCAACGTGCACGCGGCCCGCGGAAGGGGAACTTAAAATCCGTTGGGCGGGCAGAGCCGACGCAATAATCGCGGCCGCGAAAAATCGGTTATATAGAACACGCCGGAGCCGTCGTTCGGGCAAATCTTTTGCTCGTGAAAACAAGGAGTGCAGTCAGCACATCCGTTGTTGCCATTATCGTCATCGCTGTCGTGGTCATCGGCGGAGCCTCTTACTACTACTATACCCAGGTAAGTTCGGGCCCGCGCGGGACCATCGGCGTCGTCTTCGACGTTGGCGGGAGGGGAGACCTCAGCTTCAACGACATGGCGGCGCTAGGCGCCGACAACGTCGCTACGCAGCTGCTAGGCTGTTCCTCGGGCAACGCTGCCCCGTGTGAGCAGTTCCTCACCAGCTCCAACTCGAACGACTACGTCACCAACCTGCAGAAGCTAGCGTCCCAGGCCAATCCCCCGGTACTGATCGTGGCCGTCGGGTTCCTGATGACCGACGCGATCAACCAGACAGCCAGGCAGTATCCCAACCAGAACTTCGCTATCATCGACGGCTTCGTCCCAGGGCTCCCTAACGTCCTGAGCATCCAGTTCAGGACGGACCAGGGCGCCGCGGTCGCCGGGGCCCTCGCCGCATATGCGACGAGCTGCTATGGCGGATCCAAGGTAGGCCTCGTCCTCGGCATCGAGATCCCAGTCCTCTGGACGTTCGAGATCGGGTACAAGTGGGGCGTCAGCTGGGCGTACAACTACTCGGTCACGCAGGGGCAGGCGCTGTCAAGCTCGCTGCAGACCACCGCGACCAACCACCCCGTGATCTACAAGTACACAGGCACGTTCAGCGACCCGGCCCAGGGCCAGGCCGCAGCCACCGCTCAGTTCAACCAGGGGGCTGTCGTCTCATACAACGTAGCGGGCTCGACGGGCAACGGCATATTCACCGCGGCCCAGAACCTCGCTACGCCAGGTGCGACGATGGGCCCGCCCTTCGGGATCGGCGTCGATTCTGACCAGGACTGGGTGGCTCCGGGCTTCGTGCTTGCGAGCCAGATGAAGCGCGTCGACACGGCAGTCTTCGAGTCCTTCCAGCTCGCCCAGAACGGCTCGTTCAGGTCGGTCGTCTCCAAGAACGGCGGCGTCCTCACCCTCGGCATGGCCTCGGGCGCGGTAGCCATCAGCACTGTGAACGACGTCAAGACGTTCCTCCAGATCGCGCAGAGCGCTGGCAAGACCGTCAACGCGACCCAGATCGAGAACCAGATCACAGCCATGCGCAACGCCGTCGTTGCGAAGTGCGGCGACATCTACTCCATCGCGAACACGCTGACCAACATGATAAAGTCGGGGCAGGTCAGCGTCCCGTATGTGCTGACGCAAGATCAAGTCAACTACTGGCGGAGCAGGTACGGTTAGCTCCGCCTCTCTCCCTTTTTGGTGATTAGTTGCAGTCTCTCGCGGAAGAGGCGCTGAGAACCGCAGCGATATCGAAGACGTACCCTGACGGCACCCAGGCGCTCCGGGGGATCGACTTCAGGCTCGCGAAGGGGGAGGTCCACGGCCTTCTCGGGGAGAACGGGGCCGGGAAGACGACCCTTTCGAAGATATTGTCGGGCATCCTGAGGCCCACATCCGGGGAGATATTCATCAGGGGCCAGAAGGCCGAGGCCAGGCACCCGAAGGAGGCGCTCAAGCTCGGCGTCGGGATGGTTCACCAGCACTTCACGCTTGTCAGGGACTTCACGGCGTTCGAGAACATACTGCTGGGGACGCGGGTTAACCCCAAAGGGTCGGGCGCGGCACGGGCGCGCCAGGAGATACTGGACCTGTCGAAGCAGGTCGGGCTCTCCGTGCACCTCGACACCAAGATTGAGGACCTAGCGCTCGGTGCCCAGCAGAGGGTCGAGATACTCAAGATGCTCTACAGGAAGGTGGACGTCCTCATCCTGGATGAGCCGACCTCCTCCCTCACGGCGACGGAGACCACAGAGCTCTTCAAGGCGATCAGGAAGCTCAAGGAGGAGGGGAAGAGCGCCATCTTCATCACGCACAAGCTCAACGAGGTCCTGGAGATCTGCGACCAGATCACGGTCCTCAGGCACGGGGAAGTGTCTGGGAGGACAGAGGCGTCGAAGGCAGACAGGAAGATGCTGGCGCGCATGATGGTCGGGAGGGACGTCGTCTTCGACCTCGTCAGGGGGCCGTCGAGACCTGCAGAGCCGATACTCGAGGTGAAGGACCTGATGGTGAAGGGGAACCGAGGGGAGGAAGCGGTGAAGGGGATCTCCTTCGAGGTCAGGAAGGGGGAGATCTTCGGTGTCGCAGGCGTCGAGGGTAACGGCCAGACGGAGCTGGAGGAGGCGCTCTGCGGAATCAGAAAGCCCTCCCGTGGCACCATCAGGCTCGCAGGGGCCGACATCACGACGCTGAACACCGGACAGATACGGAAGCACAGCGTGGGGCTGATCCCTGAGGACAGGCGGCAGATGGGGCTGGTCCTCGACATGACGGTCGCAGAGAACTCGATCCTCGGGAGGGAGTGGGAGGTCAGGTTCAGAGGCAGGGGCGTGGCGCTCGCGTGGGTCAAGATCAGGGCGCACGCGTCAAGGCTGATCAAGAGCTTCGAGATCCTGGTGAAGGGGCCCGACTCACCGGCGAAGAGCATGAGCGGCGGGAACCAGCAGAAGGTGGTCGTCTCCAGAGAGCTGGCGGACGAGCCCGACTTCGTGATGGCCGCCCAGCCGACGAGGGGGCTCGATGTCGGCGCCACGGACTACATCCGAAGGCTGCTCCTGAAGACCCGGGACTCCGGGAAGGCCGTCCTCCTCCTTTCGGCCGACCTGGACGAGGTCCTCCAGCTCTCCGACGTCATCGGGGTCATGTACGAAGGGAAGCTCATCGAGGTGGGGCCTGCCGAGCAGATGACCCGCCACCGGGTGGGGCTGCTCATGGGAGGGGTCAGAGAGTGAAGGCTGCGATCCCGTCGGGGGCCTCCGGCATCCTGTCCTCGCTGGCAGAGTCCGTGTTCGCCGCAGGCGTGGGTTTCCTGGCGAGCGGCATCCTCCTCGCAGTCCTGGGGAAGGACCCGATCAAGGCGTTCTACTACCTGTTCGAAGGGTCGTTCGGGAACGTCACGAACATCACGATCACTCTCGCCTACGCGTCCCCCCTGATCCTCACCGCGCTCACCTTCGCCATCGGCGTGAGGGCCGGCCTCTTCAACATCGGGGCCGAGGGGACGTTCTACGTGGGGGCAGCGGCAGCGGTCGCTGCGAGCTTCGTCCACCTCCCCTTCGGGCTCGGCCTCCTGCTCATCCTGATAGCCGCGGGCGCGGCCGGGGCGGCGTGGTCCGTCCCCGCGTATCTGCTGAAGTCGTACAGGGGGGTCCACGAGGTGATATCGACGATCATGATGAACAACATCGCGCTCTTCGCGATGCAGTTCGTGGTCCTGGACTACCTCCTAGACCCGACGAGGAGCGACAAGAGCTCCAGCATACCGATCGACGCGAGGTTCCCGGTCCTGATTTCGCCGAACCTCAGCTACGCGATCTTCTTCGCCATCCTCGTCTGTCTCGGCGTCTACTACTACCTCTGGCAGACGCCTGGCGGCTACGAGCTGAGGGCGGTCGGGCTCAACCCCGACGCTTCGAAGTTCAGCGGGGTGAACCCAAGGAAGCCGATGCTCTACGCCTTCCTCCTCGGCGGGATAACCGCCGGGCTCGGCGGCGCGGTCGAGGTCGCGGGGACCTTCACACCGTTCGCGATCTACACCGGCCTGAGCAACCTGGTCAACTTCGGGTTCAACGGCCTGGCCGTGGCCCTGATAGGGCGGAACCACCCGCTGGCATGCGTCGTGGCTGGGGTCTTCTTCGGCGCGCTCCAGGCCGGGGCGTCGTCCGTCCAGATACTCGGGATCTCGTTCGAGATAGTCGAGGTCGTCGAGGGGATGATCGTCTTCGCAGTCGCCGCACCCCAGCTCTACCACATGGTGAGGAGCAGGATGAAATGAGCTTCGACTTCGGCTCGCTCGGCGCCATCTCCGTCATCTCCCTCAACTTCATGGTCCCGATCGCGCTGACTGCGATAGGGGAGATCTTCGCCGAGAAGGCGGGGGTGGTCAACATCGGCCTGGAAGGCATCATGCTCGTGGGGGCCTTCTTCGCCATCCTCGTCGCCTGGAACACGGGCAACCCCTACATGGGGCTGCTCGGGGGCGTGGCGACAGGGCTCGGCTTCGGCGCCCTCCACGCGGTGATCTCAGTCTGGCTGAAGGGGGACCAGATCATAAGCGGGGTCGGCCTCAACCTCTTCGCGATCGGGTTCGTCCCGTTCGCCACGTTCGCGATATGGAACGTCAGCGGCGTCTTCCCGCCGGTCTCCTTCTCCTTCGGGCGCATCGCAGAGATATCCACCCCGTGGGCTCCGCTCTCCTACTTCGTCCCCATCTCCGTGGGCGTCTCGATCCTCTTCTGGTACCTCCTCAAGAGGACGAGGTGGGGGTACCAGGTCAGGGCCACCGGGGAGAACCCTGAAGCGGCCGACGCAGTCGGAATCGACGTCGAGAAGACGCGGATAATCGCGGTCCTCATCGGTTCGGCCCTCGCAGGGCTCGCAGGGGCGTATCTCAGCATAGACGTGGTCGGCCAGGTCACGAAGGACATCTCCGCTGGCAGGGGTTTCATCGCCCTCGCCACTGTGGTGTTCGCAGGCTGGAACCCGCTCGTCGGGCTCGTGGGCGCGCTGGTGTTCGGCTATTCGCAGGGGGCAGCGACCTGGTTCGCAGGCGTCCCGGCGCTGAGGGACGTCATCCCCCACGCCGACTACCTGCTCAGCGCCATCCCCTACATAGCCACGCTCGTCGTGGTGGCCATAGCCATCGGCCGGAGGAACGCCCCCAAGGCGCTCGGGGTCGCATACAAGAGAGAGTAGGGCGGCCATGCGCCACTTACGAACCCGGGCCCCCTCGTCCGGGCGGCTTCGCGGTGACCTCGGATGATCAGGCTCCTTCTCGACACAGACACAGCCGGGGACGACACCACTGCGATCATGATGGCGCTGAGAGCCTCGAACGCCTCACTGGAAGCTGTCACGATCAACTGCGGGAACGTCGACTTCGACCAGGAGGTCAGGAACGCGCTGTACACCATCGAGGTCGCAGGGAAGTCGGGGGACGTCCCGGTCTATCCTGGGGCGAGGCACCCCCTGCTGCGGGAGTGGGAGACCGCCGAGCGCGTGCACGGGAAGGACGGGATGGGGGACTCGGGGTTCCCAGCGCCGAAGCAGCGGCCGGAATCGAAGCACGCGGTCGACGCGATCATAGAGCTGGTCAATTCGAGCCCGGGCGAGGTCACCCTCGTCGAGATCGCCCCCATGACGAACCTCGCGCTGGCGATACGGAAGGACCCGGCCATGGCGAGGAAGGTCAGGCACCTCTACTTCATGGGAGGGACGAACCAGTACCTCGGCAACGTGACCCCAGCGGCCGAGTTCAACATGTGGGTGGACCCGGACGCGGCGAAGGTGGTCCTGCATTCAGGTATCCCCATGACTATGGTGGGGTGGGAGATCTGCATGAGACACGGCCTCCTGGAGGGCCCCGAGCTCCGGAGGATCGCGGCGCTGAAGACCAGGGAGGCGAGGTTCATGACCGCGGTCACGCGGCAGGAAAGACGGTTCATGAAGGAGGTCCAGGGGGCGGACGCCGTCTCCTGCCCGGACAGCATGACCATGGCGATGGTCCTCAACGGCGCGGTGGCCACGGACGTGCGGAAGAAGTTCGTCGACGTCGACAACGAGAGCGACCTCTCGCGCGGGGCCACCTACGTGGACCACCTCGGAGTCCTCGGGCGCAGGCCGAACGTCGACGTCGTCTACGGAGCCTCGGAGCGGCTGTTCAGGGAGATGCTCTTCCGCATGCTGAAGGGAGAGCGGGTATAGTCGCGGGTCACTCGAGCACGTCGTTCCGCCTGAACTCGTCGAGCTCCCTTCGGGTCGGGAGCGCGGGTATCACCTCCGGCTTCGTGACAGTGAGCGCCCCCGCGTAGTTCGCGAACCTTACGGCAGCCGAGAGCGGCTCCCCTTCCGAGAGGGCCACCGCCAGCGCGCCGTTGAACGCGTCCCCGGCCCCGGTCTCGTCGACTGTCCTCACCCTTGGCGCAGGGACGCTGAACGCGTCCGAAGCCGTTATCACCCGAGCCCCCTTCTCGCCGAGGGTCACGACCACGGCCCTCGGCCCGCGCTTCAGCAGAGACCTGGCCCCTTCGTCCACCCCTGCCGGGCCGGAAAGGACCGCGAACTCGGTCTCGTTCGGCGTGAGTATGTCGACGCACGAGAGGTCGAGCTCCTCCGCCGTCCTCCCCGGCGCGGGGTTCAGTATGACTGTCGCCGCTGCTTCCCGCGCGAGCCTCGCAGCCGAGCACGCTGTCCCGGGGCGGATCTCGAGCTGCGTGACAAGGACGCCGCACCCGCCGATGCCCGCGGCCGCCACGTCCTCCGGCTCCAGCATCGAGTTCGCGCCCGGGTCCACAGTGATGGAGTTGAGGCCTGCCCCGTCCACGACTATGAAGGCCAGCCCCGTGTGGTGCTGCACCCGCTTCACAGACTCGGCCGAGACCTTCTCCGACTCCCAGAGCTTCAGGGCCTCGTCCCCGTACCTGTCCTTCCCCACGCAGCCTACGAACTTCACCCTGGCGCCGAGCCTCGCCGCGGCTATCGCCTGGTTCGAGCCCTTCCCGCCCGGCCCCTCGGTGTACCCCTCCCCGAGCACGGTCTCCCCCCTCCCAGGGATGCGCCCCGTCCGTATGGTCAGGCCGACGTTGTAGCTCCCTACTACCGCGATGGGCTTCAACGGGCGAGCCGCTCCCGCAGCTCGTCAAGGATGCCTGCCCCCGCCCGGGTCCCGAGATAGTCTGCGCCCGCGTCGACGAGGCGGAGGGCGTTGTCGAGGTCGCGGATCCCGCCCGACGCCTTCACGTGGACCTTCGGGCTCACCGCAGCCCTGAGGAGCCTGACGTCCTCCACAGTGGCCGGGCCGCCGCGCCCCCACCCGCTCGAGTTCTTGACCCCCGCAGCCCCTGCCCTTTCGCTCAGCTTCGCCCCCTTCACCTTCTCCTCCTGGCTGAGCACGGAGAACTCCAGTATCACCCTCACCTGGCGGCCCCCTGCTGCCTCCACGACCCTCCTCACCTCCCCCTCGAATTCGCTTTCCATCCCGGACTTCAGGAACCCTATGTTCGGCATGTAGTCGAACATGTCCGCACCGAGGAGCGAAGTCTGCCTCACCTCGGCCACCTTCGATTCGGCAGTGACACCGCCCATGGGGAAACCCACCCCCACCGAGAGGCGCACCTGCGACCCGGAAAGGAAGCGCTTGGCCTCGGCCGTCCAGCACCCCTGTATCACCACCGCGCCGAAGCGATACTTCTTCGACTCCTCGCAGAACCGCCTGACGTCGTCGAGGGTCGCCTCAGGCGCGACTATGGTGTTGTGGATCCTCTTCGCGAGCTCGTCTGGGCTCGGGAGTCGGGGGCCCTGCACGCCCCCGCGGCTTGGCCCGTGTCTTAATGAAGGTTGCAACGAAGCGCGAGATTCCGGGGGATCTCCTTGCGCCGAGGCAGGGTCACGCGCCGACTGTGAGGTCCGCCAGCCTCCCTGTGAAGAGCTTCAGGAACTTCTTCCCGTCCACCGCAGTGCACACTGTCGCCCTCCCGCGCGGGACGGTCTCCCTGAGCCTGGTCTTCCTCCAGGCGTCCCTCCTGTCGGCGACTGTCTCCCCCCTCGTCAGGACCCCGGTCGCCTCCACGTCCACTTCGTAGTCCTCGGTCCTGAAGAGCTCGGGCGCGACGACGTAGGCGACAGCCATGGGGTCGTGGAGCTGCCCGCCCGCCTTCAGGCACGCCCTGGCCAGCTTCTGGACGAGTCCCCCTGCCTCCCCCCGCGAATCGAGCATCTTCAGATGGTCCTCGGTCATGGACGCTCGGGGGTCGGTAGTGACGTCGAGCCCCACTGCCACTGTCGGGAGGCCTGCGCCGAAGACCACCCTCGCCGCCTCGGGGTCGTGCCACACGTTGAACTCTGCCGCCGGGGTGATGTTGCCGTGGCCGTACGGGGTTACGGAGAATGCTCCCCCC
>DAIDAO010000030.1 GCA_027310575.1 bacterium | reverse complement strand
GTCGCTCTCTCGCTGGCTGCGCTCTTCGCGCTGGGCTCCAGGATCTTCATTCCCAGGAGCTTCGAGCCGGCTTCGGGGGCCGAGTCTGCGCTGGTGGGCGCCATAGCGGGGGCTCTGCTCTACATCATCGGCGTCTTGATGTCGACGGTCTGACGATGTATGCTCATTAACAGGGGGCGACGACGGCGGTGGTCTGAATGGGCTACAGGTACCTCACCTTCGACTGCTATGGAACGCTGATCGACTGGAGGGCGGGCATCGAAAGGGAGCTGATCGACGCCCTGGGGGACGTCCAGCTCAGGGGACAGGAACTCCTGAGCGCCTACGTGGCGGCAGAGAAGAAGGAGGAAGCAGACTACAAGAGGTACCGCGAAGTTCTCAGGCGCTCGGTCCTGTCGATGTCGAAGAGCCTCGGAACCAAGGCCGATGACGACGCAGCCAGGAGGTTCGCGGCGTCTGTGCCGAGGTGGCCGGCGTTCCCTGACACGGCCGAGTTCCTCCGCGAGATGGGGTCGAGAGGGTACAAGAGATACATCCTCTCTAACGTCGACGACGACCTGCTGGAAGGGACCATCAAGAACAACGGGCTGGAGGTCGACGGATATGTGACCGCACAGGAGGTCGGGAGCTACAAGCCGAGAGAGGCCCACTGGGTTGAGTTTCTGCGCAGGACCGGAACGACCAAGGAACAGGTGCTCCACGTGGCGCAGAGCATCTACCACGACATCATCCCGACCCAGTCGCTCGGCATCGCTTCGGTGTGGGTAAACAGGTACTCGGAACCGCTCCCCACCAACGCCGCGCCTTCGATAATCGTCGACAGTCTCGACCATCTCGCCAGGATACTCGGATGACCTGAGCACGTCACGGCAGCGTGAGCTCTGCCTTCTCCAGCCGCCCGGTTATCCTCAGGTAGTCGTTACCTCTTCTCGTCAGTTCGTACATGATCCTCTCCCTTCCCCTTGCGACGACGGCCCCTTTCTTCCTGATCATGGTGAACCCCTCGAGCTCCAAGAGGTGCTGGTAGACGCTGGCGGTCGTGATCCTCTTCTCTGCCCTGAGGGTCCGCCATAGGTCATAGGCATAGCCTGGCCTCTTGTACAGGAGGCGGAGAATGGCGAGCTTCGTCTCCCCGATCTGGGGGGAGGGGGAAACGAACGACGTCTGCGGGCCGATCCTCCTCGTCTCCTTGGCGATCCTTGACACGGCCTTGGTGTCCTTCAGTCCCGCTCCGGTGATTACACACACCACGGTCTCCGCGCTGCCGACCTGACCCTCCCTGACGGCTTTGGCGAGAGCAGCCACTACCGACGCCGCGGACGGCTCCGCGAAGATCCCCTCTGTCTTGGCCAAGAGACCTGTAGCTGCGATCGCCTCGCCGGGCGTAGTCCGCAGCGGAAGGCCGCGAGACTGTTCTATGGCCCTTCCCGCCTCTTTCCTGAAGAAAGGTTCGGACTCGGCCAGCTCCGCAAGCGGGAAGCCGGCCAGGAATCTGGACCTCCTACGAGCCGACGAGCCAAGCGCGTGCTCCCGGAGCTGAACACCCACAAGCCTGCACCTTGGGCCTTCGACCAACCCGGCCTCCCTGAACTCCCCGATTGACTTCCATATCATGCTGAGGTGGCCCCCCGTCCCTACAGGCACCACGATCACGTCTGGCTCCTTCCACTCCAGGTCCTGCACTATCTCAAAGCCAGTAGTCTTCTCGCCCTCGAGGAGGTATGGGTTCGCCGCGGTGACGCCGAGAACGGAACGCTCCCGAGTCCAGGTCGGGGAGGTCTCGATGTCAGCCCCGTATGCCAGCATCTGGTACAGTTTCCCCTGATCAGTGTTCGGATTGACGTGTATCCGGGCGACGATGCCCGCCTTCGCGCAGTATGCAGCGAGGGAGGCTCCGAGGTTCCCTGTCGTCTCGCAACTGAGCTCCTTGACGTTTCTCGTCCTCGCAACGCTCGCCAGAACGGTCGTCCCTCTGTCCATGAACGACCCGGTGGGATTGCGGCTTTCGTCCTTGATCAGCAGGTTTCGGAGGCCCAGCTCCTTGCCAAGCCTCTCCGCGCGCAACAGCGGAGTCCCACCCTCGCCAAGCGTCACGAGGTCCTCGTCGGCGACGCCAGGCAGGAGGGCCCTGTATCTCCAAACCCCCGAAGGCAGGCTCTCCAATAGGGCTCTGGAAGCGGCGGACCGTCCCTCGCTCACCAGGACTACGGCCGAACCGCACTTCGCACATGACGGGTCGAGGACCGCGGTCTCCATCTGACGCGAGCACTTCACGCAACGAGTCAGTGCCATCGGCCCCAGAGTTTCGGGGCCGATATATAGGTTGGAGCTTATATGTGCACCGGCTTGTGGGCCAAGGTCATACGAATGACCTTCAAGAGACTCCTCGCTGCGATGACACCGGGCAGCGCTGGGTTCGGAGGACAGGCGAAGTCCAGGACGTGGGCAGGAGCGGCGGTCTTTACAGCCCTCGTCGCCGCGGCTACCTCGCTCTTCGCTGTCAACCTCCCCTTGGGATATTTTAACGTCGGAGAGATAATGGTCTACACAAGCGCGCTCCTGATGGGCCCGTACGTCGGCGCGTTCGCCGGCGGCGTAGGGTCGATGCTGAGCGACCTTTCCCTCGGATATCCTCAGTACGCGCCGGGGACGCTCGTGATAAAGGGGATAGAGGGGTTCATCGTTGGGTACCTATCGACGAGGGCTTTTCCCAAGGTCTCCACCCTCGGCTGGCGGCTGATCTCGGTCGTCGCGGGGCTGGCATTCGCCGCGATACTGGGCTATACCGGAACCATGTTCCTCTCCGGCGTGTTTCCGATTCAGCTGGGAGGAGCGTGGTACATCCCTAGCCTCAATGTCACGTTGACCGTGCCAGCATACTTCTGGATCGGGCTTGCAGCCGTCGCGCTCGCGGCTACTGTCGCAGCAAGCGTCCTCGTTGAGGACCGGGTGGGTTGGCTCGTGCTCTCCGTCCTCATCGGGGGTTTCGAAATGGTGAGCGGCTACTTCCTTTATGAAACGTTCGTGCTTCAGCTCGGGTCATACCCTCCTACGGAAGTGCCGTTCAACGTCGCCCAAGCCCTTGTCGGCCTAATCGTGGCCGTACCGCTTGTCCGTAGCGCCAGAAGGCTGGCGGGAAACCGCCAAGAAGGGATGGCCCGGCTGCCCAGCGCGGGCGCAGGGCAGTCTTGACTAGACTCGCGTCGGGGAAGATTCCGGTCGACATTCTGAATCGGACCGTCCTAGGGATGAGAGGGCGCCAGTCGAGCGACGTGTTGCAGGGGCCTGAGGCTGGCCTCGACTTCGGGGTTGTGAAGCTCAGGAAGGGCTTCCTCGTCGTGTCAGCTGACCCGATCACCGGAATCTCCGAAGAGGTTGGAAGGTACGCGGTGAAGGTGAGTGCCAACGACGTCGCCACCAGCGGGAACAGGCCGCAGTTCGCCGAGTCCGTCGTCCTCCTCCCTGAAGGATCGTCCTCGTCGGACGTGAAGAAGATCGCTCTCCAGATACACGAAGCGGCCGAAGATTCTGGAATCGCGATACTCGGAGGCCACACGGAGGTGACCCCTGGCCTCAGGCGCCCCATAGTGGTCATCACGGTCTTCAGCGTAGTTGACTCGTACGTCACTTCGGGCGGCGCGAAGGACGGGGACAGCATCTTGATGACGAAGACCGCTGGGATCGAAGGGACGGCTGAACTGGCGAAGGAGTGCAAGTTCGGACCAGGAGCGATCTCCTTGTCCACCCTGCGCAGTGCAAGAGGCCTGATAGAGAAGATAGACATAGCAGATGAGGCTGTAGCGGCGTACGGCACTGGGCACGTCCACGCCATGCACGACTGCACGGAAGGGGGGGTCGTGGGCGCGGTCTTCGAAATGTCGCTTGCTTCCGGACTAGGCTTCGTCCTGGACGAAGCGTCGGTCCCCGTGGCCCCCGAGACAAGGGAGATCTGCGGCGAACTCTCCGTCGACCCCCTGAGACTGATCGGGTCAGGGTCCCTGCTGATCGCCGTACAGGAAGGGAAGGAAGACGAGGTCGAGAAGGCTCTCCGCCCGCTGTGCAGAGTCACCAAGGTCGGGAGATTCCGCGAGGGCAGGAGGGTTGTTCAGAGCAGGAGCGGCGCCACGCAGCTGCTGAAAGAGGCCCCGCAGGACGAACTATGGCGAGTGCTCGGCAGGCCTGCGAGGCGCAGGCACAGGCTTTAGGGCCCGCGGCTCGCTCTCCCACTTGGGGGAAGACTGCAGCACCCAAGAGAACTTCCTCTGGAGGGACTTGCTGTACACCTTGGCCCAGTCGAGGCCGACGTAGTCGCACCAAGATTTGTAGACGCGCGGGTCGATGTAGTTCTTCATGGAGGTGTTCAGGTTGTAGTTCTTGGTCCTGACGTAGAAGTCAATCTCGCGCTGCAGCTTCGCCACCCGCTTGGGGTCGCCCTTCTCTTTGGCCGCCTCCAGCTTCTCCTGCCTCTTCCTGAGGGACTCATCCCAGGTCTTGGGGGGCGTGCGCTGATGGTTGCAGAAGATGGCAGCCTGCAGGTTGGCCTCCTTGGCATGGTACAGCTTGTCGAGGTCGTCCGCAGATCTCATGTCCTTCGACCCGAGCGCTTGCCTGGCCGTGGCGGTCGCATGGTGCGTTCTGAACACCTTGGCCGTGACTCCCGGCGCTATGGATGACAGGAACTGGTTGACGAGCCCCGAGCTCACGTCGTGGAAGATCTCCTCGCCCTGGGCCTTTCCTGACATGAACTCCCTCAGGTTTCTGGCCACCGAAGGGGGGACCGGCTCTGACTTGCTCCAAGCGACGCTGTCCTTGCCGAGGAAGTCGAACTGCGCCACCTCTCCTTTCAGCTTGACGTGCTCCACCCTGAGCGTGCTCGCGCCGACCGTGTCAGCCTCATCCTCGTCCTTCTCGTCGCCGACCCTCATCCCCATGGTGTCGATGAGATAGCAGACCGTCGCCACCTGCCGCGCCTTCTCGTCCTTCGAGTCGAGCTCTCGGAGTATCTTCGAACGGATCCTTTCGAGGTTGGAACCCACCTTCCGTGCGTTGTCGTACTTCATCTTGCTCCTGGACTGCTGGATCGGGGTGCTCTCGTGCAGCCACACGTACTTCTCCTTGTCAGTGAGCTTGTCAATCCACTTCGCCATCCACATCGAGTCGTGGTCATGCACGACCTCCTTCCAGCTCCCAGGCGGCACCGGGGCGGTCTCGCCGAGGTTGAGCACTACGTCGGAAGCCTGGACCCTCGGCTTCCACTTGCCTCTGAAGGGGTGCTTCCCCCTCCCCATGAACAGGCCTGGCGGCTCGACCATCCAGTTGGCAATGTCCACTTCCTTGCCGTCGAGGACGGCCTTTCCGAACTTCGCCTTGAGCTCCTCCCTCTGCTCCTTCCTGGACGCGGCGAGCGCCTTCTTCTGCTCCTTCGACATCGACTCCTTCGCTGCCTTCTCCTGGTCCACCTTCCTGTAGAACTCGGAGAAGTCGATGTCCCCGAACTTGGCGCCTTTGCACCAAGACGGGAGCTGCTTGACGAAGTCGTCTGTGAAGTTCGAGGTGAAGACAGGGTCCTGCACGTATGGGGTGTCCTTCTTCTTAGCCAGCATGTAGGCCATCTCATCCGCGAGAGGAGAGAGCACGACCTCCTTCCCCTTCACCCGCATGGACAGACCTGAAGGTTCGTACGGAGGGGGAAAATGGACGCCGTTGTGAGAAAGCGTCTTCCAGTAGGCGGTCATGAATCGGATGAGCTGGATTCTGGTGCGTGCATATTTAAAATCCACTCGCGGGCTCTGTTACCTTCTCTGGGGATAGGGCTAAGTCGTCTCGTTGTTACGGGGCTGGAGATGACCGACAGATGAAGAGGATTTGGGCATCGGTTGCCGTAGTCGGTATCCTCATCGTCCTCGCCCTCTCGATTCCCTCGGCGTCTTCCACCACCAGTCAAGCCTTCCAGAAATTCGCTGTTTGGTATCCTCCCTACGATGGCCGAATAGGGTTCTCGAATCAGGTCGAGATAGACCTCAACCTCACTTCGGGAACTTCGGTCTTTGGGTTTGGTATCCCTGTGAACGTGTCGGCCGCCGGGGGGGTCTTTGCCCCCGGCTTCAACGGCCATTTGTCGAATGTCACCATCACCTTTAGGGGGGCGAAACCCTATTCCTCCCAACCGGGAAGCGGAGTGGAAGTCGGTGGCGCTCCCGCCGTTTCCGGGGTCGTCCTGTATCCCGCTTCGAGTTGCTATATCCACGCCAACGGCGTAATCTTCTCTCAGCCCTACCTTTGCGGGCTCTCTAGCAGAATCGTGTGGCAGAACGCCGGAACCTACAGCCCGTTCTTGACCATCAATTTCAACAACGGAACCGCTCCGCTCACCGAGAACCTGACCGCCGACATCGTAACCGTCGTCGCTCCTCCCCCGAATGTGGTCATTACCGACACCTTCGGTTCGGCCACCACGCAGTATGTCGCTGTCGAGGGCATAAACTGGTTCGATGTCTTCATCGGGGTTGTGTTTCTGATAGGTGTCGTGGCTGTGGCAGTGAGCGTTATCTTCCGTAAGAAACTCCGGAAGTATCGGCGAATAAGGAAGTTGCTGGAAATACTTGGCGCGGGGCATTAGAGTGCGCTCCAGACATAGAAGATGGCAAGAGCGAGGGCCAACGCGACAACCAGCCAGAAAGCCCTATGGTATGCTTTGTTCTCTTCTCTCAGTTCCCTGACTTCATCTTGAAGTAGTCGCTCACGATTATCCTGACCACCTCCGGAAC
>DAIDAO010000020.1 GCA_027310575.1 bacterium | reverse complement strand
ACAAAGCGGTTCGCCACCGACATCAAGGTGCAGGGCATCTCCATCAACACGGAGCAGGTCAAGAGCACCATGACTGGCGGCATGAGCAACGTCTCCTCCATAGAAATCAAGCTCGGGAAGTAAGAAGCCCAGGAGACGGCTCGAAGGCACAGGCGCCCGTGAGGCTAGCGTGAGCTATGAAAGGGCCGATGGTGAAGTCGCACGAGCGGCAGCCGGCTCAATCGACCCCGCATCGGGTGCTGTCCGTCCGCCGAGCACGGGTTCGTTCGCCCACCCCTTCCCCCTTTCGGCGGGATTAGGCCGAACGTTTTTTATGCGCGTGCATCGGCGGCGTTTTCAGGAATGCAGCCGAAGCTTCCAGTCTGCTACTTCGACGCGAGGACCGGGATCCTCTGCGCGAACTGCGAGGCGAGGCTGCGGAAGGGGGAGGTCACCGGGGCCGACGTTGAAGCTGCGAAGGCGGTCGCGCAGCTCTCGGACAGGATCCCTGAGCTCGGCAGGGTGACACTCAGGAGGGCGTTCGAGGCCAACGGGAGCTACGTCCTGGAGTTCGAGCAGTCCGACATGCAGGCGCTCAGGTCGAACCCGCTGCTTCAATCCGAGCTCGAGGGCGCTCTGAAGGGGAAGGTCTGGCTGGTCGGGGCGGGGGGGAACGACCGCAGGTTCCTTGAGGACGTCTTCTTCCCTGCGAAGGTGCTCACGGTGAACACCGTCTGGCTCCCTGACGGGGGGAAGAAGACGAAGGTGATAGTCCCGGCCAGGCGGAGCGAGAGGCGGATCGGGGACTTCGACAAGCTCAGGGAAGCAGTGAAGCAGGCCAGGGGGATAGAGCTCCTGGTCGAGACAGAAAGGGAAGCCGCAGCGAAGCTGTACTCCTAGGACTTCGGGCATAGGCCAGTGCAAGCTTAAACCGTGATACGGTCCTCCGTGTTTCGTTGGCAGTGAGGGCGGTGCTCTTCGATTTCGGAGAGACACTTGTCCGCGATTCCAGACCCGCGGAAGAAACGGTCCCCCGGGCCGTCGCCGCCAGCTACGAAGCGCTGAAGCGAAACGGTCTGACGCTGGAGTACGGGCGGTACCGTGACATCAGCGGCGCGGTCTTCAAGAAGCATTGGGGGCTTCAGCTCGAGGGGGGTCGTCCAGTAAGCGACCTGTCAGTCTACCGCGAAGTTGTCGGGAGCCTGTTCCAATCCAACAGGGAGCCGTGGCGCGAGAGGGTTGCCGGAGAGGCGAACGACGCGTTCTGGCGGGTCATCACTGATAACTATGTCGCCAACCTCCACGCAAGGGACGCGCTGGCGGAGCTCGCAGCGATGAAGCTTCGGATGGCTGTCGTCTCCAACCTCAGCAGCCCCGAAGCTGTGCCTGCCACCCTGAAGAGGCTTCGAATCTCGGGCTACTTCGCCGGGACCTTCGTGTCGTCCGGGGTGGGGGTCGCCAAGCCCGACCCCCGCATCTTCGAGATTTGTCTTTCTTCGATCCAAGCCACCGCCGACCAGGCCGTGTTCGTCGGAGACTCCCCTTCACTTGACGTGGCAGGGGCGAAGAGGGCCGGAATGCGCGCGGTGCTCCTCGCTGGCGACGTCTCCATCAGTCAACCGAGCCGCAAGGACGAGGAGCCGGACTTCATAGTTCACGACCTCCTCGAGGTCCCGCGGATCGTCTCGTCCCTGACCTAGGGCTGCAGCCTTTCGGGGTCGCGGGGGAAGAGGGCGGCCTCCTTGATGTTCTCTATGCCCAGCAGGTAGGCGGTGAACCGCTCGATGCCGAACGAATAGCCTCCGTGCGGCGGGACGCCGTAGCGGAACGGCTCCGTGAACCACTCGAGCGCCTTCGCGTCGAACCCCTTCTCCCTGATCTGGGCGACGATCCTGTCGTGCCTGTGCTCCCTCTGCCCGCCCGACGAGAGTTCCAGCCCCTTGAACACCAGGTCCGTGGACCTGGCGAACTCGGGCTCGTCGTCGACCTTCATCACGTAGAACGGCTTGATGGCGGAGGGGAAGCGGTTCAGGAAGAAGAAGTCCGAGCCTGTCTCCTCCTTCACCTGCCCGGCCAGGGCGCGGAGGGTGGGGTCGTCGATGTCCTGCCCGCGGGGGAGCTTCTTCCCCAGCTTCTCCAGGGTCCCGTAGACCCCCGGGAAGTCCACCTCGGGGAACGGCGTCTTCGGGACCTCGAGCTTTGACTTCAGGAGCGCGACCTCGTCTGCGCACTCCTCTATCACGCGCTTCACCCCGTGCGCGACCATCTGCTCCTCCAGCCTCATCAGGTCCCTCTCGTCCCTGATGAACCCCATCTCGGGGGCGATCGTCCTGTGCTCGCTGAGGTGGCGGGGGGTGTGCGAGAGCTCTGCGCGCCAGTTCGTGCCGAGGTCGTAGATCCTGTCGAACCCGCCGGCGATCGTGAGCTGCCTGTGGAGCTGCGGGTCCTGGCGGAGGAACGCAGGCTTCCCGTAGAAGTCTATCTTGAAGACCTCGGACCCACCTTCCGACACCCCGCCCAGTATGCTGGGTGTGAAAGCCCGGATGAACCCCTCCTTTTGGAGGTACCCTTCGAACCCCTGGACCAGCTGGTTCTCGATCTTGAAGACAGCAGCGGTCTCGGGCCTCCGCAGCTCCAGGGACCTCCATCCGAGACGCGTGTCCAGGGACGCAGGGGTCACGCCTCGGGGGTCCAGAGGGAGCGGGACGTCGGCCCTGCTCAGGACCTCCATCTGCGACGGCACGACCTCGAAGCCCATCCTCGCCGCCTGGCTCTTCGTCACGACGCCCGTGAAGGTGACGACGTCCTCCTGGCGCAGGTCGCCCATCTGAGCGAAGAGGTCAGGGCTGACGGTCTTCTTGGGGGCCACCACCTGAACGATCCCCTCTGAGTTCCTGAGGAGGATGAAGATTATCCCGCCGAGGACCCGAGCGTCGTGCACCCAGCCCTCGAGGCGGACCTCGTCGCCTATCTTCGACTTTAGGTCGCTGGGGGAGAGGGGTCTGTGCAATGGCAGAGGGTCGGAAGCGGGCAGTTAAGAGCTTGGGGCGCGCTACCCGAAGATCCGCCTCGGCGCCGCGCGCTGACGCGTGAAGAACGTCTCCGCTCCCCCCGGGCTCAGGATATGCATGTCGTACGAGGCTGCCAGCAGGCGTGCCTCCTTGGTGACATCCACGCCCATGCAGACGATGTTGACTGAACTCCTGGTGTCGAGCTTCTTGGCGAAGGACTTCACGACTTCGATGTCGGTGACCCGCTCGTAGAAGTCGAAGGCGTAGTAGCGGCTCCCGTCGGTGAAGAGGAGGTTGAATGTGTGGTCGACGCCCGAGTCTCCAGGGAGGACGTGGGGGTTCACCGCCGTCAGGCCGGCCCTGATCGCGCTCACTTCGAGCGCGAGCTTCTCGTACTCCATCCTCGCTTTCACGCGCCCCGGATACCCCTTTTAGCCGTTGTGGAATCCGGGCTCCATGGACAAGGCGAGCAGCGAGGCGCCCGACGTTTGCCCCCGGCCTGTCCTAGAGCGCGCTGAAGGTGTTGCTCCAGTCAGCGTATGCGCGCAGCATCTGTGCGGAGACCGACGGCTTCCTCGTCCTCATGATCTCTTTGAAGTCAGCGAGAGTGATGGGCCGCGTCGTCGTCTCTTTGTCGAGGGCGTTCCCGGTCCTGAACAGCTCTCTCACGACTCGCAGCTGGACCCCCTGGCAGATGTCCTTGATGTCGCTCCCCGAGTAGCCGTCACTTATCTTGGCCAAGGTCGAGAGGTCGACGTCGTCTGCCAGCGTCAGGGGCGCGGTGTACAGCCTGAACTGCGCCATGCGGGCCTCAGTGTCAGGGATCGGGACCAGTATGCGCTTGCTGAACCTCCGGAGGAACGGGGGGTCCAGGCTCCACGGCTTGTTCGTTGCGCCTATGACGTAGAGGTGCAGGTTCTTCCCCTTGTCGTTGAGCCCGTCCGTCTCCTTCAGGAACTGGTCCCTCACGCGGACCTCGCCACCGACCTCCTGGCCGCGGGTCCCCAGGAGCGAGTCGATCTCGTCCACGAAGACTATCACCGGCTTGTTGTCGGACAGCATCTTGCGGGCGTTGTTGAAGAGCTTGGCCACGTTTTTCTCCCCCTCCCCCAGCCACTTGCTCATTATCGAGGCGGCGTCGACGGAGATGAAGTAGCCGTCGATCTCGGACGCTGTGGCCGCGGCCACCATGGTCTTGCCGCAGTTCCCGGACCATACCGGCTTGCCGTTGCGCCTCACATACAGGATGTGGTTCGGGACGGTCACATCCCAGACAGTCCCTGAGTAGTCTTCCCATTCCTCCACCCTCGGCTTGTCGACCCTCGTCTCCCCCCTTCTGGAGAGAATCCTCAGACGATAGTTCGCAGCTGTCCGGGTTATGGTCCTTTCACGCCCGTCGGCGTCGACTATGACGGCCTCAGAACCGGGCACGACGTGTACTTCGTAGTTGCACTCGAAGCCAGCCTTGAGTGATACCTCCATCAGGTCGTCTCTAAGCCGCGGAGAAGACGTCTGGCAGCGGACGCGTGTCTCTCCGACCTCTGCATCCACGTCGTCGTGCGTCCCGTCCCCCCTCGCATAGTATTCTAGGATCTTGCGCAGGAACGGGGGAGGCAGATTCTTCATCTCTGCGGGTATGTACTTGCTGTACTTGTTCCCGATTGGGCGAAGTAGTTCGTAGAGCTGCTTGTTAAGGACCGTTACGCGCCCATCGGATGAATAATGGGGGTTCAGCCCCCAGCGCTTGAAGCTGTCGTAGGCGAACCTGAGAAGATCTCGGTCGAGATTCCGTATCCCAACGTGATAGTTTCCTCCGCTGTATGCTGTGTACCCCTCCGCCAGCCAGAGTCCGAAGAACGGGGCCCATTCCGACATGGGAATCCTGACCTCTTCGTGCCTGGGTCCGCTCCCAGACATTCGTCGAGGCAGGATCACATAGTCCGTGCTTTCGCCACGCCACTTGGCGTCTTTCTTGTAGTATGGATGCTTTCCAGCCCCGTCGCCGACGAACGCCTCACTGGGGTGCGCGAAGCCGTACTTGACCTTCCCCGAACCCGTCACCTTCCCAACCCAGAGGTTGTGGTCCGGCGTGACCATCAGGCTCACCTGAGTGGATTCCAAGTGGTACATCTTTCCCTCATAGTGATACTGTATCTTTCGTTCGATCGCATGATACTCGAGTTCGTTCGTGGCTGGGTTGAGCGTGGCTATGACCTCGTCGTCGGCAAGTTCGGTGTACTTCTTCCAGCCTTGCTTTGTCAAAAGCTCCGTCTGTTCGTCGAAGCAGCCCGGAGGCCCGTAGAGGAGGATGCCCCTCGGCCAGCCCAGCTTGAACAGGTCTGGGCGCAGGAACGGGAAGACTATGGACTCGCGTATCGCCTGCTTGCAGTCATCCAGCCCGATCACGTCGTCCCACTTCACGTCGGGCTTCTCTGTGACCACCAGCTCGCTGAACGACGCCTTGAGCTGCTGCACGACCTGCGGCCCCTTCGGCGAGTTCTGGTTGGCCGACGTGGCGCCGCCATTGCCTGACGCCGGCGGAGTCCAGTCCGCCTCGGGGGACTCGTCCTGGGGGAGGAGCCCGTGGGCCGCCTGGATCGCCTTCACCCTCTCCTGATAGGCCATCGCCCGCTCCGTATACTGCTTGTTCAGCCGGTAGTCGGGGTAGAGATGCACCAGTTTGACGAGGGTCGAGATGGCCTTCTGGTACATCTGGATCGCCATCCCGTGCGCGCCCTGGGAGTCGAGCCTGATCGCCTCCGAGGCGTACTTCTTCGCGTCGTCTTCGAGTTCCTTCGCAGCTACTACGCTCATTTCTCGCCACCTCCGTTGTCCCCGACCTTGACCTTCCCCTGGGCCATCAGGGTCAACATCGCCTGCTCCACGTCGTCTGAGGGCATCTTGAGGACGGTCGAGGCGTCGGTTATATCCACGTTGCCGTTGTGAATCGCAGCATACTGGAGCACCCGCTCCTCAGCGTCGTCCGGGGAGTGCGGCTTGTATATCGTCCCGAGGATCTGTGACTCCTCGTCCAGGTCGTCCCCAGTCGCCAAGATCGGGATCCTCTGCTGTATCTCTGGGGCCTCCCGCTGGATCAGCCTCGGGGAGACCATGAGGGTCCGCTTCATCTCCTCCGCCCTCTCCTCTGCGAGCCTCCTGGCCTGCTCGACGATCTCCTCCCCGCTCTCGTTCTGGATGTTCAGCTGTATGGTCGGCGAGATGTTCCCCATCCCGTTCATCGTCTCGGCCAGCGCGTTGTTGATGTCGCTGGAGGCCTGGTCGAGGGACGGGACGAGCCCCTGGACCGTCTTGTTCACCTTGTTGAGCACCCTGAACGCCTGGCTCATGTGAGACATCACGTCGCCGACGTCGACTATGCTCTCGAGCCTGAGGACCACCTGCGTCAGGGCGAGCTCGCTGGCGTACACCACCTTCCCCACCTTCCTGAGCTCCGCCCACTCGTTGGCGTAAATCGTCGCCTTCTCCTGGTCCTTGGTCATCATGGCCTTCACCGTGGTGTCGAAGAGCCCCTTGCGCCTCTGGTCGAGCTTCGCCCTCAGGTTCTCGAGCTCCTTGCGGTGGAACTCGATTTCCTTTATGGTCGAGGAGATCTTCGACTTTATGTTGTCGTCTCTGCCTAGGCGGAGTAAGTGCAAGGGGGCACGTGCGGACAAGTACGATGCTTCAAAATGGCGTCTCGATAATCACGGGCTAAGTCAAGAGTATCGATACAAACAGGTGAACATTTGTTTCGAATTGTTCACCATTCGCTGTGCGAATGCCAGGAATATCACATCGTCCTTCGCTTCAATATCATCTTGGAGCCAACCTCGGCCACCCATTGCGCCATGCTTCTTGCCAGGATGCCCGTCCCGTAGACGTTCGTCCTCGTGACGATGACATGGGTTCCGATTCTGCTGACGTGACCTTCAGGGGTTGCCACGTACTTTCGCCCTGTCATGAAGCCCCACTGGCGCCTCATTGATCGCTTCACGATCGTCACAGTGTGCCCTCCGCCAAAGATCCTCGCTTGTCCCAGAGGATGACTTTCATCCGGCGGAGACCAGTTACCATCGGCGTCCCAGAGCCCGGCGAGGAAGAATAGGCCCTCCGGGGATCTTAGGAGACCCAAGTTCAGGTTCTTTAGCGCCAGAGGTCCCCCGATCTCGAAGATCCATACACGAGTACCGGTGCGATGATCGAATCCGGTCCACTCCGAACCCAAGAGTCCGAGGCCTGACTTGACCTGCGCACATAGCTTCCGCACTCTTGACGCGAAACTTGCACTTCGATAGACATGAAGTTTGAATCGGTCCAACTTGTTGTAAATCCAGCCGTCCCCGTATGCGAAGCCCTGCAGATAACGGAGCGATTGAATCGGTGTCAGGGCGCAATAGCGATGCTTCGTCCTATTTCAGGCGACGCAGACGACCGAACCGACATAGAGGGGAGGCCTTTTCGAAAGTGAAAAACAAGGAGGTGAGGGTAACCCGTTTTAGTACGAGGTACCCTCGGTTGTAGATTCGGCGGACGGCAGGGTGGCTGGAATTTCCGGAAACTTCTCTTTCATCCGGGTTTCAGCTACTGCGGAGGCCTCGGCAAGGATC
>DAIDAO010000050.1 GCA_027310575.1 bacterium | reverse complement strand
CTGCAGATGCAGGACGCCATCATTTCGGCGCCTTCGGCCGAGGTTGATTAATCTTGTCGAAGATGAGCTTCTCAGGGTCCACCCCGAGCTCGTCCGCGAGTCCCCGCTTGAGCGCGAGGAGCCTCCCGACGTCGTGCGACTTCGCAGTGAACCTCCTGACCTCCTCCCCGAACGGCCTTACCATGTCTGCGTCGACCATCTTGTCGGCGAAGCAGACGATCCTCTCTTCGAGGGTGCGGGGGACGTAGTCGAAGTCGGGGAGCCCGAGCTTCCTGGCCTCCTCGGGCGAGATCCCCGCCCCCACGTGCCTGCGCACTATCTCGACCACCTTCCGGTCGGTCCCCTCCATCTCCAGGATAGCTGCTCCCTCGACCCCGTGCCTGACCGTCTGGGTGACAGACCTCCCGACGTCGTGGAGGATCGCGCCCGCCATGAGCGCGTCCATGTCGACGGCGACTCCCAGGCGCACCAGCTCGTCCCCGACTATCTTGGCAGCCATCGCGACGGCCTCGCAGTGTCTGACTATGTGCTGCTTCGTCCCGCGCCTGGCATGGATCGCCATCGCCTCCTCGACGGAGGGGATCACCGGGCCAGTTCCTCTTCGAGCTGCTTGATCTTCCACCGGAGCGCGTCCTTCAGCTCCGAGTTGTCGAGGCGGTTGAGCGCCTTGCTGCAGGTCGGGCACTTGAAGAAGTTCTCCATCGCGTCCTCGAAGGTCCTCGTCAGGCAGGTCGGCGTCCCGCAGTGGTAGAACTCGTGCATCTCCTCGTAGTCGAGCCTCTGCTTCAGCCTGTTCAGGACCTTCCTCCGCTGGGTCTGGATGAAGCCGTCGGTCTGGTCCCTCTGGGCCTTCCACCTGTACACGAACCACCCGCGCTTGGGGTCCCTAACCCTCACCCCTGTGATCAGGCTCCTGCCGAACAGGTCGTAGAGGGCCTTCCTGACTGTCTTGATCTTCAGCCCGGTCGCCGAGGCGATCTCCTCGTCCGTGGCGTTCTCGTTGTTCAGGAGCGCCCTCGCGACCCTGACGTAGTCCGGACCTCCGATCAGTCCTGCTACCTTTACGAACGTATCCTCATACTCTATTTTCAATCTTCGACGACCCTCTTGCCCCGGGGGGAGGGCAGGATTCTAAGCTTGCTTTTTTGAAACGTCCTCTTAAGCTCTTCTCCATTCTGGATCTCGTGCAGCGCGATTGCCAGCGCGGCCACCTCCGAGTGGGGCTGCGAGGTGACTGCGACGTTGAAGTCGGCTTCGTGGTACACCCTCCCCGGCACCTTCGGCCCGCCCACCACGAGGAGCATCTTGTCCAGCCCCCTCAGCTGGGGGGCCACGTCCTGGATGGGCATCCCGTACATCGTCAGGTGGACCACGCTCCTCCCCTCCTTCTTCGCCGCCCTGATCACGCCCCTCCAGGGCTCGCCGAGTATCACCCTGAAGTCCCCGCCCCAGGTCCTGTTGACCTGGTCGAGGGTCTCCGTGACGTCCTTCTCTGCGTCTTCCAGGTAGATCGCTTCGGCCCCCAGCGCCCTGGACACGAGGCACAGGTGGGTCAGGGTCCTGTCGTCTCTCACGTACCGCTGACCCAGACGGAGGACAACTATGCTCTTCATCCGCGCTCGCTGCGCACGGCTCCCCTGGACCGGATAGATGAACGATTCCCGCCCCCCGCCGACTAACTTTATCGCCCCGTAGGGCCGGGCGGCCTCCGTGGAGCCGGGGGACCTCAGGCGCGTCTCGGTCATGACGGACTACCTCTTCGGCGGAGGTGTGAGCAGGGCCCTCCCGAAGGACGGGTTCCGCCTCTCATACTCCCGAAGGTCGGGCAGGGTCAAACTGATCCACCACGACGGGAAGCTCTTCGCCACGGTGAAGCCCAACGGGGCGATGGCGCTGTCGATGTACGGAGCGACATTGCTCGCGAAGAGCCCGAAGTTCAGGGAGAACTGCGTCCAGGTTTCGGACGACGTCGTCCAGTTCGTGAGAGGCGGGAGGTCGGTCTTCTGCAAGTTCGTGACCCAGGCAGGGAGGAACATCCGCCCGAAGAGCGAGGTCGCAGTCATAGACGGCGGGGGGCGCGTGGTGGGCGTGGGCATGGCTGTCCTGAGCGGCGCCCACATCAGATTGTTTAAGACCGGGGTGGCGGTGAAGGTCAGAGCAGGCCTCGACAGATGAAGATGGACAACAGGAGCACCAGGCGGATGATGGACCGCATGGGGATCAACATGAAGGAGATCCCGAACGTCCAGGAGGTCGTCATCAAGACCCCGGACAAGGAGCTGCACATCACCAACGCCTCGGTGTCGGAGGTCAACGCCCAGGGCCAGAGGGTCTTCCAGGTCATTGGGGAGGTCGAAGAGGTGGAGGTCGAAAGGAAGACGTTCAGCGAGGAGGACATCCTCCTGGTCCAGCAGCAGACCGGGGCCTCGAAGGAGAGGGCGGTGGCTGCGCTCGAGGAGGCAGACGGCGAGGTCGCAAGGGCCATCTTGAAACTGACATCCTAGCCAACGTTTAATTACGTAAATCCGAGGCAGACGAAAAACGGTTTACATGAGTTCCGCGATCGAGCAGACCGTCAGGGCCCTCGTGGAATTTGAAGCCCAGCTCGACAGCGCGAAGGCGGAGCTGACGGACGCCGGGAAGAGGACGGCGAAGGAGGCCGCCGACTGGGCCGAGGCCGCGAAGGCGACGGCCATATCGAGGGCTCAGGAGATCGCGTCGCGCACGGTCGCCAAAGCCAGGGAGGATGCGGAGGCAGAGGCCGACATGATCAGGAAGAAGGGGGAGTCGGACCTCAAGGCGTTCGAGAGCTCAATCACGAAGCACAAGGGGAAGGCGGCCGAACTGGTGGCCTCGATGCTGCTGGGCGAGCCACGATGAAGGTCGTCGCCGTCGGTGGGAAGGCGTTCGTGACAGGCTTCGTCCTGTCAGGCGTCAGCGGGGAGTACGTGTCCACCTCTTCCGCGGCCCTCGACAAGATCCAGACGCTTTCGAAGGACCCGAGCGTCGGCCTCATAATGGTCAGCGACGAGGTCGCCAAGCCCATCTCAGACCAGCTGACGACCCTGAGGTCAAGGAAGGCCATCCCTCTCATCTACGAGGTGCCCGGGCCGGGGAGCAAGAAGGAGAGGGTCGAGTACAGGGCGATGCTGAGGGCGATACTGGGGGTATGATGCGATGAGCAAGGCAGCCGCAGACACGCTCGAGAAGGTCTCCGGCGAGTTCGAGGCGGAGGCCCTGGCGGATTTCGAGAACGGACGGAAGGAGACCCTCGCCCGCGTCGAGTCGGTCAGAAAGGAGACGGCCGAGGCCGTGGCCAAGATACTGGAGACGGGCGCCAAGCAGGCGGAGTCAGTGAAAAGGCAGATCATCGGAACGGCCGAGCTCGGGGCGAGGAACGCGCAGCTGAAGTCGCTCGAAAGGGCCGTGTCGGAGGCCTTCGAACGCGCCACGGGCGAGATTTCAGGGTACTCCGGGGCCGAGTTGGAGAAGGCGCTTGGGAGGCTGGTTCAGGAGGGGCTCGACGTGATCGGACCAAAGGCGAAGGTCCAGTGCGCCTCCAAGGACAGGAAAGCGGTAGCCTCTATCGTCAAGAAGCTGTCCGCCAAGGCGAAGCTCACGCTCGACGAGGAGCCCATCGAGACGATCGGAGGGGTCGCGCTGGCCACGCCCGACGGTTCGGTCAGGTTCGACAACACCTTCGAGGCCAGGCTGGAGAGGATGAGGCCTGCTCTCAGGAAGGAAGTCGCCTCCTTATTGACCGGTGCCTGACCGTCTCCTCAGCGCTCGTATCCTACGTAGAGTGTAATCGACGTAGCGTTCTCAGAGACTGCAACCCGAGGGAGGGCGTGTGCCGAGAACCAGAGACTGCCCGTGCTGCCGGATCCGGCAGAGGCGGTGCCTGACACTCCCAGCTGGTCAGCTCCGAAGGTCTCCACAGCCCCGTCAGGGAACTTCACTTGGACGTCGTAGTTCGGCAGGAACGAGGTGGTGACGAGGATTCCTTGCGGGGCGGCGGCTGTGCCGTTCGCACTGAAGGTCACGACTACCGTGAAATTCCCTCCTCCCGAAGGAGAAGTGAGATTGGCGAGCCCAGGGGATACGACCACGAACATCCTGCTATACAATGGGGTGAGGATGAACTCGACGCCGCCCACCCATGCGGTCGTGCTCTGGTTCTTCGGCAGCTCGCCCGACGGAATCGCGGCGTACCAGTACGGCTTTCCGTCAAGCAAAGTCGTCCCTGGGGGCGGGCTGGACAGGTTCGTGATTTCGAGCTGCTGGATGGCTCCGAAAGCGGCCAGGACCACTATTGCCGCTAGCAGCACAGCGACCAGGGGCTTCCCGACGCCCAGCGAGGGTCGTGTCCATCGGCCGTTCCCCTTCTCCCTCACGGTCTGGATCATGCTCAGGGCCTCCCTGCCTTCCCCGGTCAGGGTGTAGCGGCCTTCTGGGTTCAGGGCCACCAGGTGGTCCAACTTCCCCAGGTGAAACGAGAGGTGTCCCGAGCTCTCCATCCCGACCTTCTTCTTGAGATCCGCGAACCCGACAGGACCCCCGTCCAGCGCCTGAAGGATCCTGATCCTGTTCGGATGGCCCACGGCCTCGAAGAGCTCGGCCTTGGCTGCGTCGAACTTCGACTCGTCCTCGCTCCCCACCTGCCTTCCCCGCCTCCCACTGGGCCGGCGCCGACTTAATTCCTCATTCGTAGACCGGATTCTCGAGCGGGTAGGATTCGCGGTCTAGGGACGTGGACATGTTCGAAATGTTATAAGCTCCACATTTTCGCCGGTCCAACAGGTCCAGCTTTGCCGGTCAAAGGGAAGATCGAGTGGATTTCAGGGCCAGCTGTGAAGGCATCTGGCATGGCCGCCTCGAAGATGTACGAGGTGACCCAGGTGGGCGAGGAGAAGCTCGTCGGCGAAGTTATCAAGCTTACGGGGGACATCGCTTTCGTCCAAGTCTACGAATCGACCTCCGGTCTCAGGCCAGGGGAGCCGGTCCTGGGCACCGGGCAGCCGCTCTCGACCACCCTCGGGCCGGGGATGATAGGCACGATCTACGACGGGCTCCAGAGGCCTCTTGATGTAATCGCACAGAAGGCGGGCGCCTTCATCACGAGGGGGGTCACGGCCAACTCGATCCCGTTCGACAAGGAGTGGGAGTTCGTCCCCGCGGTCAAGAAAGGGGACGAGATCGAAGGGGGGACGATACTCGGCTCGGTCCAGGAGACGCCGCTGATCGACCACAAGATCCTCGCGCCCCCGACGACGCCGAAGTCCAAGGTGAAGGAGGCAGTAAAGGGCGGCAAGTACAAGGTGGACGAGGTCGTGGTAACGGCCGAAGACAAGTCGGGGAAGAAGCAGGAGCTCATGCTTTATCACAGGTGGCCCGTCAGGACCCCGAGGCCCATCAGGGAGCGGCTCGACCCGGAGATCCCGCTTCTGACAGGCCAGAGGGTGCTCGACTCGTTCTTCCCGATGTCGAAGGGAGGGACGGGCTCGATCCCGGGCGCCTTCGGCACCGGCAAGACTGTCACGCTGCACAGCGTAGCCAAGTGGGCTGACGCGAAGGTCGTCTTCCACATAGGCTGCGGGGAGCGGGGCAACGAGATGACCGAGGTCCTGGTCGAGTTCCCTGAGCTGATCGACCCGCAGAGCGGCAGGCCCCTGATGGAGAGGACAATCCTGATCGCCAACGTCAGCAACATGCCCGTGGCCGCGAGGGAGGCGAGCATCTACACCGGGGTCACCATGGCAGAGTACTACAGGGACATGGGGTACGACACGGTCCTCGTGGCTGACTCGACCAGCAGGTGGGCAGAGGCTCTCCGCGAGATAAGCGGAAGGCTCGAGGAGATGCCCGCTGAGGAGGGTTACCCGTCTTATCTAGCTTCGAGACTGGCCGAGTTCTACGAAAGGGCTGGCAGGGCAGACCTCCTGGGCACCCCCTCGAGGACCGGCTCCATCACTCTCATAGGCGCGGTCTCCCCAGCCGGCGGGGACTTCACCGAGCCGGTGACCTCCCAGACAATCCGCTTCGTCAAGAACTTCTGGGCCCTCGACGCGCGCCTCGCCTACTCGCGCCACTACCCCTCCATCAACTGGATGAGCTCCTACTCAGGCTACATCGAATCCGTCAGCAAGTGGTGGGGCGAGAGGGTCGACAAGGACTGGCTGCAGGTCAGGGCCGACGCCTACGGCATCCTGCAGAGGGAAGACGCGCTCAAGGAGATCGTCAGGCTGCTGGGCCCCGAAGCCCTCCCAGACGAGGAGAAGCTCATCCTGGACGTGGCCAGGATGATCCAGATCGGGTTCCTCCAGCAGAACGCCTACGACGACACGGACGCCTACTGCAGCCCGCAGAAGCAGTTCACGATGATGAAGATGTTCGTCCAGTTCCACCAGGAGGCGCTAAAGGCGCTCAGGAACGGCACCCCCCTCGCAAGGATAAGGGGGATGCAGATCATCGCCCCGATGCTCAGGGCGAAGTTCGCGATCAAGAGCGAGGATCTCGACAAGCTCGAGGCGCTCTCCAAGCAGATGTTCGACGAATTCTCGTCGGTCTCAGGGGTACAGGAGGCAAAGGTGGCTTGAGCCGATCCTCGTCAGGTCTGGAGTACAACAAGGTCGCAGAGATCAGGGGCCCGCTCCTCGTCGTGGACGGCGTGGACAGGGCGGCGTTCGACGAGCTCGTCGAGATCGAGGACAACACAGGCAACAGGAGGCTGGCCAGGGTCCTGGAGACCGGCTTCGGGAAGGCCGTCGTCCAGGTCTTCGAGGGCACCTCGGGGCTTTCTGTGAGCGGGACCAAGGCGCGCTTCCTAGGGAAGACGATGGAGCTCCCCGTCTCGGACGGGCTGCTCGGCAGGGTCTTCGACGGACTCGGGAGGCCCCAGGACGGCCTTCCTGATCCTGTGGCGAAGTCGTTCCTCGACGTCAACGGCGCCCCAATCAACCCAGAGCGCAGGGAATACCCGACCGACCTGATCCAGACCGGGGTCTCCGTCATCGACGGGATGCTGACCCTGGTGAGGGGACAGAAGCTCCCCATCTTCTCCGGAGCCGGCATGCCCCACAACATGCTGGCGGCCCAGATTGCGCGCCAGGCGACCGTGGTAGGGGAAGGGGAGGAGTTCGCGGTCGTCTTCGCCGCAGTGGGGGTCTCCCACAGCGAGGCCTCGTTCTTCCAGCGCACCCTGGCCGAGTCAGGCGCGATAAGGAGGAGCATCCTCTACCTGAACCTCGCTGACGACCCGGCCATAGAGAGGATCATCACCCCGAGGGTGGCGCTGACCGCAGCCGAGTACCTCGCCTTCGAGCTCGGCATGCACGTGCTGGTGATCATCACCGACATCACGAACTACGCCGAGGCCCTGAGGGAGATCTCGGCGGCAAGAGAGGAGGTCCCGGGGAGGAAGGGCTTCCCAGGCTACCTGTACACGGACCTGGCCACCAACTACGAGAGGGCAGGGAGGATCAAGGGGAAGAAGGGGAGCATCACTCAGATGCCGATACTCTCGATGCCGAGCGACGACGTCACCCACCCGATCCCTGACCTCACAGGCTACATCACCGAGGGCCAGGTGTTCCTGGGGCGGGAGCTGTTCAGGAAGGGGATCTACCCCCCGGTGTACGTCCTCTCAAGCCTGAGCAGGCTGATGGGCCCAGCTCTCGGTTACGTCATCAAGCAGGGCAAGGCGCGCCCGGACCACCACCAGGTGGGCAACCAGCTGTACAACGCCTACGCCAGGGCGGTCGAGCTGAGGGCCCTGGCCGAGATCGTCGGCAAGTCCGGGCTCACGGGCTCGGACCTGAGATACCTGCAGTTCGGCGACGAGTTCGAGCAGAAGTTCCTCAACCAGGGGTACGACGAGAACAGGACCTTCGAAGACACCCACAGGATCGCCTGGGAGGTCCTTTCTGTCCTCCCTGAGAGCGAGCTCACAAACATCAAAGAAGAGTTCATCAAGCAGCACTACATCAAAGGGAAGTCGGCCGGATAGGAAATGTCCGTAGCATCGGGCGGCAACGTACTCCCGACCAAGATTGAGCTCATCGGGACCAGGCGGAGGCTCCAGACAGCCGTCAGGGTCAAGAAGGTCCTCGACGACAAGCGGGACGTCCTTCTCAAGCGCCTCGACGAGATGATCGAGCAGGCGACCGTGGCCAGGGACGAGATTTCGCAGCCCCTCTCCGACGCTTACCTCGCGCTGTACGACGCCTACCTCAAGCTGGGCCCTCTGCGCCTCGAGGGGATAGCAGCCAACACGCCGCCCATGGTAGAGGCGGACGTCAGCGTCCGGAGGATCGTGGACGTGGATATCCCGTCGATCAAGCTCTCGGAAAAGGAGGTGGGGATGACCTACGGGTTCGCGGACAGCAACGTCGCTGTCGACAGGGCTTCCAGGCAGATGAGGAAGGTCCTCCCTTCGATCTTCCGAGCGGCCGAATACGAGAACGCCATCTTCAGGCTGGCGAAGGAGCTCGAAAGGACCCAGAGGCTCCTCAACGCCCTGGAGTACATGATAATCCCCAGGTACGAGACCTCCATCCGCTACATTCAAGCGACGCTTGAGGAGAGGGAGAGGGAGGAGTTCTCAAGGTTGAAGCACGTCAAGAAGGTGCTCGAGAGGAAGGCTGCAAGATGAGCGAAGACCTCGTGGACGAGCCGTTCAAGGAGGCAGCCAAGAGGGTGGAGGATGCCTACGACCGAGCTGCAGCCGAGCTGAAGGAGAAGGTCAAGAAGTCGAAGTCTGACGCGCTCAAGAAGGTCAGCGGCTAGGCGCGTCTGTCCACGCCACGACCGTCCTTATCACCCTGAAGAGGACCGCCATCCCGGCCACGAACCCTGCAGTCGAGAAGAGGATGGCCAGGACGCTCTTCGAGTAGCCGACGGCGTCGCCGACGTAGTAGCCCAGGTAGACCCCCCCGATTATCAGGGGGGTGAGCACAGCGGCCGTGGTCAGGACTACCATGGCGAGCGCCTTCTGCCCTTTCTTCAAACGGGCGGGGCAGCCACGAAGAAGGTAAAACCGTTGCGGGGTCGGGTCGCCCCGACCCGAGTCCGCCCCTACTCGCACTTGGAGTACCCGCACGAGCCGCAGTGGTAGCACCCGTTTTCGAACACCAGGGTGCTCTCATGGCAGTCCGGGCAGGTGCCGCCGAGCTGCTTCGCGCTCCCATCCTTTGGGAACCCTGACTCCTTCACCACGTGGTTGAGGGTCAGGATCTCCAGGGCCTTTGCGATCGCGTCTGGGATGGACTGGAGCTGTGTCCCCTCGTCCCAGGAGACGTACTTGCCCTTTATCCCCTTCAGGGTGCCGATGACGTTCTTGATGTCCCCGCCGTGCTGGAGGTAGAGACTGATCAGCCTCCCGAGCGCAGCGGCATCGGCGTTCTCATCCGCCCCCGACTTCCCCAGGGTGACGAAGACCTCCCTGATCTCGCCCTCGACGAGGTTCGCCGTCAGGTAGATGCTCCCCTGCGGGAGCTTCAGCTTCAGCGTCCTCCCCTCCATGACCTTCGGCCTCTCGAAAGAGGAGACCGGCCTCGGCGCTTCCACCTTCTTGCTCACCTTCTCGGTCTCCAGGATGCCCTCCCTGCTCCCTTCCCTGTAGACCGTGATGCCCTTGCACCCCATCCTCCAGGCGAGCAGGTAGATCCTCTCGACCTCCTCGGGGGTTATGTCCTCGGGGAGGTTCACAGTGCTCGAGATGGCCGTGTCTATGTGCTTCTGGATGGTGGCCTGCATCTTGACCCTCATTTCAGGCTTGATCTGGTGGGCGGTGACGAAGTAGCTCGGGAGCTCCGCCTCGTCCCGGGCGCCTGTGGCTGTCATGTACTGCCTCACGAGCGGGTGGAAGACCTTGAACTCCCCTTCGCTCAGCGACTTGCTCCTCCTGGTGTAGAAGAGGGCGAAGACTGGCTCCACCCCGCTGCTCGTCCCCGCGAGGATCGACCCCGAGCCGACCGGCGGGATCGTCGTCACAGCCGCGTTCCTCATGCCCTGGGCCCTGATCTTCGCCTTCACGCCCTCGTCGAGCCTGGAGATGAACGGCTGGGCAAGGTGCTTCTCCGCGTCGAAGGCAGGGAAGCTCCCCTTCTCCTTCCCCAGCTCCGCCGAGTAGTCGTAGAAGACGTTCTTGATCCTCTCGAAGAGGTGGTCTACGAACTCTATGGTCGAGTCATCGTCGTACTTCAGCCCGAGCTTGATGAGCATGTCCCCAAGGCCGGTTATCCCCACGCCGATCCGCCTGCTGTGGAGGGACGCGTCCTTCTGCTGCGGGAGCGGGTGCCTCTCGGCGTTGTAGCTCAGGACGTTGTCGAGGAACCTGACCCCGAACTGCGCCGCCCTGGTGAGGGCGTCCCAGTCTATGCTCGCTCTTTCCGTGAACGGGTCCTTGACGAAGGCGCTGAGGTTCACGGAGCCTAGGCAGCAGCACCCGTAGCTCTCGAGCGTCTGCTCGCTGCACGGGTTTACCCCTTCGACCTCCATCCCGTTGTACTCAGTGGTCGACTCGCGCTTGATCGTGTCCCAGAAGAGGACCCCCGGCTCGGCAGACTGCCAGGCCCCCTTGACGAGAGACTTCCAGACGTCCCTGGCCCTGACCGTGCGGTTGACCTCGACCTTCTCGTTCTTGAAGTGAAGGAGGAAGTCCGCGTCGGTCTCGACTGCCGTCATGAAGTCGTCGGAGATCTTGACCGAGATGTTGGCGTAGTTCACCTTCCTCAGGTCCCGCTTCACGCCGATGAAGTCCATCACGTCCGGGTGGTCCACCCGGATGGTGATCATGAGAGCCCCTCTCCGCCCGGCCTGCCCGATGGTCCCTGTCGTGGTCGAAAGCAGCTCCATGAAAGAGACCGCGCCGGAGCTGTAGATGGCGGAGTTGTTCACTGGCGCCCCCCTCGGCCTCAGGACTGATATGTCGGTCCCGACCCCGCCCCCGAAGCTGTAGGTCCTGGCGGCTTCCTTGCACCAGTCGAATATTGCCTCGATTGAATCTTCCTTGATCTTGAAGAAGTAACAGTTCAGGAGCGTCGACTTCCTCGTCTGCCCCGCCCCGAAGAGGATCCTCCCTCCGGGGACGAACCTGTAGTCCTCCAGGAGCCAGTAGAACTTCGAGGCCCACTCCTTCCTCTTCTCGTCGTCCTTCTCAGGCGATGCAAGTTCCCTCGCCACCCTGCGCCACATGTCCTCGGGTCGCTTCTCGACCTGCCTGCCTTCAGCGTCCCTCAGCGCGTATTTTTCATAGAACACCCTGGCGCGCAGTTCATCTCCTCCGAACGCAGCAAGGGTCTCTGGTGGGAGCCTGACCTCTCCCCTGGTCTGACCTCCGGCATCCGGAGAGTCGCGTGGCTGTTCAACGATTGACGTCATAACCTTACCATCGACCCCATCGCCCGAGATATATATTTCAGCCTCGGCTGATTTTCAGTAAACCTTCACGAGTGGCGAATGTTCGCGAATCCAGCAGCATGAAACGCGGAGCTGTGAACTCTTCTTGACAAAAAGTAAAGCCGATTCGCGAGCGCTATGCCGCTGTCGAATACTGCGACATCGCCACGGACTTGCATCTGGGGCATCTCTGAGCGTTCTGAGGGAGCTTGGCCCCGCAGTTCCTGCACACGGAGATCGTCCTGTCGACCTTGAAGTACGGGAGCTTCGGCGTGGCGTTGAGGATCAGGTTGTATATCCCCCTGACCTCTTCAGAAGAGCCGTCGAGTGTGACGGAGAGCCCTCCATGAAGGCCCACCGAAAGCTTCGAGATGTGATTCATCTTCTCCGCGTTCTCAAGGTCAGCCAGCTGCAGCCTAGGGGCCTGGGTGTATGCCCCCTTCTGAAGCGGCTGCAGGTTGGCCTTTCCATACTTCTCCGAGTCCAGCGTGGCCATCCTCAGGGCGCCGTCCAGGTCAACCATGGCCACCCCGAGCCTGTCTATCTTGGTGGACTTGTCGTCTGCCACCTGGGTCGCGGTCCCCACTATCTTGTCCGCGAGTTCGAAGCGGGATGAGGTGGTGGGGTCCCGGATGAGGCTCGCCAGCGTCTCCTCGAGGCCCACCATGTTCATGATCAGCGGCATCGTGTCTGACGTCACCGCGTCCGACCCGGCCGCCAGAGAGGGGAGGAGCCCCCGTTTCAGGGTCCTCTCGATGAGCCTGCGCCTCGTAGAGAGGGCGTCCGAGGCTACCCCGATCAGAAGCGCAAGCTTCGCCCGGAAGTAGGTCTCGTCCTGGTTGGAGTCGTAGGCCAGCCGAGGGAGGTTGAGGCTAAGGCCGTGGAGCACGCTGACGTTGTCCGCCTGAGCTTCAGGGGAAAGGATGTTTGCGTTGAGGCCGAGGAAGCTCCTCCTCTGGTCCGACGAGAAGAAGGCTATCCGGCCCCCGTTGAAGATTATCGAGGCTGCGTCCTTCAGCGTCTTGGTGTCGTCCACCCTGTTGGGCTTCGCCAGGAGCAGCCTCACGTCCGGCCTCGGGGTCTCCTCGACGTAGGTCCTGTACGCTCCGAGCGCCGCGTCGAGGACCTTGTCCATGACCTCTCTTGCGACGTCGTCGTGCCTGTACGGGTTGAGGTCGAGGCTGATCGACGGCCCTGTCGCGCCCGCGACAGGCGAGCCTATCGTCTCAAAGAACCTCAGGAGCAGGGTCTCGAGCTCCCTCTTCCCCCTCGACTTGCAGTACGGGCCGAGGTACTGCAGGAAGTTCCTGAGGGTCACCTCGTCAGACGCCTCCCGCGTCAGCATGGAGGTCATGTTCAGGACGATGTTCAGCGCCCTTTCCGCGTTCTCGGGGCTCGGGATCATCGACGTGTTGAGGATCTTCCCTTTCGGGTTCAGCCCAGCCCTGCGCATGGAGAGGAGGTCGACGAACACGGCGTCTGGGGTGAGCCCCCACGACCCCGCATTACTGATGTGGATGTCCCCCGAGAGGTGGGCGTCGGCCACGTCCCTGGGGAGCTGTTCGAGCAGCAGGTACTCGGAGAAGACCTGCTTCCCGGTCTGGTGGATGAGTGACTCGACGTTCCCCCCGTCGTCCCCCGCCTTGCCCAGCAGCTGCGTGACGTCATAGATGGGCATCCCGAGCCTGGTCAGCTTGTGCCTATACTCCTCCATGCTGTGCTCCACGAGGAGGGCGTTGACTATCTCGCGTATGAGGGGCGCCGTGAGGTACTGGGTCTGGAACTTGTACAGCCTCGACTCGGTCTCGCTGGTGATCTTCTGGGCCAGCTCCACGGGCATCCCCGCCTCTTTCACGAGGGACTGGAGGATCTTGTTCGCGTTGAACTCCTCCATCGTCTGGTGGGACGTCCTGACGTAGAGCTTGCCGCTCTCGACCAGGGACTGCTCTTCTATCTGGCGCGTGAGGTTGAGCACGAGGCGTCCCAGGTTCGTCACAGTGTACTTCCTCTCCTGCCTGTTCAGCTGGATCAGGAGCTGCTTCACGAGCTTCCTGAGGTGATAGGCGAACTTGCCCGACTCCTTCTTCGACTTGAACCCTGCCAGGGTCTTCAGCGCGCTGTACGTGAGCGGGCCCTTGATGTTCAGAATCCTGAGGATCTCGAGCCTCTGGGGGGAGGCTATCACGCTGTAGATTGTCTTCACCCTACGGGGAGCTGCCTGCAACGCGGCGGAACTTCTAGGTCAATTGTATTTAACGATATGAGAACTTGAATTCAGCATGGGCGCCCCCCCTGCGCCGCGGAGGGATGCAGGAGAATGCTTACAAGGTTCTTCGCGGTCTGGGTATCGAACGGGCGCATGAAGCTCTACAGAGCCAGGGCGGTGCAGCTCGGTCTCGGGCTCCTCGGGCTGGCCGTGGTCGTCCCGTACCTCAGCGAATTCGCGAGCATCCCTCTCGGCTCGGCAACCTTTGCCCTCTTCCTGTTCGTGGCCGCGCCCGCGGGGTTTCTCGGGTTCGTCTTCCTGGTCCTCTCGACGTTCCTGCCTGCGGAGAAGAGAAAGAGGCCGACCTTCACCCAGGAGCTCATGGGAAGAGAGAGGGTCCAATACGGCGTCTACACCGAGGGCAACTGGATGTCGGTGCTGGACGAGAAGGAGAAGGAAGACAAGGCGAGAAGGCGCAGGTGAAAGGTGCGATGGGGTCGCCCGGATTTGAACCGGGGATCTCAAGCGCCCAAGGCCCCTTCCCGTGAGGATTGAAGCCTAGACCAGACTAGCCGACGACCCCAGCAAATCGGCGTCGAATCCTGAGATAGTTATGGGTTCTGGGATGGCAGAGAGGGTCTTCCCTTTGAGACGAAGGGGTTCCCCTTCACGAAGAACCTCCACTTGAACGACCTCCCCGAGGCCACGCCCACCCTGCTGCTGACCCCTATCGCACCGGCCCGCGCCCCCGCCTCGATGAAGATCCTGTCCGAGCGGACTAGATCCTCCCCGTTGAGGGCCCTGCCTATGTCGAGTGCCCTGGTCAGGTTGCCCGGCCCTGCCGCGAGGCGCAGGACGTCGTCAACGCCCCTGTTCTTTCTCATGATGCCCACCCCTTCTTCGGGCTGGACGGCCCTGATGAGGACCGCGCCAGGGGTCCCTTCCCCTTCAGTGGTCACGTTAAGGCAGTAGTGGACTCCCATGGTGAAGTAGACGTAGGCGTGGCCAGCAGGGCCGAACATCGCTTCGTTCCGGCCCGTCCTGCCGCGGAAGGCGTGGCTGGCCGGGTCTCTGCTGCCCCTGTACGCCTCGGTCTCGACGATCACCCCAGACATCCTCGCGCCCCTCAAGACCCTCACGAGCCGGGACCCAAGGAGCCCTCTTGCCACATCGGGGGTGTACCTCTCGAAGAACGAACGCGGCCGCCTCGGCAAAGCCTCCATCCCTACGCTGCCGGCTTGACGTCTCGGAAGTTCACGTAGAGCAATCCTATCCCGACGAGGTACAGAGCGGTCGCAAGGACCCAGGGGAGGTCCAGGTGTGAGATGCCAATGGAGTTGACGTCGAAGAACGAGTAGGTCAGGATGTACCCCCCGACAATCGTGCTTGCGTTGTTGGGGATCCTCCAGATCACCGCGTTGATCGTGCTTGCGAGTCCTCTCCTGTTCGGAGGGGTGATGCCCATCAGGAATGAGTCCATCAAAGGAGAGTTCATGTTCATCAGTCCTGCTCTAACGAGGTAGAGCCCCCCTGCCGCGAAGACGTTGGGGACGAACGCCAGGCTCAGCATGAACACAGTCGAACTCCCGGCAGTGGCGACAATGGCGGGGAAGAGGCCGATCTTCTTCGACAGCCTCGGGCTCGCCACGGCAGAGAAGGCGATCGTAAGCCCTGAAAGGGCGAGGAAGGGCCCGCTGTATTCGTCTGAGACCGCGAACTTGAGCCAGAGCCAGGTCCCCATGAGCGGGATGATCAGGCCCGCCCCGAGTCCGATGATGCTGTTGAACACCGAGAACTTGAGCGCCTGCCTCATCCCTCCCAGCTTGAGGCCGTCGGTTCTCCTCTCCGGGGGTCTCTCGACGTGCTTCCTGAGCAGCAGCCAGAGCGCAGCAGGCGAGCTGAAGCTCGCCATTCCAAGGACGATGAAAGCCCAGCTGTGGACAGAGAGAGGGCTCAGGCCTGTGGCGCTTTCGATGGGGCCGAATACGAGAGGGATGGCCGAGCCTAAGGAAAAGCTGGCCGTGCCGACAATGAACGAAAGCGAGAAGGCTGCGTCCCTGTTGGTGAGGTCGGTCAGGTCCGCAATCATGGCGTTCCACGAGGCGAGGAGCGCGGCTTCACCGACCCCGCCGAGCGCGGCGGCGGCGTACAGCAGGTTGACGTCCAGGGTCAGGCCGAAGACCAGGACCGTGGGGGCGAAAACGAAGCTTCCAAGGATCACGAACCATTTCCTCCCGAACCTGTCTGAAAGCATCGCGAGAGGGATTCCAGCGAGGACGAGCGCAATCCCCTCGATGCCGAATATTATCGCGACGGTGGCCGCGGTGAACCCGATCTCGGGCATGAACGCTGTCACGTAGATCAGGAAATACCCGAAGGCGAACCCGTTCATCACAGTGGCAAGTATCAGGAGCCTTACCTTCGGAGGGACGGGCGCCCATACTCCGTGCTTCGCCGCTGCCTCTTCAGACAACGGCTGCGCGCCATGTTAGCGGTTAATTAACCAGAGAAGGCCCGCGGGACCGATGAAAGTCTTCGCCGACCTGCACTCTCACTCGAAGTACGCGATGGCGACCAGCAAGGACACGGACCTGGAGCACATCTCGCGGGGGGCGAAGGCGAAGGGGCTGACCCTCATGGGCACCGGGGACTTCACGCACCCCGATTGGCTCGCCGAGCTCAGGGGGAAGCTCGAGCCGGCCGCCGGGGCAGGCCTCCACTCCTACGGGGGCATCACCTGGATGCTGACTGGGGAGGTCAGCACGGTCTACGAACAGGACGGGAGGACGAGGAAGGTCCACCACCTGCTCTGCGCCGCAGACTTCGAGGCCGTCCTCCAGATCAACGATCTCCTCGCCAAGCACGGCAACCTGAGGTCGGACGGGAGACCCGTCCTGACCGGCATAGGCTCGGCGGAGTTGCTCGAGAGGCTCCTCTCGATATCCCGACAGATCGTCGTCATCCCTGCCCACGCCTGGACCCCATGGTTCGGCGTATTCGGGAGCAGGTCGGGCTTCGACTCGCTCGAGGAGTGCTACCAGGACAGGGCGGGCGACGTGTTCGCCATAGAGACGGGGCTCAGCTCAGACCCTCCGATGAACTGGCGGCTGTCTGCGCTGGACAGGGTCGCGCTGATTTCGAACTCGGACGCCCACTCCCCCAACCCGTGGCGGCTGGGAAGGGAGGCGAACGTCATGGACCTTCCCAGGTTGACATACGCCGAGGTCTTCGACGCAATAAGGCAGAAGGACGCGTCCCGGTTCCTCTTCACGGTAGAGGTGGACCCAGCGTACGGGAAATACCATCTCACCGGGCACAAGAAGTGCGGGCTCTCGTTCACCCCCAAGGACGCGAAGCGCCTGAACAACACGTGCCCCAAGTGCGGCAAGAAGCTCACGATCGGCGTGTTACAGCGGGTAGAGGAGCTGGCCGACAGGCCGGAGGGGTACGTCCCTCCCGGAGCCATCCCTTTCAAACGCCTACTGCCGCTCTACGAAGTCATCTCGTCTGCCACGGGCGTGAACAGGCTCTATGCGAAGTCTGTCATCGACCTCCAGGATAGCCTGATCCGCAGTTTCGGAAGCGAGTTCAACGTCCTGCTTGGCGCGCCTGAAGACAGCCTCGCCGGCGTGGTCCCGCAGAAGGTGGCCGAGGCCATAATCGCCAACCGCGAAGGAAGGGTGACCGTTGTCCCCGGCTACGACGGGGTCTACGGCATGCCGGCCCGGACCGAGTAGGGGCCGCTCACGCTTCTGCCCATCCTGGAGTATATCGGGAGCGCGGCGAGGTAGAACGCGAGGAACAGGACATACCCCACCCAGTTGTGGACCCCCCAGAACGCCCCTGACCCCTGCTCGTAACCGACCCACATGAGGATCATTATCCGGAAGGAGTTCAGGACCGTGAGGGCTCCGACACCCACGACGGCGAGCGTCAGGGTGGAGCGGAGATCCTTCTTCAGGTCCAGGTGCATCAGCGCCAGCAGGCCGAGGAACGTCGTGACCGAGATGATGCTCGAGCAGCCAGGGGCCACGACGCCGCTGATCACGTCCCCGGACCTCGCGACTAGCTCGAACTGCGTGCCTGCCCAGGAGACGGGGAGTCCGATGATCGCGACCAGCTTCGCAGACATCGCGGTCGAGAGGAGCGCGAGAGGCTCTCCGAAAGCCCACTGCAGCACCGCGGGCGAACCGACCCCGGCGGCGAAGATGCCGGCGTAGGGGAGCAGCATCCGCTTGGTAAGGGGGTTGAGGGCGAGTGAGGTGCAGTAGAAGGTGAGCACCATCGCCACCCCGGCGGTCGTTACCGTCTGAGCCGTCAGGGGCTCGAGGACAAGCAGGGCCACGATGACCGTGACGCCGAGCACGCGGGTCTTGAGCTCAGATCCGATGCCCCTCTCAGCGCCGAGGACGTCAGCCAGCTCCCTCCACCTCAGCGCCGTAATCAGGACCACCAGGGCGGCGAAGGGGAAGACCGGGAACACGTCGCCGAACTGGTCTCCGAGCATCTGGTCGAACAGGGGCACGAAGTTGGGCGCAGTGAGAACCGAGAGCGCTGCGGAAGCGGCCAGCCAGGCAAGAAATCGGGCTTCAGCTTTCAACTGTCAGCCAGGCTCACAGACTTGCCGGGGACCTGCGCCCTCCCAGCGAGGACCTCCTCATGAGGAGATACCCGGCGGCTATCGCGGCAACTATGGCCCCCGCAGCAACGGCTTGGAACGGGAACTCAGGGATTCCGCCACCACCGCTGCTCGAAGTCGTCGTTGTGGGAGAGGTCGTGGTCGTCGTGGTTGTGGTGGTCGTGGTAGTTGTCGTAGTGGTCGTAGTTGTTGTCGTCGTCGTGGTAGTCGTTGTGGTTGTGGTAGTCGTGGTCGTTGTAGACGTTGGCGAATAAGTGAAGGTGCTCTGCGCGTAGAGCTGCGGCGCGTAGGCGCCCCAGGTCGCGTTCACCTTGTACGTCCCGGCGACCCAGCCGGAGCTCCCTCCGGCCACGATGCTATAGTTGAAGAGACCGGACGTCGCGCCGACACTGGCATACCAGACGCCCAGCACGGTCCCGGTAGGGTTGATCAGCTTGAGTGTCACCGCAGTGGAGGGTCCAGGAGCAGGAGTCACGCTGCCCGTGATCTTGATCGACTGAGCCCCGGAGTACGAAGCCGAGTCGGTCGCGACGTGCAGGGTGTAGGTCGTCTGCGCCGCCGCTCCCCCGGCGGTCAGTATCATCGCCGCAAGAACCATGACTACGACCGGGAATCTGCTGGCCACGTCAATCCTCAATGGGGCCGACCGTATATAATTGTAACAATTAGAACGAATTACCCGTTCCGGCGCGCCTCAATTGGCGTGTGGGGGTAGTCGGATTTGAACCGACGGTCTACAGGTTTCTGCAGCTCCAATGCCTAATCATCCACGCTGCTGTGTCATCAAACTTGTATGTTTGACCACTGGAGCCTGTCGCCCTGCCTGGCTGCCCAACCGCTTCAAGGTCTCTGGGCTATACCCCCATCACGAGCTTCGGGTCGGACCAAAGGTGGCTTTAGAGTTTCTTCGGTTCGCGTGTCAGAGGCTCCAGGGCTTCCCGCCATGGACGACGCTGTCAGGGAGCTTCG
This sequence comes from bacterium, assembly GCA_027310575.1. Classification (GTDB taxonomy): domain Archaea; phylum Thermoproteota; class Nitrososphaeria; order Nitrososphaerales; family Gagatemarchaeaceae; genus UBA183. Next base: position 181 of record DAIDAO010000050.1, on the reverse strand, counting down.
AACTCCACTTCTCAAGGAACCCGAGGTCTTCCTTCCTGTTCCTCAGGTTGTCCGGGAGCATCACTGGTATCTCGTCGATGATGGGATAGTACCTCCCGCACTGTGAGCACGTCAGGACCCCGTCGACTATGAGCTCCCCCCTGACGTTGAACTCGAGGAGGCCCAGCGGGTAGTGCTTGTC
>DAIDAO010000049.1 GCA_027310575.1 bacterium | reverse complement strand
GGGCGCGACCGTGCGGGATCTCCGCGAGCCCGCGGCCGAGCCGGCCGCGCCCGAGGCCGTCTCCGGGGTCCGGTTCTTCGGCTCGGGGTTCGACCTGCGGGCCGCGGTCCGTCTCGACGGTCCGCCACCCGCCCAGCTCCGATCGCTCCTGCCGTACGCCGGTCCGCTCGCCTCGGCGATCCTGGTCGATCGGGGCGACCAGGCATGGCTCCTCGTCGGCTTCGTGGACGTGGCGACCCTCCAGGAGGACGCCGCCGCCCTCAAGTGACGGCCGCGATCCGCACGAGCGGGCTCACCAAGCGCTACGGCGACGTCCGCGCGGTGGACGCGTTGGACCTCACCGTCGAACGTGGCGAGCTCTACGGGTTCCTCGGGCCGAACGGGGCCGGGAAGACGACCACGATCAGCGTGCTCACGACGCTGCTCACTGCGTCCGGGGGCAAGGCCGTGGTGGACGGCCTCGACATCCACAAGCACCCGAACGAAGTCAGGAGGAGGGTGGGCGTAGTCCCGCAGGAGTACACTGCGGACGAGGACCTGACCGGCCTCCAGAACATCCTCCTGTGCGCCGACCTCTACGGCATCCCGAGGAGCGACTCCAAGCCTCACGCGATGGAACTCCTCAGGCTGGTGGAGCTTGAGGACGCGGCCGACAGGAAGGTCAGCACGTACTCGGGGGGGATGAGGAGGAGGCTCGAACTGGCGAGCGGGCTGATAAACTACCCCAAGCTCCTGTTCCTCGACGAGCCGACGCTGGGGCTCGACGTCCAGACCAGGACCGCAGTCTGGAACTACATCCGGATGCTGAAGGAGGAGTACAGGATGACCCTCTTCCTCACGACCCACTACCTGGAAGAGGCGGACTCCCTGTGCGACAGGATAGCTATAATCGACCACGGGCACATAGTGCGGATAGGTACGCCGACCGAGCTCAAGGCCAGCATAGGCGGGGACGTGATAGTCGTAGGCGTGGCCGAGAGCGACCCAGACATTTCGGACGACATCAGGAAGCTCTCGCTCGTCAAGGACGTGAAGAAGAGCGACCACGAATACAGGATAAAGTCGGAGGTCGGGGAGGAGTCGTCGATCCAGATAATCGACCTCCTGAGGTCCAAGGGGCTGCAGGTCACGAAGATATCCCTGACGAAGCCTACGCTCGACGAGGCCTACCTTGAGTTCACGGGCCACGGCATAAGAGAAGAGGAGGCCAGCAAGATGGACGCCTTCAAGCACCGGGTGACGCTGATGAGGGCGCGCAGGTGACCGGCGGTTGACCGACGATCTGACGCGGTCGACGGTGACTACGCAGGAGCAGCTGGCTCAGGACGAGGGCCAGAAGATGCGCGAGCGCGCCTTCAGGGCAGCGCCGAAGCTCAACAGGAGCCCGCTGCACGGGCTCTGGGCCCTGACCAACCGGGACCTTGTCAAGTGGTACAAGAACCCCATCCAGCTCGTGATCTCGCTCGTGCAGCCGGTCGTGTGGCTGGGCCTCTTCGGGAAGGCCATCAACCTGTCCCTCGACGTTCCAGGGGGGTATTTCTCCTACCTCAGCGCGGGGATGCTGGCGTTTATCATCCTCTTCACAGCCGCGTTCGCAGGCATGTCCGTGGTCTGGGACAGGCGATTTGGTTTCATGAACAAGGCCTTGAGCACTCCAGTTGGCAGGGGAGCCATCGTAGTGAGCAAAGTATTGCAGAGTGTGGTCCGCTCGCTCATCCAGGCCGCGGTCGTCCTTGGCATCGCGGTAGCTTTCGGGATGGATACCGCGAACTTTGGCATCATGACTGTCGCAGGGTCGTTCGCGATACTCTTCTTCATGTCGTTCGGACTCTCCTCACTCTTCGTGATGCTTGCTCTCAGGTCGGCAGACTGGCAGACGCAGATGGCCATCATCAACCTGCTCAACCTTCCACTCCTATTCGCGAGCAACGCGCTGCTCCCGGTTGAGAGTATGCCAGGGTGGCTTCAGACCGTCGTGAGGCTCAATCCCGTGAGCTACGCGGTCGACGGAGTCAGACAGATGCTGTTGGGTGCCACATCGGCCCCGGGGTACTCGGTACTGGCTCCCCTTTGGGCCGACTTCGGCGTCCTCGTCGGCTTCGCGGCGCTGCTCTCTCTCCTCGGGATAGTCCTGTCCTGGAGACTGCTGTCGAAGTAGTCGGCGACTATCCGAAGATTACTTTCCTGAGCTTGTCCGCCATGGCCAGCGGGTCCTGGTTCTGCCACACGTTCCTGCCCACTGCGAGCCCTGTCCCTCCCGCCTCTATCACGCCCTTGACCTGCTTCAGGAAGTCGTCGTCGGTCGGCGCCTTCGGCCCCCCGCTCATGAACACCCTGACACCCCCCGCCGACTTCACCGCCCAGGAGAAGCTCGCAGAGTCCCCTGTGTACTTTATCTTGACCGCGTCTGCCCCGAGCTCCAGCCCTGTCCTTGCGGCATAGGACACGATATCCTTGGACGTGTCGTTCTGCACCGCTGCCCCCCGCGGGTAGATCCAGGCGATCGCTGCGATCCCCCTCTCGTGGGCTTCTTCCTGGACCCTGCCGAACTCTGCGAGCATCTCGGATTCGAGCCCGCTCCCAAGGTAGATGGTGTACCCGACCCCCTTTGCCCCGAGCGAAACGGCCTGCTTGATGCTGCAGACCTGCCTCGAGACCGGCTCCCCCTTGGGGAGGCTGGTCTTCCCGTTCACCTTCACTATCAGAGGGACCCGTCCGTCGTAGAACCTCTCCGCCGTCCCCTTCTGGAATATCACGCCATTGAACCTCCCCTTCACCGCGATGTCCATGATGAAGGCCGGGTCCACGTTCCTGTCGTTGAAGTCCGTCGAGGGCCCGTGCTCGAGCCCCTGATCATACGCGAGCAGCATACTCCTCCCGTCCTTCAGGAACGGAGCCATGCGGTCCTGCTTCACAGGCCGGACCTGCCAGCTCGCTATTTAACAGGTTTACTGCGCGGCAATCTCACGGAATGGCCGCGCCATATCTCTAAAAGCCGGATGCTGCGGCCGCCACGCCATTCGGATTGAAGCTCGACGAGTTCCTGAGGCTGAACGCTCCCGACGAGCTGGCAGCGATGACCTTGGCGGTCGCCAAGGCTTCCGTGACCGTCTGGGACAACATCCCTTTCAAGTCAGGGCTCCTCGCAGCGACCAACCCTTCCGGGGAGACGCAGAAAGCGATCGACGTCTTCTCCAACGACGTCTTCGCCGAGACGCTTACAGCCACCGGGCTGGCGGCCGAGGTCGCGTCCGAGGAGATGGCAGAGCCAGCGGAAGGGAAGGGGCGCACCAGCGTGGCCATGGACCCGCTCGACGGGAGCTCGAACGTCGAGACCAACAACCCTCTAGGCAGCATCTTCGGGTTCTATTCGAAGAAGCTCCCGGCGCCCGGTCGCAGCCTAGTCGGCGCGCTCTATGTCACCTACGGCAACGTCATGACCCTCACCTTCTCCTTCGGGAAGGGGGTCCACAGGTTCGTCGCCGTCCGGCAGGGGCCGAACATGTCCTTCGAGCTCCTCGGAGTCGACCTGAAGGTGCCTGACAAGCCGGAGGTCTACGGGATTGGAGGTTTCAGGAGCGAGTGGATCCCTCCCGTGCGGGACTTCGTCGATTCCCTTGAGGGGAGGGGCATGCGCGTCAGGTACTGCGGGACCTTCGTCGGGGACTATAACCAGGTCCTCGGCAGAGGCGGGGTCTTCGCCTACCCGCAGCTGGTGAAGAAGCCAGGCGGGAAGCTGAGGGTCCTCTACGAGACCGCGCCCATGGCCTTCATCAACGAACAGGCCGGCGGGTATGCGACCGACGGTCGGAAGAACATCCTCGACATAGAGCCGAAGTCTCTGGCTGAGACCTCCCCCGCCTACGTCGGGAGCGCGTCCCTGGTCAGAGAGCTGGAGAGCAGGATCTCGACAGCCGAACGGTCCTAGGCATTCGCTATCCCCGAGTCATAAAAAACAGTGAGAAGAGCGCCCTCGGCACTTCTCCGACGGCGCCCTGTCCGTGTGGAGCTTCCTGCCTACGGGAAGACCCCGAGTGTCTTGACTGCGTCTGCGACCCTGCCGACACCGACGATCATCGCGCCGGTCCTCATGTCGACGCCGTGCTTCTGGCTGGCGGCGTGGACGTCGTGGAACGCAGACGTGATCTTCTTCTCGAGCATGTCGTTGACCTCTACCTCGGTCCACGATATCCTCTCCAGGTTCTGGACCCACTCCAGGTAGCTCACGATCACCCCTCCGGAGTTGGCGAGGATGTCCGGGACGACGAAGACTCCGTTCTTGTGCAGGATCTTGTCCGCTTCGGGCGTGGTCGGCCCGTTGGCGCATTCTGTGATGATCTTCGCCCTGATTCCCTTCGCGGTGTCCGGGAGGATGCTGTTCTCGAGCGCTGCTGGACTCAGGATGTCGACGTCCGACTGAAGGAGTTCCTTGTCGGAGACCTTCTGGCTTCCTGGGAAGCCGACCACCGACCCGGTCTTCTCCTTGTGAGCGAGCAGCTTGTTCGCGTCGATGGGGGTCTTGCTCGTTATCGAGCCCTTCGAGTCACTGGCGCCCATGAGCTTCGGGCCGTAGGTCTGGAGTATCTCCGCATAGTTGGACCCGGCGTTGCCGTAGCCCTGAACTGCGAAGGTCGCCTTCTTCAGGTCGACCTTGTTCACCTTGGCCGCAGCCACTGTGGTGAAGACTGCGCCCCTGCCGGTCGCCTTGTCCCTTCCGAGAGAGCCTCCTAGAGATATGGGCTTGCCCGTGATCACCGCCGGGGACATGAATCCCTCCAGGGTGCTGTAGGTGTCGAGGATCCAGGCCATGGTCTGGGCGTTGGTGTAGACGTCTGGCGCGGGTATGTCCTTGTAGGGCCCGATTATGGGCGCGATGGCTGCCGCGTAGCGCCGAGTCATGCGTTCCTGCTCTCCCATTGACATGTGCTTCGGGTCGCATATGATGCCCCCCTTGGCGCCGCCGTAGGGGATGTTCGCGACGCTCGTCTTCCAGGTCATCCAGGCGGAGAGCGCCTTGACTTCGTCAAGCGTTACGCCGGGGTGGTATCTGATACCGCCCTTGAATGGCCCCCTCGCGTCGTTGTACTGGACCCTGTAGCCTGTGAAGACGCGGGTCTCCCCGTTGTCCATCTTTACAGGGAGCGATACCGTGAGCTGTCTCTTCGGGCTGGCCAGCATCTGGTGTATTCCATCGTCAAGCTTCAGGTACTCTGCAGCAATCCTCAGCTGTTCGAGTGCGTTTTCGAATGGGTTTGGTTTGGCTTGTTCCATCTGTTTCATCTCGTATTTTTGAGCCATAATCGGCGCCCTTTTAACATTGTATTTAAGAAAAAGAGCCCGTTCTCACTTTAGAGAATCGGCGAGTTCCCGGATCTTCGACTCCCAGTCGGCCGCTTTCACCACGCTGCTCGCCACGAGCACGCCGTCCACCCCGAGCTCCACGGCCCTGGCCACGTCCTCCCCGCTGACTATCCCGGCCCCGCAGAGGATCTTGCCGCCGTAGCCTGCCTCCCTTACCAGCGCGACTGTCCTCTCCACCAGTTCGGGCTTCGCTGTCGAGACTGCGACGCCGGAGCCTATCAGCTCCGGAGGTTCGACAGCCAGGTACTTCGGACCGAGCCTCGACAGGCTCGCTGCCTCGCTCGCGTCCTGCGAGCACAGGCAGACCCCCATCCCCATGCTTGCGAGCCTTGGGACGAGCTTCCTGAGGTCGGAGATGTTCCGCCTGGACTCGCTGTGGTTCAGTATCGTCCCTGACGCGCCGGCGGCTTTCACGGCCTCCGGGAGCACGGCCCCCGTGGTCTTGTCTCCGGCGTCGCTGCTGACCGACTGACTGTACACCTGGACCTTGGCCTTCGAGGCCACGAGCGCTATCATCGGGGTGGGGGGCGCGGCTATCGCCTCGATGTTGGCCGTCTCGGCGGCTCTCTTCATGGCGAGGGCCAGGCGGACAGAGCCCTCCCCCATGATCTCAGGGTAGTTCTTGAAGTTGACTACGAGCGTCCTAGACAAGGCCGTCCAAGCGGCCTGCGAGGTGTCTTAAAGTGTGGCGTAGGACTGCGACCATGTCACGCGGAGCGTCAGGGCCCTAGAACCCTTCCTCGTCCGAGTCTTCGTCCCATCCGTCCTCGTCCAAGTCCTCGTCTAGGTCCTCGTCGAGCTCCTGGTCCTCTTCCGACATGGGCGCACCGCGATTTAGGTTGCACTATTAAATGTCACGGTGTGAAGCGCCCGGCTAGGATTGACCGCTGGTTCGGTGCCGATAGGCCCTGCCTCGATGTCCAGGGCGGCAGAGGTCGTCCGCAGGGGCGGGGTCATAGTCTACCCGACGGACACGGTGTACGGGCTCGGCTGCGACCCGTTCAACGCGGATGCTGTGAAGAGGGTCTTCGAAGCGAAGGGGAGGGGCTCGAAGCCGGTGCCGGTCCTCTGCTCTTCGGCGTCGAAGGCGGAAGAGCTGGTGGTCCTCTCCGCCAGGGCGCTGGAGCTGGCGAGGGCGAACTGGCCGGGCCCGCTGACGATCGTGGCTCCTGTCAGGATGGACCTCCCCACGCAGCTCACGCAGGGGTCCGGGAAGCTCGGGGTGAGGGTCCCGTCCCACTCCGCCTGTCTCGAGCTCATCAGCCTGTGCGGGGGGTGGCTGACAGGGACGAGCGCCAACATCTCGGGCCAGCCCTCGGCGAGGACTGCAGACGAAGCCGTGAGGCAGGTCGGGGGGATGGTGGACATGGTCCTCGACGGCGGGGTGAGGGCGGGGAAGGAGTCCACCGTAGTCCAGGTGGTCGGGGACACGGTCACAATCTTAAGAACAGGTCCCGTCGGGGTCGGCGACGGGTTGAGATACGGACGAACCTCATAGTGACCTCCTCAAAGGGGCTCGAGGCGAAGGCCTCTGCAGAGTTCAAGGAGATCGCCCTCCTCTCCGGGATACGGAAGGTGACGATAGACAGGTCGGCCTACGACGGCATAATCGAGGTCGACGTCGAGGACCCGAAGGCTCTGCTGTCGTTCATCACCGACTTCGTCAGGTCAGAGCCCTTCAAGGTCCGGTTCATACTGCGCGTCATCCCGGTCGACCGGGTCGTTGACACGAAGGTCGGAGACATCGTGAAGGCGGTCAAGGAGCTTGCCTCGGCCATCGGTCCTGGAGAGACCTTCAGGATCACGATAGAGGCGAGGGAATCACCGTATCAAGACAGGCAGCTCATAGACGCCATCGCCGACGCGGTCGACAGGAAGGTGAACCTCGACTCGCCCGACAAGATAGTGCTGCTGGAGATCTTCGGCGAATATTCGGGGGTATCAGTGCTGTCTCCGCACGACATCGTCAGCATCCAGAAGCTCAAACGCGCCGCCTAGGCCCGCTCCGCGCTGAGCAGCGCGGCCCTCTCTACGCGAAGGAGCTCCGACTTCGATAGTCCCCTCCGCGGAAGTTCAAGCCCGGTGAGCCCAGAAAGCTCCTTCAGCCTCCTGCGCGACGCGACGACCAGCAGGAAAGGCTTCCCGACCGCCGACCCCTTCTCGCCTATGGCCTTCGAGATCTGGGCGGTCCCCGCAAGCCGGAGCAGGAAGTCCATCTCGGGATTCCGTGCCAGCAGGCTGCCAGTGGTTTGCGCCTGGAGGGTCTGGGCAGCCAGCATCTCGACGAACAGCTCGTTGGTCGCGGCATCCTGCGCCGCCGTCTGCACCACCGCCCCCCGGCACTCCCGGGCGGCCTTCAGCTTCAGCTCCTCCGGATCCATCCCCGACCCGCAGAGATACGCTCTGGCGAAGACCTGCGTCCAGCTCACCCGCCGTGCGAAAACGGGATCAGGACCACGCGCTCCCCTGACCTGACCTTCCTGCTCGCCGCTGCGGTGACGAACGCCTCGCCGTCTTCGACCATCATCAGAGTGTTGAACCTGGTGAACCCCGGGTCCTCCCTCCCGCTCATCTCCCGCAGCCTCTCGACGATCTCAGAAGCTTCCAGCTCAGACCCTTCGAGCTCCACCTCCTCCTCCCCGACGCTCGTCCCTATGTGGCCGAGACAGCGGACGGATATCATTCGCGGTTGAGGAGGAGCAGCCTTTCCTTATACCTTCTTCCTTCGTACGTGGATCCGGCCGGGAGCAGGCGCTCCCCATGACCGGCAAGCGACTCCTTCAGCGCCGCGGTCGTAGCCCCGTTCAGCTTCTCGAGCGGGAAGTTCACTGCCACTGGCCTGGGGTCGATGCGGTGCATCGAGGTCTTGCAGGGGAACAGCTTCCCGGACCGGGCGGCCGAGACCACGTCTTCCTTCCCGAGCTTCCTCACCAGTAGTACCAGGTTCTTGTCTTCCTGCAGAGGGACGTCGACCTCGTCTTCGGGTACGAAGCGGCGCTCCCACCTCTTGGCTTCAGAGTATCGGTCGAAATCGCCTATGACTTCGAACGCGGGCCCAAGCTCGAGCTCCCCAGCCGGCAGGTATGCGGCGCTGGAAGTGAGGACTGCCAGACCGTCTTCCCGGCTGTCCAGCGCGTCGAACGCCTGCGCGAGGGTGACCCGACGCGTGAGCCTGGAGCGCGCAAGGACGTCGGCGAACGAGCCGCCCTTGGATGTGTAGACGCGCGCCCAGCGGCCGACCCTGACTGCTTTCGAGGCGTAGTCGACGGCGCAGCAGACAGCATTCTCGACGCGGAGCTTCTCGAAGGCCGCGAGCCTGTGCATCCCGTCCAGGACCGTAGCCGTGTCCTGGTCGATGATGATCGGGTCTTTCTGCACGCCGTCACGCCTCATCTCTTCGGCCAGCCTTTCCACGTGCTCCGGTATCGTCTCCTCGTGCGGGCGAAGGACGCTCACCGGCTTGACCGTGAGCAGGAACCCCGTCTTCGCCAGGGCCAAGGGCTAGTCCTTCTGCTCTTCGCCCTCTGCCTGTTCGCCCTCGGACGAGTCCTCTTTGTGCGACTTCGCGATGTACCCGGCTATTCGGTTCCGAAGCTGCTTGGACGGGATCAACGCGAGCTCCTCGAGCGCCTTCTTGTTCTGCTCGAAGTCTGTGCCGAAGGCTTCAGGGTGCCTCTCCATCAACTCCTCCGAAAGCCTCCGGGTCCTGTCCAACTTCGGTCAAGCCCGATTGAGTGACATGATTAACCTTTCTCGGGGAGGCCGAGGAAGCGCGCCGCGTTCGCAGCTATCGTCTCCCTTGCCGCCTCGAATCTGACCCCCCAGAGCTCGGCGAGCCTGAACACGACCGAAGGGACCAGCGAGGGCCCCTGCACCCCCCCGAGCGGGCGATAGGTCACAGGGGAGTCGGTCTCGGCGAGCACCTGGCCGGGTTCAGACCTCGCTGCCATGCGCTGAAGCTTCTTCGAGTAGAGGACTGCCGGGCCGAATGAGACGAAGTATCCCTTCGCCAGCGCTGTGGGGAGCGCTTCCTCGCTTTCAAGCCAGTGGAGGAGGACGGCGCGGAGCCTGAACCCCTCGAGCGACTCGATGGCCGCTTTCTCGGCCTCGCGCGAATGGACCTGGACAGGCTTGCCGAGCTTCTGGGCCAGCTCCAGCTGGGAGAGGAACGCCCTCATCTGGGCGCTTCGCGGGCCTGCCGAGGAGTAGGTCGGGTCCAGGCCCACCTCGCCGAGCCCGGCAGATGAGGCGAGGGCCTTTCGAAGCCACCCGAGGCCGCCGGACTTCGCAGCCTCAGACGGGTGCACGCCGACGAATGCCTTCACCGCCTCAGGGTTGGCCGCTGCCAGCCTGAGGGCCTCGTTGGACGTCCCGTGGTCGGTCGCGCAGGTGACCAGAAGAGTCTCCGTTGCTGCGCCCAGCGCCAGGGCCGGCTCGACGTCCCGTCCGCTCAGATGGAGGTGCGAATCGACGAAACGCACGCCCTGCCATGGGTAACGTGGTATTTCAGCCCACTCTCAGACCTTCGGACGCAAAGCTGAACGCGAGAACGACTGGGTGCGGTTTTTCCACTTATTTTCAGATTAGGGGTGGAGTTGGGCTCTTTAGAGCCTAAAACGGACTATTGTGCGGGCGAAACTCGCCAAAGGTTTTTAATACACCCCGTAGGCCCGAAAGGCGAATGTCTAGTTCCGAGTTCGGCCTTGCGGCTGTCTACAGGGTGATAAAGAAGGCCGGCGCAGAAAGGGTCGGGGACGACGCAGCCATCGAGCTGAGGAGCGAGCTCGAGTCCGTGGGGATGCAGATCTCCAAAGCTGCGGTCGAGTTGGCGGCCCACGCCGGGAGGAAGACGGTGAAGCCTTCGGACATCAAGCTGGCAGCCAAGTCGATTCTCAGGCAGAGCCAGTAGCCAGGCCGGGTCCTCCTGCAAACTCTCGGTTTTCACGAGCAACCGCTATATCCACACCCTCTGAAGGCTCCCCGAGCCCCGGTGGTGTAGCCCGGTCAAGCATGTTAGCCTCTCGAGCTAGCGACGCGAGTTCAAATCTCGCCCGGGGCAGTTTCGAACCCGATTCGCCGGACTGAACGGACGGCGTAAGTCGGTCTCACCCTCTTCCGCCCGTGTTGAACCGCGGAGATAGACCGGGCGGGATAGCGGCTGTGGCGGTCGCCGACCTGGTCTTGGGCCTCGCCCTGGTCCTGTTGGCGGTGCCCAACGTGCTCTTCTCTCCTCTCAACATCCCGCCGGCCGTCGCCGGCCTCCTCTTCATCGTGGCGGGCTACGGGACCTGGATGGGGCTGCATTGGGCCTGGTACCTGCTCACCTTCGGCGGGGGCTGTTCGGGTGGTATTTCGCCCGCAACCACGTCAAGAGCTTCTTCGGATTCGAAGACGGCACGGGCGAGCCCCCGTACTCAGGTGACTGACGCCCCTCCCGAACCCCTCTCATGGACCTCCGGAGGATTTTTATGTCGCTCGCGCATCAGGGGTACTGTCACGTGGGGCAATCAGAATAGCCCGCCTTCCATAGGAACGGAGACCTCCCGTAAAATCGGGAGCATGACATTCTTGCTTTCTAGCGAGGTATAAGTAAGGTATCTTTCAGGTTCACCCCAGCGCACTTGGTCTTCGACTACTCTGCCCTCCCAAGGGAGTTCAAGCGGCAGTTTCTCCCGGCGGGGATCAGGTTCGAGTGGGGGGACCTCTCGAAGGCCTACGCAGAGCTCGCCGCCCGCGCCATCGCCAGCACTGCCGACCTCGAGAAGTGGCTCCTCGACGAGGCCGAGCTCGATTCCTACGTCTACGAGCAGAGGTCGATCAGGTACATCAACAGCACACTGCAGACCGACAACAAGGAGTACACTGAAGCCTACCGCCGGTACGTCGAGGAGCTCGAGCCCAAGATCAAGGTCGCAAAGTTCGGGCTGCTGAAGAAATACTCCTCGACCCCCTTCCACTCCCAGCTCCCGCGGAGCGTCTACGGCCAGGAGGACAGGAGGCGCCTGAGCGCGGTGCGCATCTTCAGGGAAGAGAACGTGGACCTCGAAAGGCAGGACTCGAACCTCTCCCAGGACTACCTGCGCGTCCTGGGCGCGATGACGGTCAACTTCCGCGGGGAAGAGCGGACCCTGCAGCAGATGTCAAAGTTCTACGAAGAGCCTGACAGGCCGGTAAGAGAAGAGGCGTGGCGTCTGGCCGACGCCAGGGCGCTGCAGGACAGGGAGGCGCTCGACAGGATCTACGACCAGATGGTCGGTCTCCGGGACCGGGTGGCAAAGAACGCGGGGTTCGCCGACTTCAGGGACTACACCTTCGCCAAGAAGGACAGGTTCGACTACACGCCGTCTGACTGCGAGAGCTTCCACAGGGGGGTCGAGGAGTTCATCGTCCCCCTGAGCAGGGAGATCGACCGGAGGAGGATGGAGAAGATGGGCGTCGACGAGCTCCGGCCCTGGGACCTGAGGGTGGACCCGGACAGCCGTCCCCCTCTCTCGCCTTTCAAGGACGCGGCCGGCCTCCTGGGCGGAGCGAAGAAGGTCGTGAGCCAGATCGACCAGGAGCTCGCAGGCTACTTTTCGAGGATGGTCGAGCTGGACCTCCTCGACCTCGAAAGCAGGAAGGGGAAGGCCCCAGGCGGCTACCAGGAGGAGCTCACGGAGGTCAGGCTCCCGTTCATCTTCATGAACGCAGCGAAGAGGGACGACGACGTCCGGACGCTCCTGCACGAGGCCGGGCACAGCTTCCACACCTTCCTCATGAGAAAAGAGGGGCTCCCGTACTTCAACGCGAACGCGAACATACCCACCGAGTTCGCCGAGGTCGCCTCGACGTCGATGGAGATAATCTCAGGAGAGCACTACGAGGGGGTCTTCTACGACAGGGAGAACGCCAACCGCTCGAACTGGGAGGAGGCGGTCGACAACGTCAAGCTCTTCGCATGGGTGGCGACCGTCGACGCGTTCCAGCACTGGGTGTACACCCACCCCGACCACACCCACGAGGAAAGGGCTGCGGCCTGGGTGGCCACCTTCAACAGGTTCGCGGGGCTGGAGAGCTACGAGGGCCTCGAGCTGAGCAGGGCGCACCGCTGGCACCGCCAGCTCCACTTCTTCGAGGTCCCCTTCTACTACATCGAGTACGGCATAGCGCTTACGGGGGCGCTGGGGATCAGGGCCCGCTACAGGGAGGACAGAAGGGGCGCGGTCGAGGCCTACAAGTCTGCCCTCTCCCTCGGCGCAGCGAAGTCGCTCCCGGAGCTGTTCGAGGCTGGGGGGCTGAGGTGGGGCTTCGGCCCGTCCGCGCTCAGGGGGTTCGCCGACGACCTCAGGCGGGTCATCAGGGAGTACGAAGCCGGACCCTAGCCTATCCCGAAGAGCGCCAGAAGTATCCCGGACACGAGGAAGAGCGTCCCGAACGTGAACAGGACGCTCCCGGCCAGCAGGTCCAGCCCCCACCTGGGGAAGCGTATCAGGTAGTCGTACGATATCGCAGAGACCACGATGAGCAGCGCGATGCTCACGAGGGCGCCGACGACCGTCCACTCGAAGTTGTAGGTCCCTGACGCGCTCAGGACCAGGCTCGCCTCGAACCCCTCGGTCAGTGTGATCACGAACACGGGAAGGGCGTTCAGCGGGGAGAACGGGAGCACCGCCGGCCTTTCCGTACCGTACCTCTCCAGCTCCTTCTCGACCACCTCGGCCTCCATCTTCTCCATCTTCGCCCTGAACGACCTCTTGCCGAAGTAGTACCGCTTGAACCCCCTGAGGAACCTGTACGAGAAGTAGAGGATCACTGCCCCGGTCCCGATGTCGATCGCCGCCTCAGGAAGCAGCAGGAAGACCTGCCTGACGCCGAGGAAGATGAACAGCGAGGCGCCGGCCCCGGCGATGACTCCGAGCAGCACGTTGTTCTTGCCGAGCTGCTTGACTGTCGCCACGGAAAGAATGGCCACTTCGCTCCCCTCGACGAGGACCGCCTTGAAGGCAAGGAGGAACGAGCCGATGACTATGACCGCGCTGACCAATCGCGGGTCCGCGGCGCGAACGGATGCGATTTATCCGTTCCCGGCACGGGAAAGAATAAGATTCGGTCGGAGGGAGGCCGGCCGTGCCAAGGGCGGTCGGGCCATCCGACTTCAAGCTCTACTCCACGCTTTCGGAGCCGAGCTTCTCCCCGGACGGGAAGAAGGTCGCCTTTTCCGTAAAGAGGGCCAACCTCGACGAAGACGCGTACGACTCGGACGTCTACATCGCAGACCTGAAACGAGGGGGGTGCGCCCCGTTCACCACGGGGAAGAAGGACGCCGACCCGAAGTGGTCCCCGGACGGCCGCTCGATCCTCTTCGTCTCGCGAAGGGGGCTGAAGAAGGACGACAAGGGGAACGGCCTGTACGTCATCTCGGCGGAGGGCGGGGAGGCCAGGCTCCTTCGCAGGTCTGAGGACGGGATCGACAGACCGCAGTGGTCCCCAGACTCAGGCTCCGTGTACTTCCTGTCCCGTGTCGGGAAGAAGGCGAAGGACAACGTCAAGGTCATCGACCGCATACCCTTCTGGTTCAACGGGGTCGGGTTCGTCTACGGCAAGAGGAAGCACCTGTTCTGCGTGGACATCGGATCTGGGAAGGTGAGAAAGCTCACCTCCGGCTCGATCGACCTGAGCGACTTCGCGATCTCCCACGACGGCAGGTCAATCGCGTATCTCGCCTCCTCGAACGACCTCAAGCCGTTCATCTCCGACCTCTACGTCATAGACCCCGCTGGCAGGAGAAGGAGGAAGCTGACCAGGTCGAACATGGAGCTGTCCGGGCTGGCCTGGAGCCCGGACGACAGGCTCATCGCGCTAGCCGGTGACGACCTCCCCGCAGGTTTCGCATCGCACTCCAGGATCTGGACGGTCAGCCCCCGTTCCCGGAAGGTCGTCATGACCGACGATGTCGACCGCAACAAGGCCAACGGTCTGAACTCTGACGCGCGCGCGGAGTCCCATGGGCCTGGAAACCTCATCTGGACCAAGGACGGCATCTACTTCCTGCAGGCCGACGGCGGTTCTGTGAGGCTATGCAGGAAGGAGCCCGGGTCCGGCGCCGAGCTGGTCGTCGGGGGCGACAGGAGCATCGAAGGGTACGACGTCCACGAGAGGACTGTGGCGTTCGTGGCAATGACTGCGTCGCGGCTGGAGGAGCTGTTCGTGTCGTCGGGGAGGGAGAGGGAGGTCACGTCGTTCAACTCGAAGGTCTACGACGAGCTGAAGGTCCTCGCGCCTCATCACGTGAGCTTCAGGGCGAGCGACGGGGAGCCGGTCGAGGGGTGGGTCCTCGTCCCTGAAGGGAGGCCGAAGGTCCCGGGAGTCCTGTACGTCCACGGAGGGCCCAAGACTGCGTTCGGCCACGCGTACATGCACGAGCTCCAGGCCTTCGCCGGGGCAGGGTACGCCGTGGTCTACCTCAACCCGCGCGGGAGCGACGGCTATTCGGAGAAGTTCGCGGACATCCGCGGGAAGTACGGCACCAGGGACTTCCAGGACCTCATGGAAGGGCTCGACTTCGTCCTGAAGAAGTTCCCCCAGATCGACGGAGAACGGATGGCCATTGCAGGGGGGTCATACGGCGGGTTCATGACCAACTGGGCCATCGGCCACACGGACAGGTTCAGGGCTGCAGTCACGGACAGGAGCATCACCAGCTGGATCAGCTTCTGGGGGACATCTGACATCGGCCCCTACTTCACGCGGGACCAGGTGGGAGGGGACCCGTGGGACTCCGAGGAGAAGCTCATGAACGACTCGCCGCTGAGATACGTCACCAACGTCAGGACGCCCCTCATGCTGGTGCATTCGATGGAGGACTATCGCTGCTGGATGGTCGAGGGGCTGGAGTTCTTCACCGCGCTGAAGAGCCTGGGGCGCGAGGCCGAGCTGGTCCTCTTCCCCGGTGAGAACCACGACCTTTCGCGCGTTGGGAAGCCGAAGCACCGCGTGGCGAGGCTGAACCACTACATCCGCTGGTTCGACGGCCACCTGAAGCGAAGGAAGTAGCCACCTACCATGGACGGCATCACCGTGGGGGTGTTCGGCACCGACCAGGAGGCGAAGGCGAGATTCGAAGCCGCGGTGGCGAAGAAGAGCGAAGCCGAGGGGATGATCGTATACACGAGGACCGAAGGGGGGAGGCGGTACTCCTTCCTCGACACTGCCGACTTCCCCGCGAAGATCCAGGGGTACGCCCGGATCGCATCTCTCTGCGACCATGCCCTCTACCTCTACCCTGCTTCCGGGAAGCTCGCCCCTCCTGACGGCGAGCTCGCGCTGCTCCTCGGCTCCTTCGGGCTCCCGGGGACTATCGAGCTGCTCGACGGGTCTTCGGCCCCCGAGACCGCAGCTGCTTCGCTGAGGGGGACAGCCGTCGCGGCGTATCCTGCCGACCAGCGCCAGTCTGGGTCCGCTGCGATCGACCTCTCCTCCGCCAGGCCGAGGGCTGATTTCCCTGCCAAGGGGACCCTGGTCTACATCGACCGCGTCTTCACAGTGAAAGGGGTCGGGACTGTGGCTCTCGGGTTCGTCCTCTGCGGGACGGTCTCGGTCCACGACCAGCTGAGGCCTATCCCTGGCCCCTCGGGCCTGCGGGCAGACGTCAAGGGGATCCAGGTCAACGACGTGGACTTCGACTCCGCTGGGCGCGGGATACGCGTCGGCCTCTCCCTGAGGGGGGTAGAGCCCGCGGACCTCGAGAGGAGCCACTGGCTCGACGACGGGACCTTCTCAGTCTCGGATTCGGTGCGCTTCGACTTCGCGAAGTCCCCCTTCTACAGGCAGGACGTGGGGGGGAGAGACCTGCACCTGCAGCTGCCCGGCGAAACCGTCCCAGCCAGGATCAGCGCTTCCGGATCGGAAACCGAAGCCAAGCTGCCCTGGCAGGCACCTGTCTGGGGAGGGATGAGATCATGCGTCGTCGACCTGAACGGCGGGAACCTCCGGGTGGCCGGGGGAGCCACCATCAAGTTTTAGTTCCGGTGGAGGGCCGAGAATGGCCATGCCCACAGAGGTGGCTACGTTCGGCAGCGGATGCTTCTGGTGCTCCGAAGCCGTCTTCTCAGAGCTCCAGGGGGTGGTGAAGGTGGTCCCGGGCTATGCCGGGGGCACCCTGGCCAATCCTAGCTACGAAGACGTCTGCACTGACACCACAGGCCACGCCGAGGTGGCGCAGGTGACGTTCGACCCTTCGGTCATAAGCTACAGGGAGCTGCTGGAGGTGCTCTTCTCGACCCACGACCCCACAACGCTCAACAGGCAGGGAGGGGACGTGGGAACCCAGTACAGGTCTGTCATCTTCTACGGCAGCGACGAGCAGAGGAGGGATGCCGAGGCGATGGTCAAGGAGCTGACCGAGGAGCGGGTCTTCCGGAGCCCGATAGTCACAGAGGTGGTCGCGCTGAAGGCCTTCTACCCCGCAGAGGACTACCATAGAGAGTACTACAGGCGGAACCCCTCCAAGCCCTACTGCCAGGCGGTGATCGCCCCCAAGCTGGCCAAGTTCAGGGCCCACTGGAAATCCAGACTGAAGTCTGCCGCACCTCCGCAGCGCGCCTGACTTCAGGCAGGGAAAGAGCGTGGGCGGAATCATCGGGATAACGGGGAGCCCGGGGACGGGCAAGAAGACCGTCTCACCCATCGTCGCGAGGCGGCTGAAGCTCAGCTGCGTGAGCCTGAACGAGCTCGCCCAGGCCCACGGCATCCCCGACCACGGGGAAGTGGACGCGCGGGCGCTCCGAAGGAGGGTCATCCGGGATCTCACGGGTCCTGCGGTCGTGCACGGCCACCTGCTCCCGTACGTCGTGGAGCGGAAGTCCGCCGAGAAGGTCGTCGTCCTGCGGTGCGAGCCCACGGCGCTCAAGGAGCGGCTCCTCAAGAGAGGGTACCCCCCTCGGAAGGTGACCGAGAACGTCGAGGCCGAGCTGATAGGGGTGGTCTCGGCCGACTCCTATGACGCCTTCGGGCGGGAGAAGACCTTCGAAGTGGACACCACGCGCTCCAGCCCGAACGCATCCGCGGCGGAGATCGTCGGCATCGTCAAGGGAGGGACCAGGCCGCCCGCCAGGATCGACTGGACGCGGGACTACGACTCGGGCGCGAAGCTCAGGTCGTTGCTCTCCGGGTCCTGACGCTCCGCCCTCACCTGCACCAGGACCGGCTTCGGAAGCCTTCCGACACCGACGACAGCTTCGCCAGGCTTCAGCCTCGTGAGGTGCTCACGCTGTTTCGGGTCCAGTCCGAGCGAGTCCCCGATGAGCGCGACGTCGTCCGGCCACGCGAGGCGGTGCACCACCTTCGTCCCGGAGTTCTTCACCACTTCCGCAGCCACGTGCGTGGGGAACTGTGCGACGAACATCATCGCCTCCCCGAACTTCCTGAGCTCCGAGACCATCCTCTCGCCCACGGTGGGCGGGTCTTCGGGCCTCCTCGCGGGAGCGATGTTCCTCGCCTCTTCGACGACGGTGAGGTGGTCCAGGCTTCCCTTGCGGCTCACCTTCTCTTCGTATATCATCTTGAGCAGGACGTCTGAGAACACGGCCCTGGACTGCACGTCCCGCATGTGCCCGAGCTCCACGCAGACGACCGTCCCGAGGAGCTCCTCGAGCCGGAGCGGCCCCGACCCGCCGAGCGCCCTCTGAGACTGCCCCTGGGTCAGCGGGACGAGCCTTCGAAGGAGCGCGACCTTGGTCTCGTTGTCGTAGGCTGACTTCAGAGGGTAGGCCTCTATGGTCTGGACGAGCGCCTTGATCGTCGGGACCTCGTCGGTGCCGGTTTCGCTGAGCCGCTTCTGCAGGGCGTTGCGGAACATGTACGCCTGCGGGTGAGTGAAGTGGTAGATGTCCGAGAAGATGTCGGATACCATCGCGATGTGCTCCGCCGGGTCGGAGCCGGGCCTGACCTCCAGCGGGTTCAGAGCGAACTCGTCCTTCCCCGGCGCGACGACCTTGCCACCGACGGAGGAGACGATCGCACCGTATTCGTTGTGCCAGTCGAGGACCAGGACCGGGAGCCCGGACTCGGCTACCTGCTTCACGATCAGACCGGCGGTCGTGGACTTCCCCGACCCGGTCATTCCAAGGACGCTGATGTGCCTCTTCAGGTCCTCGGCCTGGAGCCTGAACTCGTGGAACTCCCTCCCCCCGGACTTCACAGCGCCGAGGATGAATCCCTCCGTCCCCGAGTCCGCGACGTTCGGCACGTAGAACTCTGGGGCCTGTTCGAGCCTCTCGGCGACGGGCGACACCCCGTCGAAGGATACGAGGGAGCCGGCGGCGGCTGCGGAGCCTGACTGGGGGAGCGCCCTCCCGCCGGGGAGGAGGGCAGACTTCACGAAGTCGGAGAGCTCCTTCCTCACGAGCCTGACCACGTTGGCCGTGGGGAGTGCGACGCTGAGCGTGGCTGACAGGATGCTGGCCCTCTGCTCGAGGGCGGGGGCGCCCTCCTCCTTCTTCTTGACGTCCACCCACGTGCCCACGACCAGGTCGAACTCCAGGACCGGGGGGACGTCCTCCCCCGCGTCGGTCTCGTTCATCAGCATGACATAGATGAAAGGGACCGCCGCCCTGCGAAGACCCTCGAAGAGCCCTCTCATCCTCTGCTGCTGCAGCGTGGTCTTCAGCGCCGCGGAGTAGTCCACGTTGGGGTCGTCCCGAAGGTCCGGGGTCCCGACCCTGAAGAAGGCGGTCATGCGCCCCCTCGAGCCGTCGGACGAAAGGACGTACTTCCCGTCTGCGATCCTCATCTCTTCGAGGCCGATCCTAGTGTGGGGCCACATCCGCCACGCCGCCTGAGAGACCGCGTCCCGCGCGCTGCGCACACCATTCACCAGTGGAAGAGGGAGCCGAAGATGCCGCCAAGCGAGCTCGTTATCGTGTTCCAGACATCCGACGTGTATGCTGCGCTCTGCTTCAGGATGGACTCTATCCCCCCCACCAGGAGGGTGAGGGCGACCAGCGCGACGGACAGAAGCAGCGCCTCCTCAATCAGCTGCGCCCCCCTGCGGTTCGCCTTCAGCCTGCTCCAGAGCGACATCGGGAGCAGACCTGCGCGCGCTATTTAACGCCCCACGCGATCGGCACCGGCGAAGCCACCAGGGGGGACGCGACTGCGCTCACGAGGGCGAACACTCCGATGGTGACCAGGACGTTGGTCAGGAAGCCCTTCCCGGACATGAACAGGCCGAGCATGGCCGAACTGGTCGTGGCCATGACCGCGGCCCCCGCAAGCAGCGTGGCAGGGTCTGCAGGCGGTCCGCTCCCCCCGAAGCTCAGGCTCCCCACAAGGGGACCCATCGACGCCACCATGGCCGTGACCGCCCCCAGCACCCCTGAGGTCACGATGCTCCTGAACCTCAGGACCTTCTGCTCGGCCCTCCTGCTGTCCCTGGCCTTCACCCACGTCTCAAGCGTGTCCGCGAGGGCCTCCCCGCTCGCGCCCACGAGCGATGCGCTGCTCTCTGGGGCTGCGACTACGAGGGACGCGAGCATGCCCGCCTCCTCGGAGCCATGTTCGACAAGCGGCCTGAGCGACGCCCGCAGCGGGTATCCGAGGAGGAGCATCCTCGCAGCGTCCGAGCCGAGGGGGGGCGACGTGCGCAGCTCCAGGACCACAGACCGCGCCATGCCCTTCCCCTCCCCCGCCGACTCGAGCACCCTCCGCAGGGACCTGACCATCGCAAGCTCGGGGTTCAACGCGCGCCTCTGTCGGCAGCGCACAGGTAGAAGGCAAGGTCGATGGCAATGAACTCGAGAGAGGCGAGCTCTCCGAGCTGCACGGCGCCGTACGAGCGCGAGAAGACGGCATAGAGTATGAGCAGAATCGGAGCAAAGAAGCAGACGGTCGTCAGCATCGGGATCTTCGTCTCCCTGCTCAGCTCCGCCGACGACACGATCCCGCGCATCTCTTCGTCCCCCTGGGCTACGGCCTTCGGCGTGAACGCCGCCAGAGCCCTGAGGGAAGCAGCTGCGGAATACGACGCCAGCGCGCCGACCGACCCCGCTACGGCGCCTTCGACGCTCGCCCCGAGGAGGACCCTCCTCCCCGTGTCTCTGAGCGAATCAGCCAGGGCCTGGTCCCTGGATCTGAGCAGGATGAGCGTCCTCGGCCTCGACCCCGTCACGGCGAGGCAGGCCGAGGCGGAGGCTGACAGAAGAGGCGACTCCCGCGCCTGGGACACCCGCTGCGCGTCCAGCAGCCTCCTCGGGGTCGAGAGGACGATGTAGAGAACGAGCGCGGCGACGATCAGGGCGATGGCCACGCGCGCCTGCCCGACAGAGTCGCCGAGCACCAATTCCGTGGAGAGGCCCGAGCCACCCGCGGCCGCGGCGCCGACGGCTCCAATCCTCCAGGGGCTGATTCGGAAGTGGTCCAGAGAAGCGAACCTCAACCATCCGACCTCCCGCCGAGCCGCTCCGTCGCTCGGGCGACCCTCTCGTGGAACCTGGCAGGGTCAACCCCCTCAGGTGGGAGGGGCCAGCCGCTCCCTGCGACGTTCCGGAGCCTCCCCCCTCTGTCGCGGAGGAAGAGCTCCTTGAGCTTCGGGGACCCTCCTTCCGGGACGACCTCGCAGATGCGCTGTACGTACCTTGACTGCTTGAGGCGGTCAGGCCTGGACATCTGGACCATCAGCCCGAGGTCGAGGATGTTCTCCGCGGCGATGTGGTGCATCCCGGTCCACCGCCTGATCGCCTGCTCGATGCCTGAAGCGTGGAATGTCTGGATCCCGCGAGCCCCGGACGCGAGCGCCTGGAAGAAGGCGCGGCTGTGCTCTTCGGACTGTATCTCGCTGAGGATCACGATGTCAGGGGAGCGATGGAGCGCCTTCACGATCTCGGACTCCTTCGTCCTCCCCGATTCTTCACCGCGTTCGAACGGGTCCACCTTTACCTTCATCTGGTGGTATCCCCTTTCGAGCAGGTCTCTGGTCTCCACCGCGTCCTCGATGTAGAGACGCCTCAGGCGGCGTTCGACTTGCTCGTCGAGCGCATTCAGCAGCGTCGTCTTCCCCGTCCCGGTCTCGCCCACCACAGTCACGTTCCCACCGGTCTCCAGCCATCCGACGAGGACCGCAGCAGCCTCCCCTGAGATCACCTCGAGCCTGACTAGCTCCGCGAGGGACAGGGTCGAGATGTTGAGGCGCCGCACATCGAGCGCGAATCTGTTGACCGACACCGGCTCCAGGTCCAGAGATATTCTGAGGATCGCGCCTCCTATGGCAAGGTCGTTCTTGAGCGACGGTGTCTTGAAGTCGAGGGTGTACCCGCTGAAGGTATCCACGTGGGTGGCCAGCGCATCCCTCTCCCTCGCGGTCAGGACGATTCCGGATTCGCACCTCCCTGCGACCGCATGGTCCAGGTAGACGGGCGAGGCGTCGGAGTCCACGAAGAATTCGGTCACCCTTTCGTCCTTGGCTATGGCCAGTATCCTGGAGAGCCCGATCGCCTCGTATGCGGCCAGTTCGGCGAGTTCCCTGATTCTGAGCCTTGCGCCGTAAGAGGCCAGGCGCTCAGCCGCGTGCTGGGTGAGGACCTCGATTAGGCGCCTGAAGGTGAGCGGCTCCACTTCTCGCGGGTCGAGTGCGACCGAGATCTCTTTGACCGCCTTCCTGAGCAGCATGCAGGAGTCCAGCGGGAGGCCGAGCCCGACCTCGTAGAACGGGGCCGAGTTGACGCTCGTCACCCTGTACCGGAACGGGTATCCTCTTGTCCAGCCTCCGCCTTCGTCGGCCTTCCCTAACAGCTCTATCAGGAGCGGGGAGGGTTCGGTCTGTGCCTTCCTCCGCGCTGTGAGGGAGAGAAAGGAGCGTTCGAGTCCTGACTTCAAAGGTCCGAGGGACCACGAACGAAACGCGATAAAACGCCCAAGGTGGCTCGTTATATCTCGCCCGCGGGTGTCGTCCCGATGGCCGAGCTGGTTGAGTACAGTCTCGTCGTGATCGCCTCGACCCTTTTCGTCACGGGGTCGGTCGCAGTGTACGGCAGCTTCACGTCCTTCGAGTCTGGGCTCTCTCTTCATGCCGCGTTCGGGCTCGTGGCCGGGCTGGCGTCAAGAGCGGCAGAGAGCGGGAGCGCAAACGCCACAGTTGCCCTCCCGGCCTCGACGGTAGCGTGCCAGGCAGGGGTCCTTAGCATGACCGTCGGGAATGCCTCGCTGGAGGAACGCCTCCCTCTGACGTGTGGCTTCGTCGTGGGTGTTCCACCCGGGGTGCACGTGCTCACGTTCACCGACGATTCGTCGCAGCTCACCCTGTCGGTGACGTAAGTGACCGCGTCATCCTTCGGCGGGCTGAATGCCTGGGGGGTCTACCTGTTCGCGGCAGCCGTGCTCGTCCTTCTCTTCACCCCCCAGCTCGCCGCAGTCTCCCGGGAATCCAGAGAAGCCGCTGACTGGCGCTATCTGGACGGGATCAGGGCGGTCGTCGACTCCCTCCATCCCGGGGTGTCAGTGATCCTCAGCTACGGCCTGGCCGGTATCTCTGATTCCGTGCGTCTCTCGGGCCAGTCCGTGTCCTGCTTCGATGGGAATGGAACCCTTTCGATGCCTGTGGCGTGGCGACTCCCAAACGTCAGCCTTGCCGCAGGGGCGCACTACAGGCTGTCGCTCGCGCAGGGCGTGGTGGAGGTGGAGCGGAGTGTCTGAAGTGGAAGCCTACGTCGACGTGGCGGTCATGTACGCGGTAATCATCACCCTCTCGCTGCTCGCGCTGGCCGTCCTGGTCCCTGGGCTGGTGCCGCGTTGAGATACGTCGACCTTGCGGTCGCCGCCCTCATCGGGACCTCGGCGATAACAGGCATCGTGGCCTGGGATCCCAGGAGTGGGGACACCGGTTCCGATCGGATCGCGGCTCAGACGCAGCTGAGGGACGGCCTGCTAGCCCTCCTGCAGCAGCGGGGGATCGCGTGGTTTCTCGTATCCCCGTCCTGGGCTGTGTGCTCGTACCTCTCCAGCATCTCGAACTCGTCCTTCGGGGTCTCCGCGACACTCGGCTCGGTCTCCTGCGGCAGCCCTCCGAGGCGTGGGTCTGTCGTCGCCAGCCTTTCGATGAGGCTGGTCCCGTTTGAGGTCACGCTCGTGGCATGGTCCGCCGGTTAGGCGTCGCGGCCTCCTCCGCTTCCGCCCTGATATTCGCGGCCCTGCTCCTCAGCAACCTCGTGGTGTTCGCAGCGTCGCAGGGGAGGGAGACGCTCTACTCGCAGTCCGACGCCGGGGACTCGCTGCGGGTCAACTCGATCGCGCTGATGGGAGCCGCTGCGACAAACGTGCTCATCGAAGCGCAGGCGTCTCTTGCCTCGAGGGTCCTGAGCTGCTCTACGGCATCCCAAGACGTCTCGAACATGATAGGCCGACTGTCCGACGTCCAGCGTTCAGGCCCCGTGACCGTGACCGCGACCGCCACGGCGGGGGCCAACGCCGCAGCGGACGACAACCTTTCGATCGCAGCCCCGTTCAACGGCTCTCTAAGCGGCGACTTGGGCGTCTCCGTTAGAATGTCGGTGTCCGGGAACTCTACGGGGGCCGGTGTGTCGATTCACAAGACGGAGGTACACCTGGTTCATCTGCCGGTGCGGCTCCTGCTCCTCGCAGGCGACTGCGTCGACGCCGTGGCCTACCTGTCGAGCGCGATATCGACGACGATCGCCTCCAACTGCACCTCGGCCGCAGTCGCCCCGCTGATAGATCGAGCAAGCAGGGTCCCCGCCTCCACCGCTGCCGCTGATGGCTTCATATTCAGTCTCGGCTATGCGGTCTCTGCAGGCGCGTCGTGCGTCGTCAGCTTCGACGTGCAGGTTCAGCAGGCGGGCATCCAGGGGCCAGCAGGAACCTTCAGCGTCCGCGCGCAAGAGGGAGGGTCTGCATCCTTCGCGCAACCAGCTTCTCAACAGCACCGGTGAAGATCACTGCGCACTGCTCCCTCACAGTGTACTCGGAGGTGTCCCCGCACCTCGCCACTTCCCGCTGGGTTATCCTCCTGTCCCTCGCTTCGCACACGGAGAGGACGGTCTCCGCGGAATAGACTGCGGATGCTGCCAGCGCGCAAGGTCTCTTCCCGAGCATCTCCGTCTGGTCGGTCAGCCGCAGCAGCTCGCGCCCAGTCTCGCGGAGCGCGCCAAGATACGCCGTCAGCAACAGTCCTTCCTTCTCGAGCCTGCCCGAGAGGGCGCGGCTCATGGAAAGACGGGCAAGGACGCGGGAAAGATACTCCTCGGGCCCACGCGCGAAGGTCCTTACAGGGGACTCTAGCATCAGATGGAAAACGGACGAGGCGCTCACCCGTCTCCCGAGCGCCTCGTGCGCCGCTATGACCTCCCTCGCGTTCGCAGTAGTCACTCCGGCCACCCTGGATGCAGATATGATCGAATACGCCGAGATCACTGCTATGGGCGTCTTTCGGAGCGACTTGACCGTGGCGAGCACCTTGTTCGCCGTGGAAGCGGCCTCGAGCAGCACGATGCTTGGAAGGCAGAGGCTCTCGCCGACCCGCTCGATTAGCTTCGCACACGTCACGCCCGAGCCCTCGTCCCTCCCTGCGAAGTCAGACACGGCTTTCAGGTACCCGAACCTCCCGCCGAAGCCAGTTATCCCCCTCGCAGACCTTTCCCGCGCCGGGGCAGAGCGAGGGCCCATGTAGCTGCCGAGCGCGGGCCTTACCGCGTCCTGGGGCCTTGCCCTCGGTCCGCCGACCGGCTCCAGCACCTGCTTCTGCCTGGCTATCCCGCAGCTGGGGCATACGAGCTCGTCTCCGGTGTCGATGAGCTTCGCCATACACTCGGGGCACCCGCTGTCAATCTCGACTGTCTGCATGAAGCCCCGACTGCAGGCGAAGGTTGACCTCCATGGTGGGAGCTCGCCGTCCGGACCTGCGCCGCCGGTGTCCGCTCCGACGGATCTCCGTCCCAAAGAGAGGGACCCGTTCCCTGAAAGTGCGCCCTCCGAACGGTTAAAGACGGCGCCCCGTGCGCCCCGAACTCTCGATGAAAGCCATCCCAGGACTCAGGAAGGTCCGGGACTACCATGCCCGTCCCTCAGAGGACGTCGCCTCGATCCTGAGCGACATGGGCAGGGGCGGGGGCTTCATGGCGAAGAACCTCTTCGAGGTCGCGGACACGTACGCCTCGATGATCCAGAGGGAAGGGTGCACGAAGTTCCTGTCCTTCCCCGCTGCGATAGTCGCCACAGGCGCGAGAGGGGTCCTAATCGACATGGTCCGGGAAGGGCTGGTGGACGTCATAGTGACCACGTGCGGGACGCTCGACCACGACATCGCCCGCACCCTGGCCGACTACTACGAGGGGGCCTTCGAGATGGACGACACCAAGCTCCACAGGTCCGGATACCACCGGCTCGGCAACGTGCTGGTCCCTCTCGAGAACTACGGCCCCCTGATCGAGAAGAGGATGCAGCCCCTCCTACAGAGGCTATACGAGAAAGGAGCCAGGTCCGTAACGTCCGAGGCTCTCAGCGCGGAGATAGGGCGCGACCTCGGGTCGAAGAGCTCGCTCCTCTACTGGGCGCAGAAGAAGGGAGTGCCTGTGTTCGTCCCTGGCCTGACCGACGGCGCAGTGGGGAGCCAGGTCTGGCTCTTCGCTGAAAGCCACAGGGACTTCAAGGTCGACCTGATAGGGGACGAGAGGCGGCTGTCGGACATAACCTCTGACGCGAAGGAGACAGGGGCGCTTGTCCTCGGCGGAGGCATCTCGAAACATCACACAATCTGGTGGAACCTTTTCCGTGGCGGCCTTGACTGGGCCTGCTACATCACTACGGCGTCCGAGTTCGACGGCTCCCTGAGCGGGGCGAGGGTCAGCGAAGCAGTCTCCTGGGGGAAGGTGAAGGAGAAGGCGAGGCAAGCCTCTCTCTACGCCGAGGTGACGACACTCCTCCCGTTCGTAGTGTCATACGCACTCACGAAGCGGAAATAGACCTTCGACGGCAGGCCCGGCTATTCGCTTAAATGGGCGTCAGCGACCGGCCCCCCGTTTGTCTCTCGACTACGGCTACGTAGCCCTGGGGCTTTCTCTCGTCGCTCTCCTCTATGCCGCCGGCCTCTGGTTCTACATCAGGGGACAGAGCCGCGGGACTGCGAAGATGGTCGAGATATCCGACGCGGTCAGGCAGGGGGCTGGAGCCTTCCTGAGCAGGGAATACAAGGTCATAGCGCCCATAGCGGTCATAATCGTGCTCCTCATCTTCGGCCTCATCGACTACCCGAACGGGACCGGAGGCGCCACGGCCGCAGGGTTCGCGATCGGGGCCTTCCTGTCGGCGCTCGCTGGTTACATCGGCATGGCAGTCACGGTCAGGACGAGCTCGCGCACGGCCGAGGCAGCGAAGGCTGGGCTCGGGAGCGCGCTGACCATGGCCTTCAGGGGCGGGGGCGTCATGGGGATGACGGTCGTCGGCCTGGACCTCCTCGGCCTCTCTGTCTTCTATCTGGCGTTCTCTTCCACTATCGTGAGCTCCCCGGCAACGCTCGCAGGGCTGGGCTTCGGCGCGTCGCTCATAGCGATGTTCATGAGGGTCTCCGGCGGGATATACACCAAGGCCGCTGACGTAGGCGCGGACCTCGTGGGGAAGGTGGAAGCCGGCATCCCAGAGGACGACCCGCGGAACCCGGCGGTGATAGCGGACAACGTGGGGGACAACGTCGGCGACTGCGCAGGCATGGGGGCCGACGTGTACGAGTCCTACGTGGTGACCACGATCGCCGTGATGATCCTCGGCGCCCTGATATCCGCCGGCGCTTCGACCACCCTCCTGGTCTACCCCCTCCTGCTGGGCGCGGCAGGGGTAGTGGGGGCCGTGGCGGGGAGCTTCTACGTCCGCAGGTCGATAAAGTCGAACCCGTTGCGGGCGCTAAACGTCACCCTGATGATAGCCGCTGTCGTGACAGTGGTGTTCGACTTCGTCTTCGGGCAGGTCCTTTTCAACGGCTCGACCCTCGGCTACTACCTCCTTGCCAGCGCGATCGTCGGGATAATCGTGGTAGTCGTGATAGAGAACGTCGCAAACTACTTCACGTCGTACTCCTACGCTCCGGTCAAGGAGATCGCCCTCTCAAGCCAGACGGGCGCGGCCACGAACTTCCTCTCCGGCTTCTCCACAGGGCTCACCAGCGCGGCCCCGTCGGCCGTCGTGCTCGTCGTCGCGATAATCGCGTCATATTCGCTCGGATATGCGGGCTCGGGTGGGGACGTCCTGACCGGGATCTACAGCACCGCGGTGGCTACGATGTCGATGCTTTCTCTGACCGGCATAATAATGTCGATCGACTCGTTCGGACCTATCACTGACAACGCGAACGGCATCGTCGAGATGGCCGGGCTCGAGAGCAGCGTTCGGACGGTGACGGACGAGCTCGACGCGCTCGGGAACACGACGAAGGCCACGACGAAGGCGTTCGCTGTCACTTCGGCCGCGCTTGCGGCGGTCGCTATCTTCGAGGCCTTCCAGCACGAGGCGTCCAGGATCATACTCGCAAACGCCTCGGCCGCCAGCAGGTATGCAGCCAGCATGGTCGGGGGTCAGCTCCAGTTCAGCCTGTCCAACCCCTACGTGGTGATAGGCCTCCTGGTGGGCGGGCTCCTCCCGTTCTACTTCTCCAGCTTCCTGATCAAGGCCGTGGGGAGGGCGGCGTACACGATCGTCAACGAGGTCAGGCGGCAGTTCAAGGAGATCCCAGGAATAATGGAAGGCACTGCGAAGCCCGACTACGCGAAGGCAGTCGGCATAAGCACGTCCGCCGCGATCAAGGAGCTCGTGAAGCCTGGCGCGCTCGCAGTGATCACCCCGCTCGTCGTGGGGTTCGTCCTCGGCCCGTTGGCGCTCGGGGGGCTGCTCATCGGTAGCGTAGTCTCGGGGGTCTTCCTGGCCTTCACGATGACCAACGGAGGCGCGGCCTGGGACAACGCGAAGAAGTACATCGAGACGGGGCAGCTCGGAGGGAAGGGTTCCGACGCCCACAAGGCTGCGGTGATGGGGGACACGGTCGGAGACCCGTTCAAGGACACTGCGGGCCCTGCCATCAACTCCCTGATCAAGGTCGTCAACACGATTTCAATCGTGTTCATTTCCGCTATAGTCCTCTCGGCCATCTTCGTATAGCCGCGTGTCCCCACAGGAAAGAAGAGGTGGGGGTGGGACTGCCGGCGGCGGACTTCGCCGCGTTCGGACCCACGTGAATACGCTCACCGACGGTAGTCACTGCAGGCGTACGCGTAACCGCTCCGCCACCCCACCGCAAGCCGGGCTGAATGCCGACGCTAGATAAGCACTATATTCAGAAGTCTGCGGATTCTCGCAGATTGTTCCGAAAAACGTTTCCGCTCTTCAAATTTAATAACCAACATTAGGGAGATACAAAGCGCACGACCTAATGTATTCGGGTCTTCTTTCTGTTCCGCCAACCACTGGTACGTTCGATTCGTTGCTGAACCTCTACCTCCTCTTCGGGGTCGGGGCCGCGGTCATAGTCATCTCGATGCTCGCGTACTTCATGTACAGGTACAGGTACCGCGGCGAGAAGGGGCCTGCGCCCCAGCACAGGGTCGAGGGGTGGAAGATCGTGCTCCTCACGGTCCTCATCAGCGTGTCCGTCCTTTCGACGGCCGAGTACTCGACCTTTGCGAGCTTCAACAACATCGAGGTCCCGACAAACTCCACCTGCGTCGCCGACACAGGCCATCCGTGCGTGCAGGTCTGCGTCCAGGCCTTCCAGTGGGGGTGGAACTACACCTACCCCAAGCCGGGCCAGACCTGCGCCCAGTCGTACTATTCGGGATTCTATTACAGGCCGGCGCCCGGCGGATCTGGGGCCGGCAACCTGACGGTCCCAGTCGGTTGGGACATCGTTCTGAACATCACTTCGAAGGACGTCTTCCACTCGATGGGCATAACGATGCTCGCCGAGAAGGAGGACGCGATCCCAGGCAAGGTCAACCAGATGTGGTTCATGATCCCTTCCCTGCAGGTCGCGACCACCCCTGACATCTCCAAGGTGACCTGCAACGCCGCGGGGACCTCCTGCACGTACTGGGACGCTGTCAGGTGCTTCGAGCTCTGCGGGGTGGGCCACGCAGAGATGTGGGCCAACCTGACGGTGGTGAGCCAGTCCACCTGGCTCGCCTGGACCGGAGGTGCCACCGGCTAATGGCCAACGAGTGGCTCAAGCGCTGGCTCTTCACGACCAACCACAAGGACGTGGGCATCCTCTACTTCTTCACCTCCTGCTACTTCGGGTTCGTGGGGGCGATACTCGCCCTGATGATGAGGGTCCAGCTCTCCGTCCCCAACGACAACTTCCTGTCCGCGTTCTACTATGACCAGGCGGTGACGATGCACGGCCTCATCATGATATTCTGGTTCCTCTCGCCCATAGCGATAGGGCTCGCGAACTACTTCGTGCCGCTGCAGATAGGCGCGAAGGACCTGGCCTTCCCCCGCCTCAACGCTATGAGCTACTGGCTCTACCTCGCAGGCGGGATCCTCGCCCTCGCGAGCTTCTTCGTCCCTGGGGGGAGCGCGAGCGCGGGCTGGACGACCTACGAGCCGCTCGCAGTCCTGACCCTGGGAACCGGGCCCACCCTGACCTACCTCGGGCTGGTCCTCCTCGCGGCATCGGTCACGATCGGGAGCGTGAACTTCATCGCCTCCATCATCTGGCTCAGGGCCCCGGGGATGAGCTTCTCCAAGCTCCCCATGTTCACCTGGTTCGTGCTCTTCACGATCATCGCCATGCTCTTCGCCTTCCCCACGCTCATCGCTGCCTTCTTCCTCGCGTCAGCAGACAGGATACTCGGCACCGTGTTCTTCACCTCCCCATGGATCCAGCCCTCAATACTGTGGGACAACCTCTTCTGGTTCTTCGGCCATCCCGAAGTGTACATCGTCCTGCTGCCTGGGTTCGGGATAATCGCCAACATCCTCCCGCAGTTCACGGGGAGGCCGCTGGCCGCCAGGAGCGCGATACTGATCGCGACAGGCCTCATCGTGATCCCGCTCAGCTTCGGCGTCTGGATGCACCACATGTTCCTCACCGGGATACCCGTCGCACTCCAGGGGGCGTTCAGCGTCGCGACAATCGCGATATCGGTGCCGTTCGACGTCATCACCCTCTCGTTCGTGGAGTCCCTCATCCGGGGGAGGGTGAAGTTCGCGACCCCCATGCTCTTCGCCCTGGGCGGGGTGGTCCTCTTCATCATCGGCGGGATAACGGGCGTCTTCCTCTCGTCCCCGGTCCTCGACAGGGTCTTCAGGGGCTCGTACTTCGTGGTGTCCCACTTCCACTACGTGATGGTGGGGGCGGCCATATTCGCGATAATCGCCGGCATCTACTACTGGCTGCCGAGGATGACAGGGAAGATGTACAACGAAAAGCTCGGGAAGATACACTTCGTCGTCTCCTTCATCGGGTTCAACGTCCTCTACTTCCCGATGAACCTCCTCTACGACATGCCCAGGCGCATCTTCACCTATCCGAACGTCGGGGACTGGGGGGTCCTCAACGCCCTGGCGTCGTTGGGGGCGTTCGTCTTCGCCCTGGCCCAGATACTCCTGGCGTACAACGTCCTGCACACGTGGTTCAGGGGGCCCATAGCCCCATCCAACCCCTGGGGGTCGCCTGACCTCGAGTGGACGTCCCACGCGGAAGGGGTCACGCCAGCCTTGGGATCGTCGGCCTCGCCTCCCGCAGGAGGTTGGATAGGCCAGCTCGGGTCGTCCAGCGCACCTCAGGCGCCCGCCGCTCCCACCCCCGAGGCGCACGCAGGCCACCTCAGCTCCCGCCCCCTCGAGCTGTCCCTGGGGCTGCTCCTGTTCCTCGCCGGGGTCCCGTTCTATCCGGGGCTTCCAGGCATAGGGCTGATGATAATCGGCGTCCTGGTCCTCGCCTACTCGTTCTGGGGGTGGGGGATGGACGACCTCCACGACAGGTTCACTGGGCCGCCGGACGAGGAGGGCGAGAGGTGGCCCTTCCACGCGGTCCCCAAGCTCAAGCTCGGGATGTGGGTCTTCCTCTCCTCCGAGGTGGTGCTGTTCGGCAGCTTCCTCGGGGCGTACATCTTCATCCGCGCCGCTTCGACCACGTGGCCCGCGGCCGGGTCGATCCACGACATCCCACTCGGGACGTTCAACACGATGGTCCTGGTCACGAGCGGCCTCACGATGTTCCTGGCGATCCAGGCGATAAGGAACGGGGACCAGCGGAAGCTCCTGACTTGGCTGGCAGTCACCTTCGTCCTCGGCTCGATATTCATGGGGGTCAAGATCTCGGAGTGGGCCAACCTCGCCGGGAGCGGGTTCGTCCTCGGGTCGGACCCGGTCACGTCCCTCGCGGCCAGCGCCTACTACGTCATAGTCGGGCTCCACGGGGCCCACGTCACAGCCGGGCTCCTGATCATGGTGTACCTGATGAAGAAAACATCCGCGGGGCACTACACGAAGGAATCCCACGAGGCCATAGAGAACTTCGGGCTCTACTGGGCCTTCGTAGACATCGTGTGGTGCTTCGTCTTCCCGCTCTTCTACCTGCTATAGGAGGATGAAATGAAGACAATCACCGGCCTCGGCGTCTGGGCCTACATGATCCTCGCAATAGTCGCGGAGGTCGAGGCCTTCTACGCCGGATGGGCCTACTCGTCTACAGCGACGGTCGTCAGCATTCTCGCCGCCAGCCAGGCGGTCGCCATAGTCGTATTCTACATGCAGCTCAAGGACGAGCCCGGCTCGCTCAGGCTCTTCGCGCTCATCCCGATAATGTTCCTGGCTGCCCTCCTCATCGCGATGATGGCGTCCCTAGGGTGATCAGATGGACATAGAAGAGCAGACGGGGCCGCCGCGCGGACTTCTCCTCGGACTGGGGGTCGTCGGCATAGTGATAGGGGCCGCGCTGGCCGGGGAGTTCATCTTCCAGCTTCAGCCCGGACTCCCGGGCGGGGTGGCGGCAGCGGGGTCGGTGCTCATGCCTGTGGGCGTAGGGAGCGACCAGTCGCTGAACTTCAGCCCTGGTACCGTGGTGGTGGTGATAGGGCAGAACAACACAGTGACATTCGTGAACAAGGACACCTCCCCTCACACTGTCACAGCGGACGACGGCAGCTTCGACTCCGGGAACATCGCGCCGGGCGCGTCATGGACGTACACGTTCACCACGCCGGGGACCTTCCACTATCACTGCACCTACCACTTCTGGATGAAGGCCACTATCGTCGTCCTGGCAGCCGGTTCCACTTCGAGCTCTTCCTCGACATAGGAGCCTGACTTAATTATCAGAGCGTCGCGACAGAGGTGACCTGAATGGGTGAACCAAAGGACGGCAACGTCTTCCCCGGTAACTGGGACGTGGTCTCAGACACGCTCCTGAGGACGTACGAGCTCTGGTTCCCGCAGAACTGGAGCCCGGTCGACCTGCCATGGGACGAGTGCGACGCGAAGAACTTCTCCTCCGACGAAGCTGTCGCCCAGGCGTACTGGCTGTCGAAGCTGGCGCTCTTCGAGAAGTCGGGGATAGGGGCCTTCGGCGCAGCCGCGGTCCAGGCCGCGACCCACGGCTTCGAGGACCCGACGAAGAAGTTCCTCTCGGCGGTGGCGTTCGACGAATGCAGGCACGACGAGGTGTGCAGGAGGGCCTGCTCCAGGGTCTGCCCCAACTTCCCCTACAGGTTCAAGCCCAAGAGCACCCTTGAAGAGAAGGCGCACGCGAACATCATGGCCCTCTACGACAACGGGGCGAGGTACTGGTCGGCGTTCAACCAGGCTTGGGGGAAGTACCCCCTCGAGCTGATATTCTCGAGCTTCTTCTTCGCAGAGATAGGCGCGCAGCTGATCTTCCGCGAGGTGGGGGAGCGCTCCACCAACAAGGTGTACGCCGGCGCGTTCAGGAACATCACCAGGGACGAGTCAAGGCACCTGACCGGGACCCTCGCTATGCTTGAGCGGCTCGCGGAGCGGATGTCCAAAGAGGAGAAGGCGACGATCTCCCGCCAGCTCAAGCACGGCTTCATCTACCTCTCCCCGCTCCTGTTCAGGCCGATGAACGACTTCTGGAAGCTCCCCGCGGACTTCTTCGAATACGACCAGAAGCTCGAGGACCTCGCGGCCAAGTCGGGCCTTGGCGTCCCGAAGGTGGAGGAGAGGGCGGAGGCGTGGATGCAGGCGATCACGCGTCACAGGTCCAAGATCGAGGGGCTCGGCATCCCTGTCCCAGAGATCAAGGAGATAGGACTGGCCGGGCTGGAAGTGAAGGTCAACAAGGGGGACGAGATAATCGCGACCCCCCTCTAGCGCCGCCACTCTTCGACCATGAGGAAGATCGGGATCAGGAACACCAGGGTGAGCGCCGCGCTCCACATCCAGGCCTGCGGATACCCCTGCAGCTCGACGACGTACGAAAAGAAGACCGGAGGGAGGAACGACCCTGTCAGCGAGATGCTGTTCACCCACGCGATCGCCAGCGTGTCGTATTCCGGCGCCGTCCTGTTGAGGTCCCTCGCGCCTGCGAAGGCGAAGGTGTAGCCGATCCCAGACACCACGCCGCCGAGGGCAGAGCTGGCCGCAGCAGCGTAGATCGAGGGGAGCGCGCCCAGGGCGAGCGCAGCCGCGCTCCCGAGAAGCGCGAGGAGCATCATGGGCCTGTGCCTGGTGAGGCTGTCGTAGAAGCGCCCTCCCCAGAGGGCTGTGAATATGGGCACCACGGTCACGAGGGACGCCACCAGGCCGGCCACTTCGCCTGAGAACCCCAGAGAGTCCGCCAGGTAGAAGACCATGAACCCCGAGATGATCGTGTTCGCGACGCTGAAGCCGAGCGTCCCCAGGCCGAGGAGGATGAGCTGCCTGTCCTTCAGAAGGGACCAGAGGGTCTTCGCCCTTACCGCGAACTCCACCTCGGACCTGTCGCTCGGGACGAACAGCGCGACCAGGACCCCAGTGACCACCCCCAGCGCGCCGCTCATCGCCAGGCTCGGCCTCCACCCCACGAACATGGCGATCACGACCCACCCGAAGAGCCCGGCCAGCCCCCCGACGTCGAAGGCCGAATTGAACAGCCCTACCCCCACCCCGGACTTCCCCCCTCTGATCAGGTTCGCGACTATGACCACGCCCGGGGCGAAGACGAGCGCCATCCCTGCTCCAGCCAGCAGCCTCAGAGCTGCGATCTCCGGGATCGTCGACGCGAGCGACGTGCCGATCACCGAGAAGGACGTGAGGAATATCCCGATCACGACGACCTTCTTCGGCCCCCACTTCGCAGCGAGCACGCCGCCTGGTATCTGCATCAGACCGATGCCGACGTAGAAAACGGCGTTCACCGTGCCGAGGCCGGAGACCCCGCCTCCGACGTCAGGGCTCATCAGGTAGAATATCGCGCCGACGTTGAGCCAGTTGACCGCGTAGATTATGCGCGCGAAGATCAGCGACCCCATCGCGCTGCGGTTCTGAACGGAACTGAGCAATTGCCGCACCGCCTGAATCCCTTTGGCTATATTTCAATCGCCGCGTTTGGTTTCTGTCATATTCGGCGCTGCGAGGCAAGAATCTGGTCTTTTGGTTGCAAATCGGCGAGGTCCCAAGGTCGCGCCCAGTTCCGCCATCCCTTGCGCCTTCCCTCAATTCGCCAACAAGGTGTTGCCAGACGGTAGAGGCAATCAATCGGTGGCGAATCCTGAAGAATCAGGAGGGGTTCCACAAGGGACTTTGCCATTGGAATGCTGAATCGCCCCCAAATCGGCATGCGACCCGAAAAAACCTCATTTTGAGCCCCGTTACGAGGGTTTAAATACGGAATTCGGCGAATTGGGGCCGAGGCAACTCGCAGTGGTAACCGGATACTGCGTCTACGAGAAGAAGAAGAATCGGGAGATCAAGAATCCCAAGCAAATCAAACTGAAGAATGGAAGGCCCGCGATCAAGGGGATCTGCGCCTCCTGCGGCAAGGCCATCTTCAGGATTGGTAAGCTGAAGTAGATCTTTCTCCCGTTCCTTTTTATTTCAAAGTCCCAGACCACAGCGCCGACCGCATGGCATTCAAGCTGTACAACAGCCTCGGACGGAAGCTCCAGCCCTTCGAGCCCATCAAGAAGGGAGAGGTGAAGGTCTACACCTGCGGCCCGACCGTCTGGAACTATCCCCACATCGGGAACTACAGGACCTTCGTGTTCGAGGACGTGCTGCGAAGGTACCTGAAGTTCAAAGGCTACAGCGTCACCCAGGTCATGAACATCACAGACGTCGAAGACAAGATAATCAAGGGGATCAAGCAGACAGGGAAGCCGCTGAAGGAGCTGACCGAGTTCTACACTTCGGCGTTCATGGACGACCTATCGACGCTGAGGATCGAGAAAGCCGAGCTGTACCCGAGGGCGACGGAGCACATCGCCGACATGGTGAAGCTGGTGAAGACCCTCCTGGACGGAGGCTTCGCCTACAGGGCGCCGGACGGTTCGATCTACTTCCGGGTGTCGAAGTTCAAGCGTTACGGCGCCCTCTCGGGCGTCAGGCTGGACTCGCTCAAGCCTGCTGGCCGGGTCTCGAGCGACCACTACGAAGAGAAGCTGGAGGCGGCGGACTTCGCCCTCTGGAAGGCGTGGGACCCGGACGACGGGGACGTCTTCTGGGAGACGGAGCTGGGGAAGGGGCGCCCAGGCTGGAGCATAGAATGCTCCGCCATGTCCATGAAGTACCTGGGCGAGACGTTCGACATCCACACGGGCGGGCTTGACAACAGGTTCCCGCACCACGAGAACGAGATAGCCCAGTCTGAGGCTGCCACCGGCAAGAAGTTCGTGAACTACTGGCTTCACTCAGAGTTCCTGAACGTCAGGGGGGAGGAGATGCACAAGTCGGTAGGCAACGTCGTCTATCTGCGCGACCTGGTGAAAGAAGGCTGGGAGCCGATGACCATCAGGCTCTTCCTCATCGGCTCGAGGTACAGGGACCCGGTCGACCTGACGGACCCGGCCCTGCAGCAGGCAAGGGCCCAGCGCGCCCGGCTCCTCGAGTTCGTCGACAGGCTCGGCTCAGTGGACGTGCCCGGCGACGGGGGCTCCTCTCTCGCGAAGTCCCTCCTCGAGGGGTTCGAGGAGGCGATGGACGACGACCTCAACACCCCGAAGGCGCTGTCGGTCCTGTTCACCCTGGCGAAGAGGGCGAACACCCTCATCGACTCCGGGGGGCTCGGCAGAGGGGCGGCCGAAGGCCTGCTCGCTGCCATGCAGAGGGTGGACTCTGTGCTCGGGGTCCTCGACTTCGGCAAGGTCGAGCTCGAGCCCAGGCTGAAGGAGCTGCTCGAGAGGAGGGAGGACGCGAGGAAGAGGAAGGACTACGCCGAGTCGGACAGGATCAGGGATGCGCTGCTGGCCGAAGGGATCGTGGTCGAGGACACGCCTTCGGGGACGAGGTGGAAGCGCGCCCCCCGAGGTTAACTCGGCGAAATCCACTAGCTCAACTTCGGTAAATCCCCCTGATATTATCCGCAGGCACCGCCTCCCTTGCCCGTGGGCGCCACTGTAGAGTCTCTAAGGGCCCCGGGGCTGAGGTCATCCGGTCTCAGGCGCCCCCTGAGCCTCCAGAACCGCGGGTGCAGGCTGAAGGTCGACGCAGACGGCTCGGTCCGCTCGTTCTACTCGCTCCAGGAGCGCCGCGCGCTCTTCGGCTTCGAGCAGCTGTCATTCTGCAAGGTCCAGGCGGGGATAGTCGTGCACGCGCAGAGGCCGGACTGGGGGGTCCGCCTCGGCCCCCGTTCGGTCCAGCTGGCGGCCAAGATCTTCGACGGCGTCGAAGTCAGCCAGTCGCTCGAGTTCCACCGCGGCCGCTCCCTCGGCTACCTCCGGAAGCTGAAGCTGAGGAACGGTTCTCAGAGCCCGGTCAAGCTCAGGGCGCTCGTGCTCTCCGACCCGACCGCGGCCCACTTCTCCTCTGACGTCTGGGGCTCGCTCGGCGTCAACGCGTTCAACAGGGAGAGCCACGTCGCCATGGACGAGGTGTCGGACCCGCCTTCAGCCAGGGTGGTCGGCGCGTCCCCTTCCCCTTCGAAGTACTACATGACCTCCAACGCCTCGAGGGCCCTGGAGGTCGCGTCAGCGGGGGACCTCCCAGAGGGGACAGCGGGGATGTCGGGCCAGGTCATTGTCATCGCTTCGCATGAGATCGAGCTCTCCTTGGGGGAGTCGCGCGAGATCACTTACGCCTCCATCTACAGCCCCGGGAAGCTCGAGGACGCTCTGGTCGAGTTCGGCCGGGTCCAGTCGGGGGAAAGGCAGGCTCCTCCGCCGGCCCCGGCGATCGCATGTTCGGAGCGCGAGGTGACAGAAGCCGCGGCCTGGGCGTTCCAGGCCACCGAGGGCGGCGCGTTCTCCGCAGACCTGCTCGACAGGCTCGAGGTGCTCCCAGCGCTCAGACACGCCGACCCGGCCCTCGCGCTGAGGGTGATCGGCGAAGCGAAGCCTGCGATCCGCAAGGACGGCTCGCTGCCGCACTCCCTGGACGCTACGAAGCCCGGCGTGCTCGAAACCGCCCTCATGCTCTCGGCCATAGCCGACCACATGCTTGCGGCGCAGGACAAGAAGCTGGCCCGCGCGCACTTCCCGCTTGTGAAGAAGCTCGCAGGGTTCCTCCTCTCTTCCTCGAAGGACTTCGCTGTGGTGACGGACCCGTCGCTCCCTCAGGGGTGGCGGAGGCACCTCGGGAGCGGTTACCCCACGGGCGAGGTGCCTGAGGTTTCTCTGGCTGTCGCGGGCGCGCTCTCGAGCGCAGCGCAGCTGGGCCGCATGCTCACGAAGTCCGGGGACGCCGCGAAGTACCGCGAGCGCTCGGAGATGATAACCGACCATGTCAGGAAGAGGCTCGTCGACGAGCGCGGGTACCTTTCGCTCTGCAGGGACTCGTCGGGGCGGCTCAGGAGCGACGACACTGTCGACGCGGTCGTGGCTGCCTACAGGCACCAGTTCATGGCCTCGGCGGAGCAGGCCGCGGCCCACAGGCTCCTGGAGAAGGACTTCGACACCCCGTACGGCCCCAGGTGCGTCCCGACGACGAACCAGGTCTACTTCAACGACGCATACGGCATGGGGCAGCTCGGCGGGGTCTGGACCCGCGCGACCCTTGCTCACGCAGTCACCTGCTACAGGTCTGGGCTCTCCGGAATAGGCAGCCTGACCCTCGGGAAGGTCGGGCGGCTGGTCACAGACGATTCGGTCCGCCTGGGCGGGTCCCCGGGCGAGTTCCCGGCCTGGGTGGACGCCGGCGGTCGCACGATCCACGGGGACGAGACCGACCCTGTGGCTGCGGCGCGCTTCCTCGAGGCGTTGCTGGAAGGGGAGCTCGGCTTCGCGGTCGGCACGGACGGCGCTTCGCTGTCGCCCGCGGCTTCGTCTGGGCTCGCCTGGGTCGCGGCCTGCGACCTCTGGGCTGGGGAACCCTTCTCTGCGTTCCTCGGAAGGAGCGCGGGCAAGCCTCATCTCTTCTTCGCAGGGGGGAGGGTCGCCTCGAAGCTCGGGGAGAAGTACGCGAAGTTCGAGCGGCTCGACATGCCGAAGGGGGTCTTCGGGGTCAGCTACCATTCGCCCGGGCAGATCGTGTGCCTCGGCAACGGCACGGCGGCCCCCTCCAGGTTCACCGTGACCCTGCCTCCGCGGGGTGCGGACCTCGCCAAGCGCCTCAGCACGCCCCTCGAGGTCTACGACCCGGCGAAAGGGACGTGGAGCAAGGCCGGGACCCTCAGGGTCGCGCCCGCTATGACCTTCGACGCGTCGCTCGAGGCGAGCGAGTGGAAGGTCTTCCGCATCTCAAGCGCTTAAAAGCGCGCGCCGCGCTCGGCGCCCCATCTTGGGCGGGGCGAGCGTCACTGCCAACGGAGGGATCCAGGTGGACATGAGCAAGACCCGCTACGTCCTCGACCCCCACACGCGCGTGCGCGCCGACTACACCTTCGTCTCCCACGCGCACATCGACCACATGCACACGCCGTCGAAGAGCGAAAGGATCATCGCCTCCTCCGTGACGAACGAGCTCGCGAAGGCGCGCGGCTATGACCTCGGCGACACGGTCGAAGCGGCCGAGGGGGTCGAGCTCCTCGACTCGGGGCATATCTTGGGGTCGCGAGCCATCAGGATAGGGGACGAGGTCTACTACACGGGGGACGCTTCGGGGAGGGCCCGGGCCTTCCTGGGCAAGTGCAAGACGAGGCAGGCGAGGATCCTGGTCATGGAGACCACGTACGGGACCCCCGACTACGTCTTCCCTTCGACCGCCAAGCTGGTCAAGGAGGTCAACAGCCTGATCTCTTCCGCGTACGACCGGGGGAACCCTGTCGTGCTCATGGGCTATCCCCTCGGCAAGGCGCAGCTCCTCTCCTACTACTTCTCAAGCTGGGACCCGATCTTCTACCACGAGGCCGTGGCGGAGATGAACAGGATACACATGGAGCATGGCGTCCCGCTGAAGGCAGGGAAGAGGTTCGACCCCTCCGAGGACATGGACCGGCTCCCGCACGGCCCCTGGCTGATGGTGAGCCCCATGGCCAGCGGGCGGAGCAGGCTGATGGCGCACCTGAAGAAGAAGTACGGGGCGGTCCTGGTCGCGTTCAGCGGATGGGCGATGGGCTCAGGGTACAAGTACATGATGGGCGCGGACTACTCTTTCCCGCTGAGCGACCACTGCGACTACCAGGAACTGCTCGACCTGGTGCAGTCCGTCTCCCCCGAGATGGTGTACACAGTCCATGGCTTCGCGGCCGAATTCGCACGGGACCTCAAGAAGATGGGGTTCTCGGCCCGGCCCCTTGCCGCCTACCAGTCGACCCTCTCTGACTACGAGGTCTAGGCCCCGTTAAATATGCGGCATCGGCGGGCCGGAGCCCATCCGAGGTCTTGACAGGATGGACGCCCATGCGCTTCTCACTCTCGATTACTGGCGGAGCTTCATCAAGTTCAACCTGGTCGGCCTGTCGGGGGTCGTAGTCAACGAAGGGGCGCTCGTCCTCCTCGCCCTTGGGGGGCTCTACTACGTCTACGCGAGCGCGGTCGCGATCGAGATATCGATCGTCTCGAACTTCGCCCTCAACGATTTCTGGACCTTCCGCGACAGGAGGCACGGCCACATGGCGGTCCGGCTGCTGAAGTTCAACGGCCTCATGCTGATAGGGCTCCTCGTGAACTTGGCCATCCTCTACGCTGGCACCGCTTACCTCGGCATCCACTACGCCGTGTCGAACCTGGCCGGCATCGGGGCTGCGTCCCTCCTGCGGTACTGGCTCAGCGTCAGGTTCGCCTGGATCAAGAAGGAGGAAGAGTCGACCGTGCCCGAATCCGGGACGTCAGCCTACCTTCATGTAGATCGGCCTTCCGTCTAGGTCCGACTCCGACCACCCTGCCGTCCCCTGCTTCTCCGCACTCAGCTCCACCCTCCTCACGCGGACGAGGAACGCCATCTCCCTGAGCAACGGCTTCAGGAGCTCGACGTCCTCGTTCTCCAGGCCGGCCACAGACGCAGACCCGAGGATGGCTGTGGGCAGGAACCCCTTCTCCTTCCTCAGCGCCTGCAGCCTCCTCGCCAGGTCCCTGACCAGCCCCTCTGCGACCAGCTTCTGGTCCCTCCCCTTCGGCAGCGCCACGAATACCCCTCCCTTCTCGGCTACTTCGTACCCCTCTTTGGGCGCGGCTGCGAGCTCGAACACGGACAGCGGGACCTCGAACGAGCCTACGCGGACGGGCCTGCCGGACCAGAAAGCCTGCAGCGCTGCCCTCCCTTCCAGGGGCCTGATCGACGCCAGCACGTCCCTTGTCCTCTCCTTGAAGAGCGCGCCCACCCGCGACGTGTTGGGGGCCAGCCGGAACGTGGCTGGGAACCTGGCGGCGCTCGTCTCGACCCCGGCCTTCTTGACGTTGCAGAGGAGCGAGACTGTGTTCCTCGCGCTCTTCGCGACTCCGGCGGACGACGGCCGGACGAGGAGCTGCGCCTCCCTGAGCGGCCAGCGCCGCTTCAGCTTCGCCTTCTCCCTCGCGGAGTTGCACGCCTCCTCTACCAGGAGCGCGAAGTCGACAGTCTCCTCTGCCGTCTTCGACGCGGCCGCCTCGAGCCTCCCCATCCCGGCTGCCAGCAGCGGCTCCGTCCAACCCTGCCTGGCGAAGACCTCCTGGTACAGCATTTCGGTCACGAAGGGGGAGATCGGGTGCAGCAGTTCGTCCGCTGCCCTCAGCCCTTCGCCCAGGACGGCGTAGACCGCCAGCCTCCTCCCCCGCTCCTTCGGGTCGTCCTTCCAGAGCTCGTTCCTCACGAGCCTGACGTAGGTCTGGCTGAGATGGTTGATCACCAGCTCCTCCACGCCCTTGGCCGCCTCGTTGAACCTCGCCCCGCCGTACGCAGCCATGACTTCGCGCTTCGTCCGGGCCAGCTTCGCCAGGAGCCACCTGTCCACGAGCGTGAGGTGCTTCCTCTTCGACGCCCACGCGACCGTGTGCTTCCCTGCATCGTACCCATCGACGGCGCCGTTCTGCTGCAGGTAGACGTGGAGGTGATAGAGCGTGTTGAGGACCTGGTACGGCCTCCCGGTTATCTCCTTCAGGCTCACGCTGACGGAGTCCTCGGGGGACGCCTTGGAGAGGATGTAGAGCCTTGACGCGTCGACCGAGTAGTTCCTGAGGACGTCGAGCCCCCCGATGAAGTTCCCGAGGCTCTTGCTCATCTTCTCCCCCTTCTCGTCCAGGACGTGCCCCTGGAAGAGGAACTTCCTGTACGGCGCCTGCGGCCTCCCGGACCTGATCACGTTGAGGAGCAGGAGGGTGTACGCCCATCCCCTCGTCTGGTCTATCCCCTCGGTCAGGAACCCCACCGGGACCAGCTTGGCGAACTCCTCGTCTGTGAAGGAAGCGTACGGGGCCGCCCCGCTGTTGTGCCACGTGTCGAGGACGAACGGCTCCCTGTATGCCCTTCCACCGCACTCCCTGCACCTGAGCACGACCCTGTCCATCCACGGCCTGTGCAGCTCGAACTTCGGGCCGTCCGGGAGCTCGACGGCCTGCCTGACTATCTCCTTCCGCGAGAACGCAGCCGTCTTCGCCCCGCACTTCTCGCAGACCCAGATCGGGAGCGGGTTCCCCCACACCCTCTCCCTCGTCACGCACCACGGGGGGGACTCTGCCAGCCCGGAGAGGAACCTGTTCTTGGGGCCGTCGAAGAAGTACTCGACCTTCTCCGCCGCCCTACCCACGTCCGCGCGTATCTTGTCGACCCAGTAGAAGTACTCCCGCCTGGCCAGCCAGACCAGCCTGTCGTCCGACCTCCAGCAGACCGGGTAGTCGTGGACTATCTTCCCGGCGTACACGAGCGCCCCCTTCTCCCTGAGGGCGTCGATGACGGCGGCGTCAGCGTCGCGCGCGAAGAGCCCGGCGAACCTCCCCGCCCCCTCGGTGAACTTCACCCTGTCGTCGAACGGAGCGAAGACCGGGAGCCCGCGCTTCTGCGCCACCGCGAAGTCCTCTTCGCCGTTCGCCGGCGACATGTGGACCAGGCCGGTGCCCGTCGTGACGTCGACGTAGTCCTCGGCCACCACCCTGTGCACCTTCCCGGCGAACTCGGGACCTCGGAGGCCGGGTATCTGGTCCAGCAGCGGGTGCTCGTACCTCAGCCCCTCGAGCTCAGCCCCCCTCACCCTCCTCGTCGTCCCCCCGAACGCGACGCCGAGCTCCTTGGCTATCGCTTCCTTCCTCCCCGCGTCCACGATCCAGGTCTCCGGGCCCACAGCCACGTACTCGTATTCGGAGTCGGGCTTCACCCCGACCAGCTCGTCTGTCACCACCGTGAACGGCATCGTCGTCCAGAGGACGAGGTAGGCCCCGTCCTCGGTCTTCGCCTTGTAGTACAGGCTGGGGTCCTCGAGCTTCTCGTACCCCCCGAGGCTCACCTCCCCCGCGCTGAGCGCGGTCTGGCACTCGGGGCAGTAGGGGACGACCTTGAACCCCTCGCCGAGGAGGCCCTTACCCCATGCGGTCTCCAGGTACGACCACTCCCTCTCGATGTAGGAGTCGCGGTACGTCATGTACGCCCTGTCGTGGTCTATCATGAGCCCGAGGAGGCGGTCCGCCTCCTCCCACTCGAGCTTGTACTTCGCTATGATCTCCTTGCACTTCGCGACGAGCTTGTCGACCCCGACCTTCTCGAGGTCCTCCCACTTGTTCCCCGAAAGCCCGAGCTCCATCTCTGCCTGCAGCTCTACGGGGAGCCCCTGAGTGTCCCACCCGCCCCTGAACACTATGTTCTCCCCTTGCAGGGTCCTGAACCTGTACCACAGGTCCTTCATCATCCTGCCGCGGACGTGCCCGATGTGCGGCTGGTTGTTGAGCGTCGGCGGGCCTTCGACGTAGCCGACGGGCCTGCTCTTCGCTACCGCCTTCGCTATCCTCAGTCGCACGC
The DNA here is from genome assembly GCA_027310575.1 of bacterium. Taxonomy (GTDB): domain Archaea; phylum Thermoproteota; class Nitrososphaeria; order Nitrososphaerales; family Gagatemarchaeaceae; genus UBA183. The sequence goes on along the minus strand of DAIDAO010000049.1, from coordinate 1,652 downwards.
TGGGCTTCTCGTAGAACCTCCTGACCTTCTCCTCTATCGACTTCCAGTCGTACGCTGTGCCGAGTGGCCGGGGCTTTCTATAACGCCGGGCTAATCTTGGGACCACTCAAGCCACCAACGCGTCCCCAAACAGGATTATTTTAGCTTCCCGTACCCAGCCTCTCGGCGTGCGAGCCGGGGAGCCCGGCGGCCCTGATCTTTGAAGCGGCCCCCTCCACGTCGTACTCGGCCCTCCCTATCTGCACCCCCACCTCGGCGCGGTCCACCGAGACCAGCGCGTACGAAGCCCTCCAGTCTCCGTCCCTCGGCTGCCCGACCGACCCGGGGTTGAAGACGACCCTGTTCCCGTCCCTCCACACGTACGGGAGGTGGGTGTGGCCGAGCCCCATCGCCTGGACGCCGAGCTTATCGAGGAAGTGACCCATGATGCCCTCGTCGGTCCTCGGGTCGATGTACTCCCAGAGGCGGTCGTCGGGGCTCCCGTGCGTGAAGTAGAACCCGACTCCGTCAAGGTCGACCCGCATCTCCTCCGGGAGCCCTTCAAGGAAGGCCCTGCTCTCGTCCGTCAGCTTCGTCCTGGTCCACATCGAAGACATCGCGGCCTTCGCGTTGAACATCGACGTGTCCCCGGACAGCGCGGCTGCGTCGTGGTTGCCGATTATCGACCTCGCCCCAGTCCCCCTTATCCTCTCTATCACCTCGTTCGGCTCGGCGCCGTAGTCCACGAAGTCTCCGAGGCAGATGATCTCCAGGCCCTTCAGCTGGGCGAGCACCGAGTCGAGCGCCTCCAAGTTCCCGTGTATGTCGGAGATGACAGCGAGCTTCCGCATCCGCGCAGCTGCAGGGCGAGTTCGTGATAAAACGTTAAGGTCGAGCCTCGGTCAAAAATAACAAATCTTAATGCGGTTGTGAAGAACATTATACTACCCTCCACTTAGGGAATATGAGACCGCGTGATATTCGAAGCTATCCATGTCTGCGTTCGCAGGTAAATGGGAAAAGCAAAACAGCCAGGGTATGGCCGACAGGGTCCGCGACTCCGTAAGGAATCCCGGTCCACTTAAGCCAAGACTCGACCTCGCAGTCCGACAAATCCAGGTCCAAGTAGCCAAACTCGACTCCACATCCACAAAACTCAGAGAGAGGGACAACTCGATCTTCGCAAAGGTCGTGAGCTCTCTACAGAAGCACGACACACAGCACGCGTCTGTCTTCGCGAACGAGCTTGCCGAGATCAGAAAGATGAACAAGATGGTCACACAGGCAAAGCTCGCTCTGGAGCAGATAGTGCTCAGACTCAACACGATCACGGAACTGGGCGACATCGTAGTCACCTTGACTCCGGCGATGGCAGTGATACGCAACGTCAAGCAAGGCTTGGTGGGCGTGCTGCCTGAGGCGGAGAGCGAGATCGGTGAGATCTCTGGTCTGCTGAGTAGCATCCTGGTAGACGCAGGGACTGTTGGTGGATACTCGCTGAACTTCGAAGCGGCCAACGAGGACGCAGAGAAGATCCTTGCCGAGGCCTCCGCAGTAGCTGAAACCCGGATGAAAGAGAAGTTTCCGGAAATTCCAGCCACCCTGCCGTCCGCCGAATCTACAACCGAGGGTACCTCGTACTAAAACGGGTTACCCTCACCTCCTTGTTTTTC